>JBGOUY010000025.1:0-23174 GCA_041477795.1 bacterium
CCACGATGCGGCAGGCTTGATTGACATCCCGCATCAAGCCGCTACCATGTTGAGAATGAACGATTTTCTTGGCCGGACAGCCCATGTTCACGTCCAACCCGGCCACCCCCTGCTGCTCCAGGGTCAGGGCCGCCTCCCGGAACGCCGCCGGATCGTTGCCGAACAACTGGACGAAGTACGGGTGCTCCTCCGGCACGAAGTGCAGCCGCTGGCGCACGCGCTCGCTGCGCAGGAACCCCTCCGCGCTGGTGAACTCGCTGAACAGCACCACGTCCGGCGCAAAGCTGCGCACGAGGCGCCGGTAGGCGCTGTCCGTGACGCCGTCCATGGGGGCCAGGCAGACGATCGGGCGGGGCATCTGGGCCCAGCAGCGCGCGGGCTGGCTCATCCGCACTGACGGTGCCGTCGTAAGCGCGCCCGCTGAGGCGTGCGGTGGCTTATGAACATCCTCATCATCGACGAGAACGAGATTGTCCGGCGCCATCTGTTCTGGGCGCTGCGCAAGGGGCATGAGCTGCACGAGGCCGTCAGCCGCGAGGAAGCGCTGAATATCCTGCAGCGCCTGACCCCGGACGTGGTGCTGATGGAATTGCTCGAGGAGCCGGACCCCAGCGAAGCCGCCGCCGTGGCCATGGTGGAACGGCTGCTGGCCGAGCCGGCGCCACCCTCCATCCTTATCATCACGCGCTCGGATCGGAAAGAGGTCGCCGCGCACCTGCTGGACATCGGCGTGCTGGACGTCTTCACCAAGCCCTTCGACCCGGAGGAGCTGGGGGTCGTGCTCAAGCGCGTGGAGCGGCTGCGCGCGCTGCGGCCCGCGCTGGCGCGCCATTCGGCTTCCGGCAATGGCGCGAGCAGCGCCGTCACGCCGCTCAACGACGCGCAGCGCGTCGAGCTGGGCATCGTGGGCGTGGACCGGCGCATCAAGCAGATCCTGGAGCAGATCCGCCGCATCGCCTCCACGCCCGTCTCCGTCCTCATCACCGGGGAGACCGGCACGGGCAAGGAGATCTTCGCCCAGGCCGTGCACACCCTGAGCGACCGCCGCCTGCAGCGCATGGTGCCCCTCAACTGCGCCGTGCTCAGCGACACGCTGGTGGAGGACGAGCTGTTCGGCCACGAGAAGGGCGCCTTCACCGGCGCCGTGGAGCGCCGCAAGGGCAAGTTCGAATACGCGCACAAGGGTACGCTCTTCCTGGACGAGATCGGCGACATGAGCCCGCGCCTGCAGGCCAAGTTCCTGCGCGTGCTGCAGGAGCGCACCTTCGAGCGCCTGGGCGGCAACACGCCCATCGAGACCGACTTCCGCCTGATCGCCGCCACGCACCGCGACCTGCCCCGCATGGTGCAGGAGGGCGCCTTCCGCGAAGACCTGGTGTTCCGCGTCAACGTGGTCAGCTTCCATATCCCGCCCCTGCGCGACCGGCGGGGGGATATCAAGCTGCTGGGCGAGCACTTCCTGAAGGAATTCTGCGAGGTGTTCAACCGCTCCGAGCCCATGCACTTCTCGCGCGAGGTCGTGCACTTCATGTACGACTATCCTTGGCCGGGCAATGTGCGCGAGTTGCGCCACTTCGTGGAGCGGGCAGTGGCCCTCACCGATGGCCGCACCATCGGCACCGACGCCCTGCCCGACAGCTTCACGCCCAACCTGACCGGCGAGCCCCTCGCCTCGGGCAAGGGCAGCCTGGATACCCTCGTCAAGAAATACAAGCGCCAGCTCTTGATGGAGGCCCTGCAGAGCACCGGCAACAACAAGGTGCAGACGGCCCAGCTGCTGGGCATCAGCAAGTCCTACCTCTTCAAGCTCATCAAGCTGCTCTCGGTGCCGGCATAAACGGAACCGCCGATGCACGCGGAACTGCTGGAAACCACAGATTCACACAGATAAACACAGATTCTAAACATCTCTCCCGCGCCACATGGTTCATTAACGAACTTGGAGCGGATGCGTCGGGGTCCGATTCCGTTCAGCCAGTTTTCAGCGTCCGTCAGCGTCCGTCTTGCTGTTCCGATCTGCGTTCATCTGTGTCCATCTGTGGTTCCATGGTTGTTGCTGTTGTGCGTTACGGCAGGAAGCGTGCGCGCTGCTCGGGCGTGAGGGCACTATGCCATTCCAGCGGCCACTCCAGCGGCCCCAGCGAGAGGCGCTGGCGGCGGGCGGCGACCCAGTCGTAGACGCCGTCGCGCAAGGGTCGCGGCACGGCGCGCAGCAGGGCCAGCCAGCGCCAGGGAGGCGGCAGCAACTCCCACACGCGCAGGATCGCCGCGGAGCGCAGCGCCAGGGCAGCAACACCGTCGCGCGCCTCCAGCAGCACCGCCGTGGCGAGCGACTGCGTCAGCGCGGCCGGCAGCAGACGGCGCGCGGTCTCGCCCTGCAGCGGCGCGAAGCGCAGCCGCCCCGCCCGATCCAGCCGCGCCACCCGGTGCACGACCCGGCGGCACAGCCCTCAGTCGCCATCGAAAAAGAGGATCGGGTGCGGGGGCGTCGGATCGGCAGCCACTGGGGAGACTCCGGACGGTGGCGGTGGGCTCATGGACGGGATGTTGCGGGTCTGGGAAGACGGAGTGCCCCACTACCGATCCCGCAGCGGTGACTACAAGCCGTCCCAAGAAGAGGGCCAGCATCGTTGTCGAGTAAACCTCATCTCCCCATCCCCCTTCTCCGCAAACGGAGAAGGGGGAGCCGGGATCCGCGCGGCTGCGACCCCGATCCCCTCTCCGCCGTGAGCCCCGCTCGCGGGGCGAACCAGCGGCGCCGCGGAGAGGGGGGTCCCGCCAAGGGCGGGACGAGGTGAGGTTCGGCGTCCGAGCCTTCTCGGGACCCCATCTACTCCCGCTCGGCGGGGATGCTGCGTTGCAGGTAGTCGATGATGTCCTGCAGGGGCGTGCCAGGGCCGAACAGCTCGCCCACGCCTTGCTGTTTGAGCGCCCGCGCATCGCCCTTGGGGATGATGCCGCCGCCGAAGAGCAGCACGCCCTCCAGCCGCTGTTCGCGCATCTGGGCCAGCACCTGGGTGAAGGCGGTCATGTGCGCGCCGGAGAGGGACGAGAGCCCGATGGCGTCCACGTCCTCCTGGATCGCCGCCTGGACGATCGCGGCGGGCGTCTGGCGCAGGCCGGTGTAGATCACCTCGAAGCCCGCATCGCGCAGGGCCGAGGCGATGACGTGCACGCCGCGGTCATGGCCGTCCAGGCCGGGCTTGGCGAGCAGCACGCGCAGCTTGCGGCGAGGATCGGAGGCGGTGGTGGCGCTCATGGACGGAGGACGGTGGGCGCTGCGCTGCGAGGGGCTCCGGGCGTGCCGGCGCCGGCCGCGCCACGTCCATCGATCCTTCCACATCCGCGGCGCGATGTCATCGCAACAGGGTCATCGTGGCCGCTTGGCAGCCCCGCTGCGCAGGCGTAGGTTCATCAGGGGCCGCCTCGTCGCGCCGGCCCGCCACCCCCCTCCCGCGGCCCCAGGAGTCGCTGCCCGCCATGTTCGATCGCCGTCTGCTCGCCAACTTCGACTGGGTGCTGCTGGGGCTGGCGCTGCTGATCTCGCTGCTGGGCGTGACCGGCATCTACTCGGCCTCGAAGGGCTATCCGGGCGATCCGCACTTCTGGCTGCGCCAGCTCTACTGGATCGGCCTGGGCCTGGCGGCGGGCTTCGCCGTGCTGCTGGTGGACTTCCGCACCATCGGCCAGTGGTCGTACCTGTTCCACGGTGCGGTGGTCGTCTCGCTGGGTTTGCTGCTGCTGTGGAGCGCCAGGGACGGCCAGGTGGATCGCTGGTTCTTTGTGGGGCCCTTCGCGGTGCAGCCCTCCGAGTTCGCCAAGTTCACCACCGTGCTCGCCATCGCCTATTACCTGCGGGACGGACGGCGCGTGGGCAACGTGGGCTTGCGCGGCATGCTGGTGCCGCTGCTGCTGGTGCTGGTGCCGTTCTTCCTGATCGTCAACCAGCCGGATCTGGGCACGGCGCTGCTGCTGCCGATCATCTTCCTGCCGATCCTGATCATGGCGGGCTTGCGCCTGCGGCTGCTGACCTACCTGGCCATCGTGGCCGTGCTGGCCATCGTGGCCCTGGTGGCGAGCTTCAAGCTGGGCCTCTACCGCATCGACGATGCGCTGCTGACCCAGCTCGAGCACGAGACCTATGCCGAGCCGCAGCTGGCGGCATTGGCGCGCATGAAGGGGCAGCAGTACTACCTGCCGGGCATAGTGCGCCAGCGGCTCAACGCCAACCCGGCCCTGTTCGGGGAGACGGAGCTGCAAGACGCCGTGGTGGAGCGGGGCTTCCGCCCCTTCATCTCCTTCGTGCTGCGCCCCTACCAGCAGCGGCGCCTGCTCACCTTCATGAATCCGGAGCAGGACCCCCTGGGCGCCGGCTACCACGTGATCCAGTCCCGCGTGGCCATCGGCAGCGGGGGCTTCTTCGGCAAGGGGTACGGGCACAGCACGCAGGGCTCGCTCAACTTCCTGCCCGCCCGGCACACCGACTTCATCTTCTCCATCTTCGCCGAGGAGTGGGGCTTCCTGGGCGTGGTGGTGCTGCTGGGGCTGTACACGACGCTGGTGCTGCGCGCGGTTTCCGTGGTGTTCCAGACCCACGACCGCTTCAGCGCGTTCGTCTCGATGGGCGTGGCCACCATGATCGGCCTGCAGGTGCTGATCAACATCGGCATGGCCACGGGGCTGCTGCCCGTCGTGGGGGTGCCGCTGCCGTTCTTCAGCTACGGCGGCTCGTCCATGATCACCATGATGGTCGGCATCGCCATCGTCCTCAACATCCGCATGCGGCGCTTCATCTGGATCTAGCCGGCCCGCGCAGCGATATGCGGCCCGTTGCTCCGATTGACTTGCAGCACCGCTCCGGCAATATTATTCCCGAAATCCAGTGAAATCGAAAATAAGAATAGGATGCCGCATCCTATGTTGCTGTGAGCGTGAACAAGCATCTGGGACTATCTAGTTTACACCGGACAGAGGGCTGCGTTAGGCTGCTCGCATGAAAACGGGAAAGGTGAACGGACTCCTGAAGGGGGTAGGAATTTATGCGGGCGCCGACGTAGTGCTGCGTTGGCTTTGGGGAATCACCAAGCCCCTCTTAAAAGGCTTGGAAGAACCTCTTGCACGGCTCGGCGATTTCGATTTGATATACGGCCAGTGGACGCAACCGACCTGGGCTAAGTCCATGGCTGATATCCTTATTAGTCCGCCAATTTGGATTCCGACAATAATTGTCGTGATCGTTGGTGCGTACTTTTGGCTACCGCACAGGATACAGAACGCGGGCAGAGCAATAGATGATAGCCAGGCGCCCGCCTTAGAAAATTGTGAGAATTTTAAGTTTGATCTAAAGTTGGAGATAGAGACTTCAATTTATGGAATAACCGGCCGTGACGGAGAAGGAAAGGCTGAGCGAAATTATTTTTTTATTGTATTGCGTAAGAAAAAAAAGCAGCCAGAAGCAATGTATAATTTGCGAGTATCGATTATCGATATTCTGGTTAACGATGTTACAGACCCTCAGAAGACAGTAGATGGGTTTGAAGAGATTTTCAAGGCCGGAGGCAGGATTCCGCTTCCACTTCAGGATAAAGAAGCAACGCTTTACAATGATGATTCACTAGAGTATGGATTCTTGTCTTATAAAATCGGGATGAATTCATACGATCTCCGGATAGATCACGGTCAGGCGAACAGATATCCAGAAAATCTATACCCATTGAGCATAATGTCCATACGAGTTCTGATTATGGTACAAGCAAAAGATGCAAAACCATTAGAGATAAGCCACTCGGCTATATTCCAGGATGAAGGACGGCGCTGGAATGTCATCTAAGCCGTGAGAGTGTGGTACTCTAGCTTGTCCGCATTTCCGTCAGCAGCAGAACGAGCGCGACCCTGCCCGGGCACCGGCAGGCCGCCGATGTAAAGCCCCCGCGCCGGGTGCAATGCCCGGGCGATTCGCGTAAAATTCTAAGCCAGGCTGCACGCAGGGGTCGGCCTTCCCACGCGATCCCCTCCCGCGGGCGACTGCGCCCAGCAGGCAAGCGACAGGGGAGAGGGGCGCGCTCCGCATCCAGGCGGTGAGCTTCATGGTGCGCTTCGACGATCTGTTGGCCAAGGTGGCGACCTATGCGCCGCCGGAGGCCGATCTGGACGCCATCAGCCGCGCCTACGTCTATTCCGCCAAGCTGCACCGCAACCGCTTCACGCACCAGGGCGAGCCGGCCCTGCAGCATGCGCTGGAGGTGAGCAACATCCTGGCCGACATGCGGCTGGACCTGCGCTGCATCGTGGCCGGCCTGCTGCACGACGCGCTGGAGGACGAGCTGGCCGAGCCGGGCGCCCTGCGCGAGGCGGTGGGCGAGGAGCCGGCCCGGCTCGTGGAGGAGCTCTCGCGCCTCAGCCGCGCGGCCTTCCATGGGACGGAAGCGGCGCGTGCCGAGCACATGCGCCAGATGATCCTGGCCAGCACGCGCGACCTGCGCGTGATCCTGATCCTGCTGGCCGACCGCCTGCAGCTCCTGCGCAAGCCGGGGCAGCTCGCCCAGGAAGCGCAGGCCGCCGTGGCGCGCGAGACGCTGGCCATCTACGCGCCCATCGCGCACCGCCTCGGCGTGCACACCTTCAAGGCCGAGCTGGAGGATCGCGCCATGCGCATCGTCGAGCCGGCCCTGTGGGGCGACCTGCAGGCGCGGGTCGACGCGCGGGTGGCCGAGCGCGCCGAGCGCATCGAGCAGATCAACGCCGAGCTGAGCGAGCTGCTGCGCGCCAACGGCCTGCACGCCGAGGTGCTGGGCCGCACCAAGCACCTGTACTCCATCCACCAGAAGATGCTGCGCGACCGGATCGACCTGGATCGCGTCTACGACCTGCTCGCCTTGCGCATCATCGTGGCCACCACGGAGGAGTGCTACCGCGTGCTGGGGCTGGTGCACGCGGCCTACACGCCCATGCCCGGGCGCTTCAAGGACTACATCGCGCTGCCCAAGGCGAACGGCTACCAGTCCCTGCACACGCTGGTCTTCGGCAGCAGCGGGGACATCTTCGAGATCCAGATCCGCACGCACGAGATGCACCGCATGGCCGAAATAGGCATCGCGGCGCACTTCATCTACAAGGACGGCTCGCCCGTGGACGAGAGCGAGCTGGCCTCGGTGAGCTGGTTCCGGCGCCTGCTGGACAACCTGGAGCAGGGCCGCGACCCCTACGAGTCCATGGATCTGCTGGAGCGCGACCTGGCGCCCGAGCAGCTCTTCGTCTTCACGCCCAAGGGCGAGGTGATCAAGCTGTCGCCGGGCGCGACGCCCATCGACTTCGCCTACGCCATCCACTCCGAGGTGGGCCACCACTGCGTGGGGGCGCGCACCGACGGACGCATGATCTCCATCCGCACGCCGCTCAAGAACGGCGCGGTGGTGGAGATCGTCACGGCCAAGACCCAGGAGCCCAAGGAGGACTGGCTCAAGTCCGCCGTCAGCTCCAAGGCC
The DNA here is from genome assembly GCA_041477795.1 of bacterium. GTDB lineage: Bacteria > SAR324 > SAR324 > SAR324 > JACQKK01 > DATFMP01. The sequence continues at coordinate 7,485 of JBGOUY010000025.1, forward strand.
CTCGGCCACATCCGCCGCTACCTGAGCCGCAAGAAGAAGGAGGAGGCCATCGCGGCCGGCCAGGTGCACGTGCAGCGCGAGGCGCGGGCCTACGTGCGCAAGGTGGACGAGCTGTTCAAGCTGGAGGTGTTCCGGGACTGGATGCAGCGCCACGGCATGAGCATCCCGGACGACGTCTATGCCGCGGAGGGCTTCGGCCGCATCAGCATCCGCGACGTGCTGGAGCGCCTGCTGCCCCGGCCCGCGTCCCCCGCGGGCAAGCCCGACGGCCGCGCGCCGCGCGCCGCCGCCATGGATGCCGCCAGGGAGGCCGCCCCTGCCGCCGGCAAGGCCGCGCGCAGACCGGCCCGCGTCAAGCCGCAGCAGGTGGTGACCATCTCCGGGGTGGACAACATGATGATCCGCTTCGCCAAGTGCTGCACGCCGGTGCACGGCGATCCGGTCGTGGGCATCATCACGCGCGGGCGGGGCGTCTCCATCCACCATCGCGAATGCCGCAACCTGGCGCGGCAGTTCATCCACGAGCAGCGCATGGTGGAGGTGGACTGGACGGACGAAGAGACGGCGCGCGGACGGCCGGTGACCCTGGCCATCAGCACGCGGGGCACGATGAAGGATCTGCTGGAGTCGATCAGCTTCCTGGAGGCGGAGGGCACCCCCATCACGTCAGGCCGCATGGTCTCCCAGCGGGGCGAGTACACGCAGTACCTCACCCTGAGGGTGGAAGACTCCAAGCAGCTCAAGCGGATCGTTCAGCGGCTCAACGCCATGGCCGGCATTCGGGCGGAGCGGGTGCTGGAATCCGCATAGGCGATCTGCCGCAGCTCCCGGTCGACGATCTCCTGGTACACCTCGCGCATCACCTCCACCACCACGATCTCCTCGATCGAGGCGGACTTCTTCGACAGGATGTCGAAGGCCCGCGTCATCGGGACGTCGCGCTCGATGAGCTGCTGCAACTGCTTGCCGATCCTGTGTACGGTTTGGCGGATCATAAGTGCCTCTCTCATCAACGTGAGCTCCTTATCGTCCATGATGGTGAGCCCCGGCCCCTGTTGGCAGGCCGGAAGATAGACGTTGACGCGGACCCATCATGCAGGAATGGGGCCACGCGGGAGAGGGCGGCGCGGGGAGCGGCGCGGCGGGCCGCCGGCGCAAGGCGGGCAGGGCCCGCAGGCCGCGGCGGGCGGGGCCGCGCGGCGGCAGGCCCCAGCCGCTCCCAGCCGGCGGGTGCGCGCCGTGGGACCGGCGAGCGGCGCTATTTCTTACCGAATTTCGACAGGTCGATCACGAAGCGCTCGTGCGTGCCGTCGCCGATCACCTCGTCGCCGTGGGTCACCTTGACCTCGAACAGCAGCTTGCGGCGGTCGCGCTCCAGCAGCTTGCACGCCACCTTGACGTCCTTGCCGATGGGCACCGCGGCGCGGTGCCAGATGTGCACCATCGTGCCGACGGTCTGCTCGGTGGCGTCCAGGTGCGCCTTGGTGCTCTCCAGGCAGGTCTGCTCCATCAGGCCGATCATGGCGGGCGTGGACAGCACGCCCGGACCCGGGCCCAGGTGCGCAACCCCCATGGCGGGCGTGGTGGTGACGGTCGTCTCGTGCACGATGCCGGGGGCCAGCGAGTCCTTCATACGCGAGGTGCTCCAGAGCAGGGGTTGCCCGCCCGCGCGGGCGATGGGTCGAAGCGGAGCCGTCCGGTACACGCTTCTTGCATCGGAAGGCGGTAGCCGGTGCGTCCGCCGGGGAGCCGTGGCTCCCTGCCGCATGAGGCGCCCCAGCCTATCCGATTTCCCCGCGCTCGCGCCAGCGGCGCGCGGGGCCGCCCGGAGTCAACAGGACGTCGGCCATGGACGAGAAGACCTACGTGAACCGCCCGTACCTGCGCGTGCTCTTCGAGTGCTGCGGCGTGTACCAGCGCATCTACCGCGATCCGCACGGGCACAGCTATTCGGGCCGCTGCCCGCGCTGCCTGCGCACGATCCGCTTCAAGGTCGGTCCCAACGGCACCGCCGCGCGTGACTTCGCCGTGCATTGACGGTGCGCCCCATTCGGAATCGAGGACGCGCAGAGGCGGGGCGTCGCATGGGTCCGGTAGGGGCATAGCATGCTATGCCCCTACGGAGGACGGAACGAACGGGGCGCACGGGGGCGCTGCCCCCGCAACTGGGCCATTGGTTCGCCCCGCGAGCGGGACTCACGGCGGGGCGCAGCGCTGAGGGCCTGCCCGAAGTGCCAACGGTAACGGCCCCTGCACCCCACGCACCGTAAGCCTGTGCGCGGCTGCAACGCAGCCGCGCACATCCATAAGGGGAGCGCGAGGGGGCTTGCTCCCTCGCAGTTTGTTGCTGTTCACAGCTATCTAGTCTTGCGCCGCCCGCACCAGGGCCGCGAAGCGTTCGCCGCGCACCTTGTAGTTGGGAAACATGTCGAAGCTGGCGCAGGCGGGGCTGAAGAGCAGCACGCCGCCGGCCGGCAGCGCCGCCTGTGCCGCGGCGAAGGCTGCCTCCAGCGATTCCGCGTGGGCCACGGGGGGCGCGGGGCGCTGCAGCCGCGCTGCAGCCGCCGCCACCTCCGCGGCGATGCGCGGGGCCGTGCTGCCGATCAGCACCAGCCGCCGCAGCGTGGGCTGGCGGCAGAGCGCCTCGGCCAGCGGCGCGAAGTCCGCGTGCTTTTCCGAGCCCCCGGCGATGAGGGCCAGCGGCGCGGGGCCGAAGGCCTCCAGCGCGCCCAGGGTGGCGTCCGGGCGGGTGGCGTAGGAGTCGTTGTAGCAACGCACGCCGGCCACGCTGCCCACGGCCTCCAGGCGGTGCGGCAGGCCCGCGAAGGCCGCAATGGCCGCCGCCGCCCGCGCGGGATCGGCGCCCAGCGCCTCGGCGGCCAGCCAGGCCGCGGCGGCGTTTTCCAGGTTGAACGCCCCCGGCAGCGCCAGGCGCTCCAGGGCGGCCAGCCGCTCCGCACTGCGGCCGCGGTAGCGGAAGACGCGGCCGTCCGCCACGCCGATGCCCTCGCTGACCGGCCCGCGGCGGCTCACCGCGAGCGCTCCGGGCAGGCGTGCGCCCACCACCGCGCAGCTTCCCGCGCTGTCCGCGCAGTAGATCACCGTCTGCGCTTCCGCCTGCGGGTGTGGGGGCGGCAGGATGAGGCCGCGCTTGGCGGCGCGGTACTCGTGCACGTCGCGGTGCCAGTCCAGGTGCTCGCTGCTGGTGCGCAGCACCACGGCCACCTCCGGCCGGCGCCCGGCCAGGTGCATGAGCTGGAAGCTGGACAGTTCCAGCACCGTGCGCGAGTCGGGCGTGAGGTCGTCCAGGAACGCCAGCGGGCTCAACCCGATGTTGCCGCCGGCATGGGCGTCCAGGCCGCTCGCACGCAGGGCCGCCTCGATCAGGCTCACGGTGGTGCCCTTGCCCAGCGTGCCCGTCACGCCCGCCACCGGCCCCGGGCAGGCGGCCAGGAAGAGCGCCGTGGCCGACGTGATGCGCGTGCCGGCCAGGAGCGCCGCCTCCAGCGCGGGATGGTCCGGCCGCACGCCCGGGCTGCGCACCGCCGTGCCGCAGGCGGCCAGCGCCGCGCGCCAGTCGCCCGCGCCGTGCACGGGCAGGCCGGCCAGCTCCGGCGCGGCCGCGGCGGCCTCGGGCGTCAGCGCGCGGTCGAACACGGCCAGCTCCGCCACGCCGTGCGCGCGCAGGAAGCGCAGCGTCTCGCGTCCCTCCACGCCGTAGCCGACCAGCCCCACCGGCTGCGCCAGCTCACCCAGCACCTGCGCCACTCCCGCCGCCGCCCGGGCGGACGCTGCCTTGCGCGCGGGCATAGCCTTGCGCCGCACGGCCGGCCGCTGCCTGGCTCGCGCGGGGGCGGGGGCGCGCTTTGTTTCTGTGCCCTTGCGGGGGCGCCGGATTGCTGCGCCCTTGCGGGCGCGCTTGACCTCACGCGCGGGCATAGCCCTCCGCATCGGCCAGGCGGGCCACGGCGGGCTGCAGCGCGGGCGGCACGAAGCCGGCGCGGGCCACGATGTACTCCGGGTAGAGCGTGAGGCGCTCGCGCAGGGTGTAGCCCACCTCCGCGCTGCGGCGCGCCAGCTCGGCAATGAGCGGCCAGGGCGCCTCGGGGTTGATGTGGTCCGGCGTGACCGGCGAGACGCCGCCCCAGTCGTTGATCCCCGCCAGCAGCAGCAGCGGGTAGGTCTCGGGCGAGAGGTTGGGCGGCGCCTGCAGGTTGAAGTCCCCGCCCAGCAGCAGGCGCGCCACGGCGATCGTGCGCAGCAGGTCGGTCAGGGGCGGGTCGGGCCAGTCGGCCATCGGGATGCCGGGCTTGGCGCGGAAGTTCTGGATGATCGCCTCCTGGATGTGGCCATAGCGTGCGTGCAGCGCGCGGATGGCCAGCAGCGTCTCCACGCGCTCCGCCGCCGTCTCTCCGATGCCGATGAGGAGGCCGGTGGTGAAGGGGAAGCGCAGCTCGCCCGCGAAGCGCAGGTTGGCCAGGCGCGCCCCGGGCACCTTGTCCGGCGCCCGCTCGTGGGCCATGCCGGGCAGCAGCAGGCGCGGCGTGAGGTTCTCCAGCATGAGGCCCATGCTGCCGCTGGCGGGACGCAGCGCGGCCATCTCGCGGCGGCTGAGCGTGCCCGGATTGGGATGGGGCAGCAGGCCCGTCTCCTTCAGCACGGCCTGGCACATCGCGGCCAGGTAGCCGGTCGTCGTCTCGTGACCGAGTCCGCGCAGAGCCGCGGCGGCCTCCGGGAAGCGCAGCTCGGGCTTGTCGCCCAGGCTGAAGAGGGCCTCCTTGCAGCCCAGCGCCTGCCCGCGCCGGGCGATCGCCAGCACCTCGTCGGGCGTCAGGTAGCGCGCGCCGGGCTGGCCGGGGTCGCGCTTGAAGGTGCAGTAGCCGCAGTCGTCGCGGCAGTAGGTGGTGAGGGGGATGAAGACCTTGCGCGAGTAGGTGACCGTGCGCCCCTTGTGCGTCTCGCGCAGCTCCGCCGCGGCGTGCAGCAGCTCCAGCAGCGCGCTGCCGTCGGCCGCCAGCAGCGCGGCGGCCTCCGCGGCGGTGAGTCCGCCGCGCTGGGCGCGGGTGAGCAGTTCGGTCATAGGCGGATCGGAGCGCGGCCGTCGGTCGCCGCCCGGCGCAGCGCGGACGTCAGTTAGGGTCCTTGCCGGGATCGTACCGTTCTACCGCATCCAGCGCCGTGTTGCCCGCCCGGCCCCCCAGCACGAAGATGCGGCCGTAGAGGGAGACCGCCGCGGCGCGTTCGCGGGCCGTCGGCAGCGGGGCCTTGCCGTGCCAGGCATCGGCGGCGGGGTCGTACGCCTCCACCGTGGCCAGGGCCTGGCCGGCGGCGTCCAGCCCGCCGATGGCGTAGACGAGGCCTCCCGCCTGCCCGCTGCTGAGGCCCTCGCGCGCCGTGGGCAGCGGGGCGCGGGCTCTCCACAGCCCCGTCGTCCAGTCCAAGAACGAATTGGCATCCAGCCAGGTGTTGCCGGAGCCCGGCGTGCTGCTGCGTCCGCCCAGCGCATACAGGTTGCCCGCGACCACCTCGCAGGCCGGATGGTAGTCCTGTGCGACGGGCAGGTCGTTGTTGGTGCGCAGCAGGGGCACCGAGGGATCCTGCGTGTTGTAGACCCACACGACGGTCGTCTGGCCGCTGCCGGTGTGGCCGCCCACGAGCGGGAAGAACTGGCCGTCGGGCGTGCCCGTGCAGAAGTCGGTGCGCGCCTCGTAGAGCGGGGTCGTGCTGGGCTCCGTGCTCCACTGGTCCGTGGCTGGATCGTAGATCTCCACGAGTTCCAGCGGCACGCCGCCGGCGCCCGTGCCGCCTACGGCATAGATGCGGCCGGCGATGGCGACGGCGGCCAGGCCGCTGCGCGGCGTGGGCAGCGCGGCGCGCGGGCTCCAGGCATCGCCGAAGGGGTCGTAGGCCTCCACCGTACCCAGTGGCTGGCCGGCCGCATCGGCTCCGCCGATGGCATAGACGAAGCCGTTCAGCACCCCGGCGGCGAGTCCCCAGCGCGCCAGCGGCAGCAGCGCCATGGCGCTCCAGGGCTGCGTTGGCGAGCCGCTGCCCGGGGGCAGCGCTGTGCCGGACGGTGCGGCGGGCTGGTACGGGTCGTTGTTGCCGCACGCACCCAGCAGCAGCGCCAGCAGCAGCGCGGGCAGCGCCCGTCCGATTCCGCGCCGCGCTGTGGCGCGTCGACTCGAAGCGCGTGATGTCATAGCCTTCGGCGGGTCAGGGGCTCTGCCCCTGACAACTCCGGCAGGGAGCTGCGCCCCCGGATGCGTTCACGGGCGCTCAGCGAAGCGGGCGCCCGCTGCGCCGCTCGACGATGCGCGTGACCGCCGAGGCGTCCTCCTCGCCATAGCCGGCCGCCAGCGCCTCCTCCAGCAGGCGCCGCGCGTGGTCGTGAATGGGCGTGGGCACGCCCAGCGACGCGAAGAAGGCCTTGGCGAGCTGCGAATCCTTGTGCGCCAGCTTGAGCTTGAAGCGCGGCGAGTAGTCGCCCTTGAGGATCGTGGGCACCTTGCGCTCGAAGTAGTTGCCGTAGGCCATGCCCCCGCCCTTGCGCACCACCTCGTAGAAGGTCTGCAGCGGAACCTCGTTGCCGGCGCAGAGCGCCAGCGCCTCGGCCACGGCCGCATAGTTCACCGCGCCCAGGGCGTTGTGCAGCAGCTTGATCTTGTTGGCCACGGACGCGGGCCCGACGTGGATGTAGGCGCGGCCGGTCTGCTGGAGGATCGGCGTGATGCGGGCGAGCTGGCGCGCGTCGCCGCCCAGCATGTAGAACACCTGTCCCGCCTCGGCCTGGGCCTTGGAGCCGAGCATGGGCCCGGTGAAGTGGTGCACGCCCTTGGCGCGCAACTCGGCGTCCAGCGCCTCGGTGAACCCGGGGCTGACCGTGGAGAGGTCGCAGGTGACCTGTCCCGCGCGCAGGGCCGGCAGCAGCCCCGCCTCGCCCCGGAACACCGCGTGCACCGCGGCGTCGTCCGGCAGGCAGGTCAGGATCACCGCGCAGCGCTCGGCCACGGCGCGGGGCGACTCGGCGGCCTCCACGCCGGCGTGGCGGGCGGCCTCGGCGGTGGCCTCCGGGCGGGCGTCGTACACCACCACCGAGCGGCCGGCCTTGGCCAGGTTGAGCGCCTGCGGCAGCCCCATCGTGCCCAAGCCGATGAAGCCGATGCGCTCCAGCGCCGGACGGGCGGCGAGCTTGCGGGCCAAAGCCGGTTTGCGCGCGGCGGCGGCACGAGCGGCCGGCTTGCGGGCGGCAGCCGGCTTGCGGGCCACCGCGCGCTTGGCGGCCGGTCGCTTGGCAGCCGCCTTGCGGGCTGTGCGTTTCGCGGCTGCGCGCTTGGGCGCACCGCGCCGGGCGGGCGGTCGTTTCGCCGCAGCCTTGCGGGACGCCGTGCGCGCGGACGCGGCCTTGCGTTGGGCCGCAGCCTTGGGTTTGGCGGCCGGCCGCTTGGCTGCGGACCGGCGTACGGGCCGACGCTTGGGTGTGACCTTGCGCGCGGCCGTGCGGCCGGGTGCGGCACGCCGGGCAGGGGCCGCGCGCCGGGCCACGCGACGCGTGGAGCCGCCTCGGGCGGGCTTTCCTTTCGCCATGATCTTCACCTCCTCTCACGTTCGGGGGCGCTCCGCTAGGCCACGGGGGCAGGCGGCGCGCTCCCATCCTAACCCATCCGATCCGCCGCCGCGCAAACCCATGAGGGGGGCGCGAGGGGACTTGTTCCCCCGCACGCCGTTGTTGAGATGGCCCCTAGCGGAACAGGTCCAGCTCCGGCGCACGGATCAGCGCCGTGCCGGTGGCGGGCTTGGCCAGCTCCCCGCCCGGGCGCGCGTAGCCGCGCACGACGGCGGCGGGCATGCGCCGGGTCTTGCCGCAAACCAGGTCCGCCGCGCAGGCCAGCTCGTCCGCCACCGCGATGATGGTGGCGTGCAGGGTGCGGCCGTCCACGTCCGGCGTCTCGCGGTAGTCCACCAGCGGCGCCAGCCCGGCCACGCCCAGGGCGACCTGGGTCAGCCCGACGCGCCAGGGGCGGCCAAAGGTATCCGCCACGATCACCGCCACGTCCGCCCCGCTGCCCGCGCGCAGGGCCTCGCGCAGCCCGGCCGCGGAGCGGTCCGGGTTTTCCGGCAGCAGGATCGCCACCTCGCCCTCTGCCCCGCTCCCGCCCCCGGCATTGGAGAGGTCCACGCCCGCATTGGCGCAGACGAAGCCGTGGTGCGTCTCGGCGATCAGCACGCCGCGCTCCATGCGCACGATGCGCCGGCTCTGGCGCAGCACCAGCTCGATCAGGCGCGCATCCTTGCCCCAGCGCGCGGCCCACTGCCGGGCGTAGGGGGACGGCTCGATCTCCGCCAGCGCCACGCGCGCGCCCTCGGCCTTGGAGACCACCTTCTGCGCGATCACCAGCACGTCGCCGCTCTGCAGCGGCAGCGGCTGGGCGCGCAGGGCGGAGAGCAGCAGCGCGGACAGGTCGTCCCCGGGGTGGATCTCCGGGAGACCCGGCACGGGGAACACCGTCACGGGCGGGGGGACGGAGGCGGGGGTCGTCATGGGCAGCGCAGGTGGCTCCAGCCGCGGTCGGTGCGCAGTCGGTGCGCAAGCAGGGCGCCGGCGGCCGCACGAAGCAGCACGGGGCGGCACGGTCCGCTCCAGTTGCCTGGCCGCCGAGGCGTCAGTATACTGACCTCTCATCGGTACGACCCGCCGGGCCGGCGCCTGGGCCAGCCCGGCTGGCCGCAGCTCCCGCCCCGCTCCTGTCGTCAGCCATTCCTAATGAGGTAAGCGCGTTATGGCAAGCGAAAGGGTGGTGAACCTGACCGAGTCCAACTTCGACGCGGGCATCAAGCAGGGCCTGACCCTGGTGGATTTCTGGGCCGAGTGGTGCGGCCCCTGCAAGGCCCTCTCCCCCGCCATCGAGCAGATGGCCGCCGAATTCGACGGCAAGCTGCGCGTGGCCAAGGTGGACATCGACGCCAATCCCGGCATCCCGGGCCGCTTCGGCGTCCGCGGCATTCCCACCGTGATCCTGTTCAAGGACGGCACGAAGGTGGACATGTTCGTGGGCAACAGCCCGCAGCGGATCCGCGAGATGGTCGAGCGCGCGGTCTAGGCGCGGTTCCTGCCCCACCCGTGCGGGGGGCCTGTCTCTCGCACGGCGCTGTCTCCTACACCGCTCCTGCAGGGCCTCGCCCCTGCACGGCCTCGCCCGGGGCGGTGCGGGGAGCGGCTGCATCCCGGCCGGACGCCGCGCCTGCTTCCTTCCAGCCGCCGAGCGCGATGCACCCACCCGACCCCGGCTTTCCGCCCCCATCGTCCGACCCCGCGGAGCCGCCCGGCCACGGCGCCGACGCTGCACTGGACAAGATCGGCGAGCGGCTGCAGAACTACGCCATGCGGCTGGCCTATGATGGCAGCTCCTTCCAGGGCTGGCAGGTGCAGCCCCACGGGCCCAGCATCCAGGGGCGCCTGGAGGAGGCCTTGCGCATCCTGGCGCGGCGCCCGGTGAAGGTCTACGGCTCCGGCCGCACGGACGCCGGCGTGCACGCGCTGGGACAGGTGGCCAACTTCCGCCTGCCGCCGGGACAGGACCTCCGCAAGCTGCGCGCCAGCCTGAACGGACTGGCGGGGCCGTTCATTTCGGTGCAGGCCGTGGTGCCCATCGCGGCAGACTTCCATGCCCGCCACAGCGCGCGCGGCAAGCGCTATCGTTACCAGCTCTACAACCGGCCCTACCCGCCGCTCTTCGCGCCCCAGTGCACCTGGTGGCTCCGGCAGCCGCTGGACGTGGCCGCCATGCGCGCGGCGGCGGCGCCCCTGCTGGGCGAGCACGACTTCAGCGCCTTCCGCGCGCGGGCCTGCGAGGCGCTCCATCCCGTGCGCACGCTGCGCCGGCTGGACGTGCTGCCGGCCGCTGCGCCCGATTGCACGCTCGCCATCGAGTTGGAGGCCAACGGCTTCCTGCAGCACATGGCGCGCATCCTCACGGGCACGCTGGTGGAGGTGGGCCTGGGCCGCCTGGCGCCCGAGGAGGTGCCGCGCATCCTGGCCAGCCGCCAGCGCGAGCGGGCCCCCGCCACCGCGCCCCCGGGCGGGCTGCACCTGCTGCACGTGGAATACGATCTGGAACGCTTCCCCGAGCTGCGCGCCTTCGAGGAGGCGTAAGGCGGCGGGGGTCGGCCAGCGCGCGCGCGACCTGACCCCCTGCAGCCTGACGGCAGCTCCCTCGTCTCCCGTGAGCCCCGCTCGCGTGATGTCCCACTCGTTTCTTGGTCATTTCACGGCCGGGCGCTATCGCCTCGCTGGGGCCCCACCCCGGCCCCTCCCTCGGTGCCGTCGGTTCGCCCCGCGAGCGGGGCGCACGGCAGGGAGGGGCGCGGGTTTGCGAACCTTGCGCGGCGACCAGGCCCCTTCCCTGCCTAGCGGGGAAGGGGTTGGGGGATGGGGTCCCACGCGATGCCGCAGCCCATTTATTGTGGAAGTTACTGCAGGGACACAACGCTCGCTGGGCGAACCGTCGGCATCGGCGGAGCGGGGGACATCCGCTCTGGCTGCGGCTGGCGCTGGGGCCGTCCCCGTCACGCCTGCGGCGTGACCGCCCCCACCCAAGGAGGGGCTGCGCTTGGCGTCGTCGCGCTGCTGCTGTTTCCCCCTCCTTCGGAGGTGTTCAGACCGGAGTCAAGGCTTACAGGTGTGCGGGGACATGGTTAACAGTTTTTGTCGTTATTCCGCTCCTCAGATCCAGGTGCAGGATGACGTGGTGGCAGAACAGGAGCTCCAGCACGCCATCGCAAACCGTGGGCCTCAGGCCAATGGGGTAGCCGTAGAGCGCCTTGGGGATGCGATACTCCCGTCCCCTGTAGCTCAAGCGTCCCCCCAGTTGGACCTTCCGGACCTCCACGCCCGGAGCGTATTGGATCGGAGGAAGCACCTCCGGGAAGGACCGCGGGCTTGCCTGGTATCGGCTGGCCGGCACCGCCATGCCAAGAGCCTCGTGGGGCCGCTCGTGGTTATACACCGTGCGCCAGCGGTCGAAGCGTTGCTGACCGTGCGCCAGGTCACGCAAGGGCTCTCGCAGCACCTCGGCAGCCAGCGTGCGGTGAAAGCGCTCGTCCTTGCCTTGCGTCTGGGGGTGATAGGGCCGTCCGTGGCTGACGCCAATACCCAGCCGCAAGAGCCAGACGGTGAACGCCGTGTAAGGGTTGCTGCCGTCATCGCCCCACGGCGACCCGTTGTCCATCAGCATCCGCCAGGGCAGCCCGTAGCGCCGGAACGCCTCGCTCAGGTGCTCCCGCACCGTCTCGGCACGCTCATTGGCGCACGCATCCAACCCCAGCGCATAGCGCGAATGATCGTCGAGCACCGTGAGCGGATGGCAGCGCCCTTGCTCCATGGCGATATGCCCCTTGAAATCCATCTGCCACAGATCGTTGGGCGCCGGATGCTCGAAGCGCTGCAAGGCTTTGTGCTTGGCCCCTTCCTGCGTGCCAATCAGGTCATGGCGGTGAAGAATCCCGGTGATCGTGCTCACCGCCGGCACCCCTTGCACGCCGATGTCCTGCAACCGCCGCCGCAACTTGCGCCCGCCCCAAGCCGGGTGCTGCTCACGCAATTGAACCACGCGGGCCTCCACTTGGGCAGCCGTCTGGCCCGGGCTGTGTATCGGTCGGCGAGACTGCTCGGCCAATCCCTCAAGGCCGCCTTGCCTAAACCGCCGTACCCACTTGTAGCCCGTGGGACGGCTGATCCCGTAGCGTCGGCACAGCTCAGCCATGCTCGCCTCCTCCTGCACCGCCAACGCTGCAAACTCTCTTTTCAAGGTCATGGCGTTTGTCACCTTCCATGGCATCGGGACCCCCTCCTGGTGGGTCCCCGAGCCTACCAAAGGAAAGTGTCAACCATGTCCCCGCACGGGTGTTAACCATGTCCCCGGTCTATACAGGAGGGGGCCAGGGGGAGGCCCCGTTGCGGCAGCCCCGCAAGATGCGGGGCGGAGTGAGGTGCCGCACCGGTTTACGTGGCGGCGCGAGACGACTATGCTGGCGGGGACAGCGCGGGGCAGGCCGGCGCGCGGACGACGCGGACGACACGCACGACCCAGTGCGGCCGCGCCGGGCACCAGGAGCGAGGGGCCGATGAGCGATCGACTGATCCGGGGCTACTTTCCGGAGCCGGGCATCCGCTTTGCCGTGTGCCAGGTGGCGGCCACCTGCACCGACGCCGTGCAGCGGCACGGGGCCGACTGGCTGGCGGCCTGGCTCCTCAGCGAGGCGCTGACCTGCGCCACCCTGCTCAGCGTGAACCTGAAGGAGTCGGAGAAGTACACCCTGCGCTGGATGTACCCCGGCCCCATCGGCACCATCCTCGCCGATACGAATGTGAACGCGGAGGTGCGCGGCTTCCCGCAGCGCCTGCGCCTGCTCGCCGATGTCTCCACGCTGCGCGAGGCGGTGGGGGGCGAGGGGCGGATCGCGGCCATCACCAGCGTGCCCACGCGCGTGCTGCACACGGGCATCACGGCCGGCGTGTTCCAGGACGTGCCGCGGGACATGGCGCACCTGCTCTCGCTGTCCTTCCAGGTGGAAACGGCCATGAACGTGGGGCTGATCGTGCCGCCCTCCGAGCCGGTCACGGTGCACTCCGCCCTGGGCGTGCTGCTGCAGCCGCTCCCCGGCGCCGACCTGGAGTGCTTCGAGGCCGTGCGCACGCAGGTGGAGCAGGAGGCCTTGCGCGACTGGCTGGAGCGCGAGCCGCACGAGCTGGAGACGATCCTGGCGCGCGTCGCCCCGGCCGGCGCCTCGCCGGAGGTGCTGCAGGAGACCGAGCCGCGCTTTTCCTGCGGCTGCTCGCGGGAGAAGGTGGCCTCCGTGCTGCGCATGTTCGATCCGGTCGAGCTGCGGGACATGGCGGAGACCGATGGCCGGGCCGACGTCAATTGCCACTTCTGCGCCGCCACCTACCACTTCAGCCGGTCGGAACTGGAAACCATGCTCGGGCAGAGCCAGACCGGCCACGCCTGAGCCGCGGTCCGGGGAGGATGATCCGACCGATCCGCTGGGCCTGCCTCGCCCTCGCCCTGTCGCTGGCGGTAATGGGCGATTTCCTTGCCGGCCCCCCCGGGCCGGGTGGGCTGCGCCTGGGCCTGCCCGGCGCCGGCAGCGCCCAGGCCGCGGAGCTGCAGGTGGAGGCGCCGCGCTTCACCTTCGACCAGGCCAGCAACATTTACACCTACGAGGACGGCCGCCTCACGCTGGGCGGGCTGTCCCTCTTCGCCAGCCGCATGGAGCTCAACGCCAGCACCGGCAAAATACACGCGAGCGGCTTCATCCGCGTGGAGACCCCCACCGTCTCCGGCATTGCCGAGAGCCTGGAGCTGGACGCCACCACGCGCGTCGGCACGCTGCGCAACGCGAGCCTGTACGTCAACCAGTCCCAGCTCTACCTGCGGGCGGAGGAGGTGGTGATTTATCCCAGCGGCCGCCTGCAGCTGCGCCACTGCTCGCTCACCTCCTGCCCGCCGGATACGCCCGGCGCCTGGAGCCTGGACGCCACCACGATGGACCTGAACCCCGACGACCTGGGCGTGGCCTGGAACCCGCGCCTGTTCCTGGGCCCGGTGCCGGTGCTGTGGCTGCCGGGCATCGCCTGGCCCACCGTGCAGGAGCGGCGCAGCGGCCTGCTGCGGCCGGAGGTGGAGCACGACACCTCCTCGCTGGAGCGCTACGACCTGGGCTGGCGGCTGCGCCTGCCGATCTTCCTCAACCTCGGCTACTCGCACGATCTCACGCTGACCCCCGAGCCGATCCAGAAGCGCGGCACGGCCCTCGGGCTGGAGTACGACTACGCCTTCTGGAATCAGCAGATGGGGCGCCTGCGCCTGTGGGGCCTCCGCGAGCGGGAGCCGCGCGATCCGCTGCAGGAGAACGACATCCTCACGCCCAACGGCCTGACACCGCCGAACGAGCCCCTGCGCCGCTACCGCACGGACTGGCTGCACAACGAGACGCTGGGCGATGCCACGCGGCTGATCCTGACCTACCACGACACCAGCGACGGGCAGCTGCGGCACGAGTACGATCGCGTCACCGAGTACCGCCCCTACCGCACCTACCAGGCCAGCCTGGCCGCCCAGTGGCCCTGGGCCGATGCGGCGCTGACCTATGAGCAGAACGCGGACTACCTGCAGGAGTCCGTCTACGGCATCAGCGACGCGTACACGGACCAGGGGCTGCGGCCGCAGCTGCTGCCGCGCTTCACCGGCCGGGCCGGCAACCGGCTGTTCGATGCGGTGCCGCTCACCCTGGAGCTGGGGCTGGGGGCGACGCGCTTCCAGGCGCGGCAGGACCTGAGCGGCTCGCTCTACGAGGCCAGCCCGACGCTCTCGTTGCCGCTCTCCCTGGGCGGCTCCTTCGAGCTGCGCCCCAGCGTCACGCGCCACTTCGTCTCCTACAGCGACCTGACGCAGTTCAACGCGGCTGGCCCCGCGACGCTCGTCGTGCCCGTCTCCTACGCCCAAAACGAGGGCACGCTGGAGCTGCGCATGGCGCTGGCCCGCGTCTACCTGCCTGAGGAGGGCCGCTACGCCGCGCTCAAGCACATCCTCACGCCGCGGCTGATCTTCACGGGTGTGGAGGACGTGTCGCAGCCCTTCGCCGATTCCCTGCTGCGCACGCGGGTGGCCGAGCAGCTCGCGACGCTGCGGCTGGATTCCGTGCTGCTGGGCCGCGCCCGCAGCGAGCCCGCCAGTGCCGCCCGCGCCGCCGCTGCCGCCAGCGACGCGTCAAGCGACACCAGCCTGGGTGCGGCCGCGACGCCGGCCGGGCCCGTCAGCGAACTGCTGCGCGTGAACCTGATCCAGCGCTACAACCTGCTGCTGCGGCGCGATGCCTCGCCCCTGCAGGGCCCCGTGCCCGACCGCACCCAGGAGACCCAGCCGGGCGAGCCGCTCCTGCCTCTGCTGCTGGAGCTGACCGCCACCGGCGCGCAATTCACCGCCAGCGCCCTGCTGAACTATCACCACCAGCTCGGGCGCAGCACGGAGCAGGTGCTTTCCCTGCAGGGCAGCACGGCGCCGAGCACGAACCTGGCCGTCGGGTACTCCACCAACGAGTTCGCCTTCAGCACACCGGACAACAAGCTGGTCGCCGCGGGGGAGTCCTTCACCTTCGGCGGTGCGACGGCCCTGGGCGGTCCGTGGACGCTGGGCTTCTCCGGGCGCATCAACCTGAATGCCGGCACGCCGCCCCTGGAGCGCCGGCTGGACCACGGCGAGCTGTTTGTGGATTACCACCCGATCTGCTACGCGGTGAGGGCGAACTACAAAGAAGAGGTCGTCGCGGCCGCCACGGCGGGCGCCCCGACCTTCTACGTGAATCGCAGCTTTGTGATCACCTTCGACCTGGCCGGATTCGTGGGCGGCCCCGCGCAGTTCCCGCCGGGCGCCCCGGCCGCTCCTTCCTCCACCGCTGCGAACAATGCTCCGCCCCGGGCCCAGTGCCACAGCTAGCGCAGCGTCCCACAAGTTTCTTGGTAATTTCACAGCCGGGCGCTATCGCCTCGCGGGGACCCCACCCCGGCCCGCTCGCGCGGGCCGGCCCCTCCCCGCTAAGCAGGGAGGGGCGCGGGTTTGCGAACCCTTTCGCGGCGAGCAAGCCCCTTCCCTGCCTAGCGGGGAAGGGGTTGGGGGATGGGGTCCAACGCGA
>JBGOUY010000301.1:0-5142 GCA_041477795.1 bacterium
CACGCTGCCGGCAGCGCACTGACCCCAGGCCCCGCTCCCCGTATCCGCGATGACGCTCCGCCCCGCCCCCCGCTCCGGATCGAGCCCCGCGGCACCCCACGACGCGCCGGCCCGGGCCGGTGCCGTGCCGCCGGCCATGGCGCGCGCGGTGCGGGCCATTACGATCGGCGACGCGCTGCTGTTCTTCCTGCCGCTGATCTTCATGACGGGGCTCAACATGATCTCCAAGTCCGTCATCAACGGCTTCCTGGCGCGGCTGGCAGAGCCGGAAACGATCCTGGCCGCCTTTTCGGTCGCCTTCGCCTTCTACTTCACGCTGACCAGCTCGACGGAGGTGAACACGCTGCTGGCCATCGCCTACCTGCGCGACCGGCGTGCCCTCAGGCATCTGCAAAGGTTCTTCTGGGTCATCGTCGGGCCGTCCCTGGCGCTCACGCAGCTCGTCGCCTGGACGCCGCTCGGCGTTTGGCTCTACGGAGGGGTCTTCGGCGGCAGCCCGGAGGTGATCGCACAGGCGCAGCGGGCCACGTTCTACTGCGCCCTCAGTGCGCCCGTGCTGATGCTGCGGGCCCAGGCCTTCGCGCTGATCATGGTCAGCCGTCACACGATCTGGATCACCTTCAGCACGCTGCTCCGCCTCGCCTCCCTGGGGGGCTCCCTGCTGGTGCTGCCGCACGTGCTGAGCGGGGCCTCCGTGGGTGCCGCGGCGCTTGTCACCTGCATGGCGGTGGAAGCCGTGTTCGCCTGGTGGGCGGCCTATCCCCTGTACCGCGCCTTGCCGGCAGACGCGGGGGAGTGTCCGCGCTTCCGCGAGTTGTGGCGCTTCGCCTGGCCGCTCATGATGAGCCAGTCTGTGGAGCAGGGCATCGTCATGACCATCAACATCTTCCTGGGCCGGCTCGCCAACCCGGACCTCGCGCTGGCCTCCTTCGGGGTCACGCAGGGACTGGCCAATGTGGTGCTGAGCCCCATGCGCAACCTGTCTCAGACGGCCCAGACCCTGGCCCGCAGCCGCGCCGACGTGCGCGTGCTGCTGCGCTTCACCGCCATCCTGGTGGGCGTGTTCACTGTGCTCATGGCGCTGGTGTGCCTCACCCCGCTGAGGCACTACGTGCTGTCCCAGGTGATGGGGCTCAAGGGCGACCTGCTGGCCTACAGCGAGCCGGCGCTGACGACCACCTTCCTGGTGGTCGGCTTCTGGGGCTATGCGGCGCTGTTCCGCGGCCTGCTGGCCAGTGCGCGGCGCACCCTATTCGTGGCGGCCTCGGCCCTGGCGCGCCTGGTCGTGGTGGTGGCGGTGTGCAGCCTGGTGCTCGTCAGCACCGGCCTCAACGGCACCGTGATCGGCATTGCGGCCTGGGCCGCCACTTACGCCGCCGAAGCGGGGCTGCTCGGCTGGCGCCTGGTCTCGCGCCGCACCGGCCAGGCCCCGCTCTTCCCGGAGGCCCCAGCGCCGGAGCGCCCGGCTGCCAGCGCAGCGGCGCAGTGAGCGAGGAGGGCGCGCCTCCCGCTTCCGCCAGCCAGCACCCCGGCGGGAGGGAACGCTAGAACCAGTTGGCCTTGTCCACCCGATTGAGCAGGGGCTGGCCGGCGTGGAAGCGGCGGCAATTCTCCAGGGACAGATCGCTGCGCCGCGCGTCGGTGTCCGGGCCATCCGCGGCCACGTGGGGCGTGAGGAGCAGGTTGGGCGCATCCCAGAGCGGGTGCGCGGGCGGCAGCGGTTCGATCTGGAACACGTCCAGCGCCGCGCCGCCCAGCTTGCCCGCGCGCAGGGCGGCGTCCAGGTCGTCCAGCACCACCGTGGCGCCGCGCCCGATGTTGATGAAGATCGCGCTGCGCTTCATGCGCCGGAACAGGTGCTCGTTGAACAACGCCTGGGTCTGCGGGGTTTCGGGCACGGTGACGATGATGAAGTCCCCGCGCGGCAGCACGTCGGCCAGGCGCTCGGGCCGGTGCAGCTCCAAAACGCCGGGCGGGGGCGTGGCGACGCGCGGATCGACGCCCAGCACGGTCATGCCGAATGCGGCGCAGAGCCGCGCGATCTCCCCGCCAATGCCGCCCACGCCCACGATCACCGCGGTGGCTTCAGGCAGATTGATCGCGGGCTGGCCGGGCCGCCACTCCTTGCGCAACTGCTGGGCGTGGTAGCGGTGCAGGCTGCGCGCGAAGGTGAGCACCCAGCCCATCACGTGGGCGGCGATGGAGTCGTTGTAGATGCCGCGCGTGTTGGTCACCACGACGTCGCTCTCCACCAGCGGGCGATGGTAGAAGCTCGGGTTGGGGCCCGCCTGCGGGCAGGCCAGCCAGCGCAGGCGCTTGGCGCGGGAGAACAGCTCCGCCCCGATCATGCCGAAGGCGGCGTCCGCATCCTCGATGAGCGCCATGGCCTCGGCCTCGGAGCGCGCGAAGCGCACCGTCACGTCCGGCAGTTCGGCCGCCAGCCGCGCCGGCCAGCTCTCGGCAACGTGGGTTTCCGGGCGCTCCTCCGAGCGCAGGATCAGCAGCGTGAAGGCCATGGGCGGGTGCTTGCGTTGCAGGTGGCGGAAGGGTAGGGGTGTGCGAACGGGAATACCATAGGCCGGCCCGCCGCCTGCCGCAATGCCGCGCGCGACGCTGCATGCGCGCACGTGCGCGACGCTGCATGCGCGCTCCTGCGCGACCCGGCGCAGGGCCGTTCTTCCGTGGCGGTGACGCGACGGCGGGCCCGAACCGATTTCACAGAGGCGACGATGGACCCACAGCAGGCCGGCGATCTCATCTTCAACGAGGCCCGCGCGGGCCGCTGGTTCCCCCCGGCCCTGCGCGGCCGGCTCACGCTGGAGCAGGCGCTGCGCGCGCAACTGGCCGTGCGCCAGCGCAAGGCGGCCATCAACGGCCCGCAGGGGGGCTGGAAGGTCGGCCTCACCTCCGAGCGCGTGCGCAAGCGCTATGGGACGGATGCCCGGCCCTTCGGTCACATCATGGCGGACGACATCTACGAGAGCGGCGCGACGGTGCCCCTGCTGCGCTTCCCCAATGCCTCCCTCGAGCCGGAGCTGTGCTTCACCGTCGGCGCGACGCTGCGCGGCCCGGGCGTCACGCCGGCCCAGGCCCGCAAGGCGATCGCGGCGGTGTCGGCCGGCTTCGAGCTCAACCAGGGCCGCGCCGGGGGCGTGAAGGACTTCCCCCTCACGGTGGCGGACAATCTGTCTCAGTGGGGCATCGTGGTGGGGGAGACCTTGCAGCCGATCCCGGCCTCACTGGAGCTGGCCAAGATCAAGGTCACGCTGCGCCGCGGCAAGGCGGTCGTTTCCGAGACCGGCGGCGGGCCGGAGACCATCGACGACCACTTCCTTTCCCTGTCCATCCTGGCCAACACCCTGGCGGCCTACGGGGAGGTGCTGGCGGCCGGCATGCGTGTCATCACCGGCTCCTTCGCCAAGGTGGACGTGGCAGCCGGCCAGACCTGGGCCGCGGAGTTCGCGGGCATCGGCGCGGTGAAGGTCAAGTTCTCCTAGCCCGGCCGCGCTGGGCGCGCCCGCTCTGCCGCACCTGCCCGATAACCCTGCACGGCAGCGCCATCGCAGCGCGCGCAGGACCGGGCTCCCCGTTGCCGAGCGCAGCCGCCACCGTCAGAGCAGCGCGGGGGCAGAGCGGTGCGCCGCGGCCGCCGGTCAGGCGGCCAACAAGAACCCCGGCGCGGCCTTGCGGGTCACGCCGGGGTTGGCTGTGCGGCCAAAGCCGCTTGGATTTAGGTGGGGCGGACGTTCTTGGCAGCGGGGCCTTTGGGGCCCTGTTCGATGTCGAATTCGACCGACTGCCCTTCGCTCAGGGTGCGAAATCCCTCCATGCGGACTTCCGACTGGTGGCAAAAGCAGTCTTTGCCCCCGTCTTCCGGAGTGATGAACCCGAAGCCCTTCGCGTCATTGAACCATTTGACTTTGCCGATCACGGTACGTCCTTTTGCCTGCTGGTGCTCATGAACCATCCCCCTTCCCGTCTCATGCGGAAAGCGCTCTTTCGACTCCTCGAAAGAGGGGCCCAGACAGTTCGGTTACCGGCCCTCGGGGAACTTTACTCAAATGGCTCGCCGAATGCTATGGAATTATGCGATTGCGAGGCGGAGATCGGAAAACCGCTCCGCCCCCCGCTCCAACGGCCGCCGCAGCGCCGCCCGCCGCGGAACGCACGCCCAGCACGAACAGCACCGTCACGGCCGCCACCGTCACCAGGAAGATCCCGGTGGTGGGCAAGGAGAACGCCGGCATGGCTTTCTCCGTTCGGGGTTGCTTCCACCGGCTTGACGAAGATCAGGCAATGACCCAACCATTCCAGGTAGGATTCCCTGGGGTCAAACAGGATCGACACTTAAGGATTCGATCCGTATTTTTCGCGCAGCTTCGATTCCTGCGTGACCGCGCCATAGAGCCGGGTTGGTCCCTGGTCGAGGTCGCGGTGCCGATCCAGCCGGATTCGGCTGGCCCCCAGCGGTGAGGCATAGCATGAGGACTGACTGCGCGAGAAGGGCCGTGCGGCTCCGCTGGCCACACCTGCTGGCGGGCGTCACGCTGCTCCTGCTTGCCGCCTGCGGTGGCGGCTCCTCGTCCACGCCGGCACCGCCACCGGCGTTGCTTTCCATCGCCATCGCGCCCGCGCCGGCGACGACCGGCGAAGGTGCGAGGCAGCAATTGACGATCACCGGGACATACAGCGATCAAACGACGGGCCCAGTCACATCGGGGCTCGCCTGGATGTCCGACAACGACGCAGTCGCCACGGTGGACGCGAGCGGGCTGGCCACCGGCGTGAGCCCAGGGACGGCGTCCATCATGGCCACGCATACGGCGCCGGACCTCACGGACACGGTGACGCTGACGGTGACGATCTTGCAGACGATCACGGTGACCCCAGACAGCGGCAGCTTCCCCCAGGGGGGTGCGCTCCAGTTCACGGCGATGGGGCAATATAGCGATACCACGACGCAGACCCTCGCCGTGGCAGACTGGTCAACTGACGATCCGAACGTGGCGACGGTGGATGCCGCCGGTCTTGCCCATTCGGTGACGACCGGGAGCGCAAACATCACGGCCACACACGCGCGAAGCGGCTTCAGTGGAAGCACCACGGTCACGGTGACGCCGCCCACCGGCATCACCTATTGGA
>JBGOUY010000194.1:0-8576 GCA_041477795.1 bacterium
CGAGGGCGTCATGCCGCGGATGGCGTGCAGGCGCTGGCCCCGCGCCGTGCGGCAGTGCACCGAGTCGATCAGGACCCGCGGGTCGGGGTGCAGCGGGCGGTCCATCACGACGTCCACGCTCCCCTGCTCCACGATGCGCCCCGCGTACATCACGCAGACCGAGTCGGCCAGGCCCGCCACCACGGACAGGTCGTGGGTGATCCATATCAGCGCCGTGCCGTGGCGGCGGCAGAGCTGCTGCACCTGGTGCAGGATCTGGCCCTGGATCGTCACGTCCAGCGCCGTGGTGGGCTCGTCCGCGATGATCAGGGCGGGCTGGTGCAGCATGGCGATGGCGATGGCCACGCGCTGGCGCATTCCGCCGGAGAACTGGTGCGGATAGGCGGTCAGGCGCTCGTCCGGCGAGGGGATGCCCACCTGCACCAGGGCCTCGCGGGAGCGCTGGCGCGCATCGGCCTTGCTGATGCGCAGGTGCGCGCGCAGCGCCTCGATCATCTGCGTGTCGATGCGCAACACGGGATTGAGCGTCATCATGGGGTCCTGGAAGACCATGGCGATCTTCGCCCCGCGCAGGCTGCGCCGGCGCTCCTCGCTGGCGGTCAGCAGCTCCTCGCCCTGGAAGCGGATGCTGCCCGCCACGGTGCGGCCGGGCGGGTCGACCAGCCCCAGGATGGAGAAGCCAGTCACGCTCTTGCCGGAGCCCGATTCGCCGACCAGCCCCAGCACCTCGCCCGCGTCCACCTGGAAGCTCACCTCGTCCACCGCCTTGACGATGCCGGCCTTGGTGTAGAACCAGGTGCGCAACTGCTCCACCGCCAGGGTGGGAGGGCGCCGGGCGGGCTCGGTCATCACTTCTGCAGGCGGGGGTTGAGCACGTCGCGCAGCTGGTCGCCCATCAGGTTCACGCTGACGATGGTGATCAGCAGCGCCACGCCGGGGAAGACGCTGATCCAGTACTTGCCGCTCAGCAGGTACTCGTACCCGTTGGCGATGAGCAGGCCCAGCGAGGGCTCCGTGATGGGCAGGCCCAGGCCCAGGAAGCTCAGCGTGGCCTCCAGCGCGATGGCGTGCGCCACCTGCACGGTGGCCACCACGATCAGCGGCGGCAGGCAGTTGGGCAGCATGTGCCGGAACACCACGCGCCGCGGGCTGAGCGCCAGGCACTGGGCGGCCTCGATGTACTCCTTGCGCCGCTCGACCAGCGCCGTGCCGCGCACGGTGCGCGCATAGTAGGCCCACTGCACGGCGATCAGCGCGACGATCACCTTGTCCACGCCCTGGCCCAGCACGGCCAGCAGGATCAGCGCGATCAGGATCGCCGGGAAGCTGAGCTGCATGTCCACCAGGCGCATCAGCAGCGCGTCCACCCGGCCGCCGAAGTAGGCGGCCAGCAGGCCCAGCGAACCGCCGATGGCGAGCGCGATCACCGTGCTGCTCACGCCCACCGTGAGGCTGATGCGCAGGCCGTAGAAGATCCCGCTCAGCATGTCGCGGCCCTGGTCGTCCGTGCCCAGCCAGAACGTCATGTGGCCGTCCAGGGCCTGCTCGCCGGGCCGCAGGCGCCCGTTGGTGATGTCGAGCTGCGCCAGGTTGTAGGGATTCTGCGGGGAGATCAGCGGCGCCAGCAGCGCTACCCCCACGATCGCCACGAACACGACCAGGCCCAGCACGGCCAGCCGGCTTTCGACAAAGTCCGAGACGAAGCGCCGCAGGGGCGACTGGGGCGGGGCCGCGGCCAGCTCCAGCGCCTCGACCGGGTCGTGCGATAGCGCGGTCATGCCTTGATCGCTCCCAGGCGCACGCGCGGATCGAGGACGGAATAGAGGATGTCCACGACCAGGTTGATGAAGATGAAGAGGAACACGATGAAGACCAGGTAGGCCACCACCACGGGGCGGTCCAGCACGCCGATGCTGTCGATGATCAGCTTGCCCATGCCCGGCCAGGCGAACACGGTCTCGGTGACCAGCGAGAACGCCAGCAGGTTGCCGAACTCCAGGCCCACCACCGTCACCACCGGGATCAGGATGTTCTTCAGCACGTGCACGAATATGACCCGGCTCGTGCGCAGGCCCTTGGCCCGCGCGAACTTGACGTAGTCCTGGAGCAGCGCTTCGCGCGTGCCGGCGCGCATGAGGCGGATCACCAGGGACATATTGAGCAGCGCCAGGTTGAACGCCGGCATCAGCACGTGGCGCAGGCCGTCCAGGGTGAACAGGCTGGAGTGCAGGCCGAGCAACACGCCGATCTGGCCGCGCCCGGAGGTGGGCAGCCAGCCCAGCATGACGGCGAAGATCATGATCAGCATCAGCCCCACCCAGAACGTGGGCAGGCTGAAGCCCAGGATCGAGCCGGCCATGATGGAGCGTCCGCTCCAGGAGTCCGGGTGCAGCCCGGCCCACATGCCCAGCGGAATGCCCACCAGCACGGACATCACCAGCGCGCTCAGGGCCAGCTCCAGCGTGGCGGGGAAGCGCTGGGCGATCAGCTTGAGCGCGGGCTCATTGAAGGCGAAGGAGTTGCCCATGTTGCCGCGCACGGCATTGCCCAGGAAGATGAAGTACTGTTGGTAGAGCGGCCGGTCCAGCCCCATCGACTCGATGGCGCGCTGGCGCTCGGCCTGGTCCGCCCGGTCGGAGATGAAGATGTCCACCGGGTTGCCCACGGCGAACACACCGACGAAGACCAGCAGCGACATCACGACGACCACCACCAGGCTTTGCAGCAGGCGGCGGATCAGGAACACGGCCATCGCGCAGACGCTCCCGCCCCGGAGCGCATCCGCGCCCGCGGGGGCTGGTGGTTGGGCGGCGCGGGGGCCCGCGCGGGGCGGGCTCCCGCGCCGCGGATCAGGCTACTGGCTCCGCTGCGGGCACTGGCCCTCGTCGTGCACGCCCATGGCGAGCGAGGCCTCGTCCGTGCGCGGGACGTAGCACAGGCCCTTGCGCGTGCCCCAGGTGTTCACCTGGTAGTGCAGCGGGATGATGCCATAGTCCTTCATGGCCACTTCGGTGGCCTCCTGCAGCAGCTTTTCGCGCTGGGCGTCGTCCACCGTGCGCAGGGCCTCCTCCAGCAGCGCGTCCATCTTGGGGTTGGAGTAGCGGCCGCGGTTGGAGGGCCCCATCCCCTTCTCCTTGTTGTACGTGGCCAGCAGCGAGCGCAAGGGAGAGGAGGCCTCCCCCGTGTCCGAGCCCCAGCCCACCAGGATCAAGCTGAAGTCGCGCTTGGTGGCGGCGGGGAAGAACACGTTCTGCGGCATGGTCACCACATCCGTGTCGATGCCGGCGCGCGTGAGCATCTGCGCCACGGCCTGGGCGATCTTGGCGTCGTTGATGTAGCGGTTGTTGGGACCGTGCAGGGTCAGCTTGAAGCCGTTGGGATAGCCCGCCTTGGCCAGCAGTTGCCTGGACAGCGCGGGGTCGTAGGCATCCGGGGGCAGGTTCGGGCTGTTGCCGAAGAAGCCCTTGGGCAGCAGTTGCCCGGCCGGGATGGCCACGCCTTCCATCACGCGCTCCACGATGGCCGGGCGGTTGATGGCATGGGAAATCGCCGCGCGCACTTCCCACTGGCGCAGGGCGTTCTTGCCGTCCGGCGTCTTCACGAAGGGCGAGACCTCGCGCTCGTGGTCCAGGTGCAGGTAGATCACCCGGTTGGACACGCCCTGCGAGAGCACGAACTTGTCGCCACGCTTGAGCCGCTCGATGTCCGACGTGGGCACGTCGTCGATGAAGTCCACGTCCCCGGCCAGCAGGGCCGCCACGCGGGCCGAGCCGTTGGTCATGGGCCGGTAGATCACCTTTTCGAACTGCGGCTTCTCGCCCCAGTAGCCCTCGTTGCGCACCATGGTCAGGTGGTCGCCGCGCACCCACTCGACGAACTTGTAGGGGCCCGTGCCCACCAGGCCATCGCCCGCATTGAGCTGTTCGGTGGTCTTGCCGGTGGCCGCCTTGCGCGATAGGATGTTGATGCTGGCCAGGTCGTTCGGCAGCAGCGGATAGGGCCCGTCGGTGCTGAAGCGGATCGTGTACGGATCCACCACTTCCATCTTCTTGATCGCCTTGGTGGCGATGCCGAAGCTGGAGGGGCTGTTGGGCACGTTGGGCGCGCGCTCGATGGAGAACACCACGTCATCCGCGCTGAAGTCCGACCCGTCCGTGAACTTCACGCCCTTGCGCAGCTTGAACTCCCAGGTCGAGTCGCTGATGGGCTTCCAGGAGAGGGCCAGCCCCGGCGTCGCGCGCTGCGATTCATCCGTCTGCACGAGCCGGTCGAAGAAATGGCGTGCTATGGCGTTGTTGGGGCCCAGGTTGTGGTAGTGCGGGTCCAGGGCGCTGGGCTCGGAATAGCCCCCCCAGCGCAGCGTGTCCGCCTGCACCGCAGTCCCCAGCACGCAGGCGGCCAGCAGGGCCGCGGCGAGCACCCATCGTTTCAACATGGCAGGTTCCCCGGATCGAAAGCGTGGAGCGCTCCGCACGGGTTCCCCAAGACCACCGGTGCGGCTGCAGCGGGGCCGAGCGGCCCCCTGGCTGCGGACAGCAGGAGCAATGCTCTTGAATTGCGTGGCTTGAACGTGCCTCAGGGCAGCGGCCTTGTCAATCGGCGGCCGCGCCCCCGCGCCGCCCTCGCGCTGCCCCGAGGCACGCCCCCGCCGCGCGTCGCCGCCGGGCTTGCCAGCGTCCGGTGGGCCGACTAAGTTGGGAGCCGGAGCGAGCGCCGCGCCGCTCCCGGTGGGGCCGTCGCGCCCCGCCAGCGCACCCCCACGAGCGCAATGCGACGCAAGTCCCAGGGAGAGCACGCATGCCCGTCCGCACCTCGTTCCAGCCCAAGCTGGAAGTGCTGCCGCCCGACATCTCCGCCTATCGCAAGGGAAATACCGGGCTCGACTACGTGACGACGCTGGACAGCGGCCGGCCCGGCCCGCACGTGATGATCAACGCCCTCACCCACGGCAACGAGATCTGCGGCGCGCGCGCGCTGGACTACCTGTACCGCGAAGGCGTGCGGCCCACGCGCGGCCGGCTCACGCTGAGCTTCGCCAACGTGGAGGCCTTCCTCAGCTTCAGCGCGAGCGACCCCTTCGCCTCGCGCTACGTGGACGAGGACTTCAACCGGCTCTGGACGGAGGAGGTGCTGGGCTCCGCGCGCAAGAGCCGCGAGCTGGCGCGGGCGCGCGCCTTCGCTCCGCTGGTGGCCGGCGCGGACTTCCTGCTCGACATCCACTCCATGCACCTGCCCTCCCCGCCGCTGCTCATGTGCGGCATGCAGGACAAGGGCGTGGCGATGGGCCGGGCGCTGGGCTATCCGGGGCACCTGGTGCGCGACGGGGGCCATGCCGCCGGGCGGCGCATGCGCGACTACCGCGCCTTCGACGACCCCGCCAGCCCCAGGACGGCCATGCTGGTGGAGTGCGGGCAGCACTGGGAGCGCTCCTCGGTCGAGGTGGCCATCGAGACCACGCTGCGCTTCCTGCGCTTCTGCGGCGGGGTGGATGAGGCGTGGCTGGCCGCGCGCCTGCGCGTGACCGATCCGCCCGCGCTGCGGCTGATCGAGGTGAGCGGGCCCATCACCATCAAGACCGAGCGCTTCCGCTTCGTGGAGGACTATCGCGGCCTGGAGGTGATCGCCAAGGCCGACACCGTGATCGGCTACGACGGGGATGAGCCGATCCGCACGCCCTTCGACAACTGCGTGCTGGTGATGCCCGGCCGCCAGCTCGTGCCCGGCCTTTCCGCCGTGCGCCTGGGCCGGCTGGTGGAGCTGGCCGCGGACTAGCGAGTGCCAAGGTCCGCAGGAGCGACGGTTCGCAGGGGGCCTTCGCCCCAAACGTAGGGGCATAGCATGCTATGCCCCTACACAACTCGTACATCGCCCCGGAAGATCCTGCCCCCTCCGCGGCAGCGCACGCCTCGGCATCCACCCGCGCGTCAGTCCTCCCGCAGCTTGTCCAGGCCCGCCCAGTCCAGCGCGACGCCGTGGCCGGGGCGATCCGGCGCGAGCGCCTCGCCCTCCACGATGCGCAGCGGCTCGGCCATGAAGCGCTCCAGGCCGAAGCCGTGCACCTCCAGGTAGGAGGCATTGGGCACGGCCGCCAGCAGGTGCACGTGGATGTCGTGGATGCCGTGGGAGGTGACGGGCAGGTTGTGCGCCTCGGCCACGTGGGCCACCTTCAGCCAGACGGTGATGCCGCCGCAGTTGGAGGCGTCGGGCTCGGGGAAGTCCACCGCGCCCGCATCGATGTAGCGCTTGAATTCGTGCAGCGTGTGCAGGTTCTCCCCGGCCGCGATGGGCAGGGCGCCCTCGCGCGCGATGCGGACGTGGCCGGGCAGGTCGTCCGGGATCGTCGGCTCCTCCAGCCAGGTCACCCCGTATTCCGCCAGTGCGCGCGAGGCGCGGATCGCCTCGTCCACGCGCCAGCGCATGTTGGCGTCCACCATCAGCGCGGCGTCCGCGCCCAGCCAGGAGCGCATTGCCGCCACGCGCTCCAGGTCCTCGCTCAGGCGCGGCCGGCCGACCTTCATCTTGATGGCACGGAAGCCGGCGGCGCGGCTGGCCTCCGTCTGGCGCTCGAGCTGCTGCAGCGTGAACTGCAGGTCGATCCCGCCCGCGTAGGCCTTCACGCCGGGCGCGTGCCCGCCCAGCAGCCGCCAGAGGGGCAGCCGCTGGCGCCGCGCGCGCAGGTCCCATAGCGCGATGTCCACCGCGGACAGGGCGTGCATGGCCAGCCCGCCGCGCCCCACGTAGTGCACGCGCCACCACATCCGCTCCCAGAGCTGTTCGCTGCGCTCCGCGCCGGCCCCCGTCAGCAGCGGCGCCAGGTCGCGCCGCACCAGCTCGCGGATGGCCGCGCCGCCCGCCCCCACCGTGTACGTGTAGCCCAGCCCCTCCGCCCCGTCCCGGTCGCGCAGGCGCACGGTGACGAGCTGGAAGTGCGTCAGGTCGCCGTGGGTGGAATCGGACAGCGTCACCGGCAGCGGGATGCGGTAGCAGTCGCAGGTGACGGCCGCGAGGGAGGTGGCGAGGGAACCGGTCATGGCAGCCATGGCAGCAGCGTCAGCGAGGGGTGTGCCTGGGCAGGCGAGGGCGGGCGCGAATTGACAACGGGCCCCGCAAGCCTCATCATAGCCGGCACGAGTTGTCCAGAACTGCACCCACAGGGGGAGACCTCCATGAGGAAGCTGCTGGCCGTCGCGTTAATGGTACTCTTCACGTCCGCGGTGCTGAGCCCGGCTGTGTTCGCCGAGTGCGACGGCAAGGCCCACGGCGGCACCAAGACCTCCGATACGAGCACCAAGCCCAAGCCGACTTCGGCCTGAGCCTGGCTGCTGGCTTGGCGCCATTGCGATGGCGCTCCCGGCGGCGTGCCGCCCCGATGCGGGGCCGGCCAGCCGCCGTTCTTGTTTCGTCTCTCGATTCGCCACCGCTCTGTCCTCGCTTTGGCCTGCTGCGCCGGGCGGCCGTCGCGCTGCGCTCCGCTGCCGCGCCCGGCCTGCCTCGCAGCCTCTGACCGGAGCCTCTGACCGGAGCCTCTGACGACGGCCCATGACTCCCTTCGGCGTGCTGGCGGACGATCTCACCGGCGCCTGTGACACGGGCGTGCCGTTCTCCGCCCGCGGGGCGCGCGTGCTGGTGCTGGCCACGCCCGCTGCCGCCATCCCGCCCGCGCCGGACGACGCGCCGTGGGAAGCGCTCGTGCTGAACACGGACAGCCGCCATCTGCCGGACGCGCAGGCGGCGCTGCGCTCCGCCGCGGCCGCCGCGCGGCTGGCCGCGGCCGGCTTTCCGCTGCGCTATAAGAAGATCGACTCCACCCTGCGCGGCCCCTGGGCGGCCGAGCTGCCGCCCCTGCTGAACGGCGCGGCGGCGCTGCTGCTGGCGCCCGCCTTCCCCGCCGCGCGGCGCACGGTGCAGAGCGGGATGCTATTGGTGGCGGGCGTGCCCGTGCACGAGACGGAGATCGGCCGGGACCGCCTCAACCCCGTGCCGGAGAGCCACCTGCCGAGCCTGCTGCAGGGGCTGGGGCGCGTGGAGCAGATCACGCTGACGGACCTGGTGTGGGGCCTGCGCGGCGCCAAGCAGCGCCTGGCCGAGCTGCGGGCGGAAGGCGTGCGCGCGATCGTGGCGGACGCCGCCAGCCCCGCGCACCTGGAGGCGCTCGCCGCCGCCCTGGCGCAGGCGTGGCAGGCGGGCGGGGAGCGGGCGGCCGTGCTGGCCGTGGGTTCCGCGGGCCTGGCCGCTGCCCTGGCCGAAGAGCTGCTGCCCGAGCCGGGCGCGCCGGCGCTGCCGCCGCTCTTCCCCCGCGCGGGGCCGGTGCTCGTGCTGGCCGGCTCGCGCACGGCCGTCACGCGCGATCAGGTCAAGTCGCTGCAGGCCGCGCCGGGCGTGCACGCGCGGGTGCTGGAGCCGGGCGAGCTGGACGCCGATGACTGGGACGCCGATTTGCAGAACGGCAAAGCGACCGGCTGGGTGAGCGCCCACGCCGCCGCGCTGCGCCAGGCCGCGCGGACCGGGGCGCACACGCTGCTCGTCTCCATCGCGCCCGGAACCCCGGAGCAGGCGCCGGAGGAGGAGCCGCAGCG
>JBGOUY010000093.1:0-13934 GCA_041477795.1 bacterium
AGGGGGCTTGCTCCCTCGCAGCCGTTTGCCTTCCCTCACTTCGCTAGCGATTCAGGTCGGCCAGGGCGTCCAGCGTCAGCGTGCCCTCGTAGAGCGCCTTGCCGATGATGATGCGGTCCACGCCGGCGGGTTCCAGGGCGCAGAGCGCCTGCACGTCCGCCCGGCTCGTGACGCCGCCGGAGGCGGTCACCCGGAGCCCGCTGGCACGGGCGAACTGCCCGATGGCCGCGGTGTTGGGGCCGCGCAGCATGCCGTCCCGCGCGATGTCCGTGAAGATGGCGCGCTGCAGGCCGCGTTCGCGCCACTGGCTGGCGAAGGCCCCCGCGTCGAGCGCGGTCTCCTCGGCCCAGCCCTGCACGGCCACGCGGCCGTCGCGCGCGTCGATGCCGATCTGCACGCGCTCCCCGCCGAAGCGCTGCAGGATGCGCGCAACCCCATCCGGATCGCGGACGGCCAGCGTGCCGATGATGGCCGAGTCCACCCCCAGCGCCAGCACGCCGGCCACGTCGGCCTCGGAGCGCAAGCCGCCGCCCAGCTCCAGCGGCACGTCCACGGCGGCGCGGATGGCCTGCACCGCCGCCAGGTTGGCGCTCGCGCCGCGGAAGGCGCCGTCCAGGTCCACCAGGTGCAGCATGCGCGCGCCGGCCGCCACGAAGTCCCGCGCCACCGCCGCCGGATCGGCGCTGTAGACCGTCTCGTCCTCCAGGCGACCCTGCTGCAGGCGCACGCAGCGGCCGGCTTGCAGGTCGATGGCGGGCAGGATCAGCATGGGCAGGGTGGCGGCCCAATGGGGCGAGTGGGCGCGGGCGTGCGCGCCGACCAGCGTAGCACGCGGCCGCCGGCGGGCCAACGGCCGGCGCGGGCGGAACCTCACTCCGGCCCGCTGGCGCGCGGTAGTGTCCTAATTTGCCTGATCCCGGCACGGATGCAATTGTCGAAAGGCTGTAGTGCTGAAACCGACTCAATACAGAAGAGTCACGTCGCCAGTCGTACCATCGTAGATCAACGTGAATGCGGTCAGAAAAGTGCGGCCCATGAGCGCTCGATGAATTTGGCCGCCTTCCTGGAGATTGACGCCAGCGAATCGACCCCACATGGTAAAATTCAGCGATGGCACGTGAATCTGCGCCAAGTACATGTTGACGGATTGTGACCCCTGAACTCCGGCAATCGTCTGCTTGTCAACAATGGGCAGCCCTAGCTGCGTCGCAAGGGAGCTGTCGATGCAACACTCGGTTGCACCGGTATCGACAAGTGCCATTATGTTTTGCGCCGCCGCGCGCGGGACCTTCCCAGGTTGCTGCGGAGAATACGAGGGGTCGAAACCGATGTTGACAAAGAGTGTCGGCCCCAGGCGGATCAATGCCTGGGGCGCTCGGGTCTGCGGCGTATCAATGCAACCGCATTTAGTTCTTGGCATTTGCAAGATGATACATGACAGATGCGGGCAGGACCATGGGCGGGGCGCCAACCTCTCGAATCAGGAATGGCCCCGCTCCAAACCGGGCAACTGCCTCGGCTGCAGCAGATTCGAACGTATCGAATGTGCCGATTAGCTGTCCTTCGCGAATGACCACCCACTTGCCTTTGTGGTGAATCTCGAGGTCTTTTTGCATTCCCACATAGGCATCAATTTCGCTTTGGATGTCTGGCATGGCCTGCTCCTGCTCCAAGGTTCAGGCCTCATGGCCTTGCGGATGCCGCCCTTCTAGAAGGTCGATTCAAGTATCACACCACTCTGAAAGTATGCAAAGGCCGGGCGCGGCCGCACATTGACGGGCGCGACCCGCGCTCCCTATGATGGCGCACAGCGGGGCACGTAGCGGGCGGTCGGAACCGTGGTGAAACGTCTGTACACCTGAGCCGATCCGTGCTAGGATGATGACGCGCAAAGGCCCGGCCAGAGCCCCTCTGGGGGGCTGCGGAAAAATTACGAAACGAAGCCACCGCGGGGGCCACGGCCCGGCACTCGTCACGCTGCGTGATTCCGCAGTCGTCGGCCAGGGGGAACGAGTGCCGTGCCGACGGCGGTCGGGCGCCGCTGCCTGCACGCGACGGCGATGGCCGAACGACGCGGATTTCCAAACGAAGCCAACCCGAGCGGAGCCATGACCCCCCGAGCCCAGCGCAGCCGGCCCGCCGCATGAGCGAGCGCTATCGCCAGCGCGGCGTCTCCGCGCAGAAGGAGGAGGTGCACGCGGCCGTGGGCGCCGCCGACCCGGGCCTCTTCCCGGGCGCCTTCTGCAAGCTCGTGCCGGACGTGCTGGGCGGCGACCCGGCCGCGTGCTTGGCCATGCACGCCGACGGCGCCGGCACCAAGTCCGTCGTGGCCTACCTGGCCTGGCGCGAGACGGGCGACGCCCGCGTGTTCGAGGGCATCGCGCAGGATGCGCTGGTGATGAACGTGGACGACCTGCTCTGCGTGGGCGCCCTGGGGCCGTACCTGTACTCGAACACGATCGGCCGCCACGCACGGCGCCTGCCGGGCGAGGTGCTGCAGGCCGTGCTGCGGGGCTTCGCGCGGCTGGAGGCGCAGTACGCGGAGTGGGGCATGCCGCTCGTCGCCAGCGGCGGGGAGACGGCGGACGTGGGCGACGTGGTCGCCACGCTGCTGCTGGACGTGACGGTGGTGACGCGCCTGCGCCGCGCGGCCGTGATCGCCAACAGCGGCGTGCAGCCCGGGGACGTCATCATCGGGCTGGCCTCGGACGGGCAGGCGGCCTACGAGGCGCGCCCCAACAGCGGCATCGGCAGCAACGGGCTCACCTCGGCCCGGCACGACCTGCTCTCCCGGTACTATGCGGAGCGCTACGCGGAGACGGTGGACCCGGAGACGCCCGCCGAGCTGGTCTACAGCGGGCCGTACCGGCTCGAGGCGCCGCTGCCCGGCACGCCGCTCAGCGTGGGCGAGGCGCTGCTCTCCCCCACGCGCAGCTATGCGCCGCTGATCAAGGCCCTGCTGGAGGATCACCGCGAGCAGGTCGGAGCGCTGGTGCACTGCACCGGCGGCGGCCAGACCAAGTGCCTGCGCAGCGGCCGCGGCATCCGCTACGTGAAGGACGCGCTCTTCGCGCCGCCGCCGCTGTTCCAGCTCATCCGCGCGGCCAGCGGGACGAGCTGGCGCGAGCTGTACCAGGTGTTCAACATGGGCCACCGCATGGAGATCATCGGCCGCCCGGCGCTGCTGCCGGTGCTGGAGCAGATCGGGCGTGCCCACGGCGTGGCCGTGCGGCAGGTGGGCCACTGCGAGGCCGCGCGGGGACACGTCGCACCCGCTGCGCCGCACGATGCAGCGGCCGGAGCGGGCAACCAGCTCGAGCTGCACACGCCCGGCGGCGTGGAAACCTATCCCTGACCGGCACGGTCGCCGGCACGGCCGGGCCAGAGCGGCGTGTCACCGGCGCCGGCCTCAGCCGCCGATGACGGCGACGGCGTCGATCTCGATCAGCGCATCCGGGTGCACGAACTCGCTGATCTGCACCATGGTCGAAGCG
The DNA here is from genome assembly GCA_041477795.1 of bacterium. GTDB lineage: Bacteria > SAR324 > SAR324 > SAR324 > JACQKK01 > DATFMP01. Next base: position 3,495 of record JBGOUY010000093.1, read on the forward strand.
GGCAGATGATTGCGGTCGAAGAACTCCAGCCGCGCGTCGTGGATCTCGCGGAAGCGGCCGATGTCCTTCACGAACACCGTCACGCGCACGACATCCTTGCAGGTGCCGCCGGCCTGCTTGAGCACCGCGCCGATGTTGCGCAGCACCTGGCGCGCCTGGGCCCCCATGTCGCCCTTGCCCACCAGCTTCATGTCGGCATCGAAGGCGAGCTGCCCGGAGACGAACAGCAGCCGCCCGCCGGTCGTCATGACGCCGTTGGAGAAGGCCACCGGCCCGGAGAACGGGCCCCGGTTAGCCAGCGGCTTGGCAAGCGGGAATATCGTCTTGGCCATCGTGGCCTCCTTGGAATGCAATGGACGCCTGGATTGATGTGCGGCGCCGCGACCGGGCGCCGGACTGCCGGTACGGTAGTCCACCCGGCCGCCCCCGCACAAGGCGCGGCGGCACCCGGCGCTCGGGGCGGACGCGCGTGCTCCGCCGCCGTGGGCGCGGCTGGACCCTATGCGGGGCTGGCGCCGACGCTGGCGAGCGCGCGCTGGTAGGCCGCCTCGCTGAGGGCGTGCCAAGCGCGCACGCCATCGCGGAAGGCCTTGTAGCTCTCGTAGACCCGCCGCGCATCCGGATCGGCATCGGCGACGGACTGATTGACCCGCTCGGCCGCGGCGTACAGCGCCTTCAGCACGTCCGCGGGCAGCTCGCGGAAGGCGACCGCGCTTTGCTGCTGCATGCGCCGCAGGAACTCCTGGTTGCGCGCATCGAACTCGGCCAGATTGGCCACGTTGAGCTGGAACGCCGCCTGGTCGAGCATGAGCTGCAATTCCCGCGGCAGGGACGCCCAGGCCGTCAGGTTGATCGTCAGCTCGTTGGCCGTGGAGGGCTGGTGCCAGCCCGGCGTGTAGCAGTAGCGCGCGGCCCGGTGCAGGCCCAGCTCGTAGTCGTAGTACGGCGCCATCCACTCGCAGGCGTCGATGGTGCCGGCCTGCAGGGCCGGCACGACCTCCGGCGCGGGCAGCAGCAGCACCTTGGCCCCCACGGACTCCAGGATGCGCCCGCCCAGCCCGGCGATGCAGATCTTGAGGCCCTTGATATCCTCCAGGCTGCGCACCTCGCGACGGAACCAGCCGGCCACCTCCATGCCCGTGTTGCCGGCAGGCCAGGGGATGAGGCCCTGGCGGGCGTAAACCTCGCGCCAGAGGTCCAGCCCGCCGCCGAAGTAGAACCAGGCGTTGGTCTGCTGTGCGGTCATGCCAAAGGGCACGGAGCAGGTGAACTGCGCGGCTGGCAGCCGGCCGGCCCAGTAGTAGGACGCGCTGTACATCATCTGGATCGTACCGTCGCGCACCGCATCGAACAGGCCGAAGGCCGGCACCAGCTCCCCCGCGCCGTAGACCTGGATCTCCAGCGCGCCCTTGCTCAGGGTGCGCAGGCGGGCCACGAGCGGCGCCAGGTTGGCCGCCAGGATCGGCGCCGACGGCGCGAAGCTGTGCCCCAGCCGCCAGCGGAAGCGCACCTGGGCGTGGGTCGGCTTGCCGGGATAGGACACGGCCGCCAGCGTCGAGGTCACGGCCGTGGCGGCCGTCTTGCGCAGGAACGATCGTCGGTTCATGGAGACTCCGTGAGCGCGCGGGGCCCGCGACCCCGCGTGCCGGTGTCGGTCGACGCACCACTGGCGTCCCGCTCGTCCCAGGCGGGGTGCACGCCCCGTGCCCGCCGGCTCGCTCCGGCGGTGGCAGCCAGCCACGCGGGGCTGGCCGGCGTTCCGCCGCGTGGTGGGACATTGCCGCGCCGCGGCCAGCCATGGAATAATGGTTGCCGGTCGGTCAGGGGCGCAGACAGGCGCCCTGCGCCCGCCCGCAGCACGCCGTCACCGGCCGCGCCCCGCGCGGGGAGAGCGATGGACAAGCCGCAACTGCCCGACATCATCCCGATCTTCCCGCTCACCGGCGTGCTGCTGCTGCCGGGCATGTGGCTGCCGCTGCACGTCTTCGAGCCGCGCTACCGCGAATTGGTGGCCGATGCGCGCGATGGCGCACGCGTCATCGCCATGGTGCAGCCCGTCGTGGCGCGGCAGGACAACAGCCCGCCCCCCGAAGCCTCGCCCGAGAATCCGGACGTCTATCCGGTCGGCTGCCTGGGCCGCATCGAGCGCTGCGACGAGACGGAGGACGGCCGATTCGTGGTCGCCCTGAAAGGGCTGAGCCGCTTCCGCGCGCGCGAGGAACTGCCGCTCTTCAAGGGGTACCGGCGCGTCGTGGCCGACTACGGGGAATTCGCGGGCGACCTGCGCGAGCCGGACGCACAGCTCGATTCGGCGCGGCTCAAGCGGGCCCTGCAGCAGTTCGGCGAGCGCGCCAAGCTGCCCTTCGATCTGGCCAAGCTGGAGGCGGTGCCGGGCGTCTTCCTGCTCAACGGCCTGTGCATGTCCCTGCCCTTTGCCCCGGCGGAAAAGCAGGCGCTGCTGGAGGCGCCCACGCCGCTGGCGCGCGAGCGCATCCTGCTGGGACTGATGGGGATGGGTCTGGATCGCGAAGGCGTGCGCGAATCGCACGTCCCACCGACGCTGAACTGACCGGCGCAGCGCTCCGCCCCGTGCGGGCTAGCCGGGGTGGGCCATATACTCCTGGATCGGGACGCGCCGCTCCTCGCGGCGGGCCATGTCCCGCACCACCACCTCGCCCCGTTCCAGCTCATCGGGCATCAGCAGCACGGCGGTGCGCGCGCCGATCTCGTCCGCCCGCTGCAGGGCGCGCTTGAGCTTGCGGAAGGAGAAGTCGGCGTCGGCCCGCAGCCCGGCCCGCCGCACGGCCTGGCTCAGCGCCAGCGCCTGGGGCAGCTGGGCCTCGGAGAAGGGGATCACGGCCACGTCGATGGCGGGCGTCAGGTGCGGCAGCAGCGCCAGGTCCGCCAGCAGCTCCATGATCACCACGTCCCCGAAGCCGAAGCCGACGGCCGGGATGGACTCGCCGCCAAAGGCGGAGAGCAGCGAATCGTAGCGGCCCCCGCCGCAGATGGCGCGCAGATTGGCCCCCGCATCGCGCACCTCGAACACGGTGCCCGTATAGTACGACAGGCCGCGCACGACGGTGATGTCGAACTGGCCATAGCCGCCGTAGCCCACCGACTCCAGCATGCCGAGCAGGCGCTCCAGATCGTGCAGCGGCTGCGCATCGCCGAGCCGCTCGCGCACCTGGGCCAGGGTCTCCATGCGGAGGAACTCGTTGAGGCGCTGCACCTGCTCCGGCAGCAGGCCCTGCTCGCGCAGCTGGCGCTCCAGCTCGTCGGGCGTCAGCTTGTCGCGCTTGTCCATCACGACCATCACCGGCAGATGGCGCTCGGCCGGCACGCCCAGTTGCTCCAGCACCGCGTTCAGCACGCGCCGGTCGTTCAGGCGCACCTGCACGTGAGCCGGCGTGAGTCCCATCTTCTGCAGGGACATGATCAGCACGGAGAGCACCTCCAGCTCGCCCACCACCCCGGGCTGGCCCACCACGTCCGCATTCCACTGGTAGTGCTCGCGCTTGCGGCCGCGCGTCATGCGTTCGTAGCGGAAACACTGCGGGATGGTGAACCACTTGAGCGGGAAGGACAGCGCGTTCTTGCGCTGGAGGATCAGCCGCGCCAGGGTCGGCGTCATTTCCGGGCGCAGGGCGATGCGCCGGCCGCCCTTGTCCTCGAAGGAGTAGAGCTGCTCGGTGATCTCGTCGCCCGCCTTGCGCACGTAGAGCTCCTCGCTCTCCAGCACGCACGCGTCGTACTCCTCGAAGCCGTGCTGCCGCGCGCTTTCGCGCCAGATGTCGAAGAGCCAGCTGCGCAGGCGCAGCTCGGAGGGGTAGAAATCGCGGGTGCCTTTGACCGGTTGCAGCGAGATCGTCATTGCGGGCGTCGGCGAGGATCGGGCGCCAGCTGCGGCGCCCCTGCGGGCGTGGCAGCCGCGAATCCGCCGGGCGCGCGCGGCCCCGGCGCAGCATCGCTCGCGCGGCGGCCCAGTCCGGGCGCCCCGCGCAGGCGATCCTGGCACTATAGCCCAAGCCCGCCGCGATGACGAGAACGGCTCCGCGCCGTGCCGAAGCCAGAGCCGGCGGGCGCCGGCGAGCCGCTAGTGGTCGAAGGTCTTGGAGTCCTCGACGAAGGCCTTCATGCCCTCGTCCGTGAGCGGATGGTCGGCCACGCCCATCAGGATGGGCGCCGGCACGGTGAGAATGTCCGCCCCGGCCAGCAGGCATTCCATCACCTGCGCGGCATTGCGGAAGGAGGCGGCCAGCACCTCGGTCTGGATGCGGTAGTTGTTGAAGACCGCCACGATCTCGTTGATGAGCCGCACGCCGGCATCCTTGCGGGCGCCGTCATTGGCCACATAGGCCGAGTTGGCGACGATGTTGGGCCCGCCCGCCGGCACCTTGTGGTCCTCCAGGTAGTGCAGCGCATTGCCCGGCCCGCGCTCCACCTGGTCGTGCTTGTACAGGTAGTCCGCCACCCGCCCCAGGAACGGCGACACGTAGCACGCGCCCGCATTGGCCGCCCAGAAGGCCTGGGTCGAGTTGAAGACCAGCGTGGCATTGACGCGGATGTTCTCCTGCCACAGCCGGCGGATCATCTTGAGGCCCGTGAAGGGATCGCGCTCCATCATGCCGAAGCCGCCCGTGGGCACCTTCACCACCACGTTGTCTCCCAGGGCCGCCAGCTTCTTGGCCTGCTTGAACATCTTCTCCGGGTCCAGCTCGGTCAGCTCCAGGGAGACCGGATAGGGCGCCATGAATTTGACGATCTCCTTCTGGATCTTGTCCGCATGGGCCCAGGAGTCCGCACCGGCCCGCTTGAGCAGGGTCGGGTTGGTGGTGACGCCATTGATGATGCCGCCCTCCATGAGGGGCACGATCTCGTCGATGGTGGCCGTGTCCGCGAAGATGCGCGGGGCATGGGCGGCGGGGTGCGCCAGTTTCTTGCCCTTGGGCGTGGAATTGATCACCTCCATGGCGACGCGGCGGTCGCCGACTCCGGGGTGAACCTGGTCCGGTCGCAACATGGCCTTTCGCTCCTTGGAGAATGCACCCCGGTGCGCTCGAGCGCCGGGTGCGGGCGTCAGTTGGGGTGCGGCCGTGAAATCTGCTGCCAACTCCGGCCAGCGGCCGCGTCCCCCATACGGACCAGGATACCCTGCTTCCCGCCCGGTTATCAAAGCACGGTTATCAAAGCGCGCCGCCGGCACCGCGCGTCGCGGCGCGCGGGCCCTGCCTGCGGCCGCGCGGGCGCTGGCCTGCTCAGCGCGGGTAGCCCGGCCGCACCTCATCCGCCGTGATGGCAAAGATCTCGTGGTCCTCCCAGACCTCGTTGATCCTCAGGTAGCGTTGCGCGCGCCCCTCGTTGCGGAACCCGGCCTTCTGCGCCACGCGCAGCGAGGCGGCGTTGCGCGGGATGATGGAAGCCTGCAGCCGGTGCAGCCCCAGCTCGGCAAAGGCGAACAGCACGATGCGCCGCAGGGCCTCGGTCATGTACCCCTGGCGCGCCTGGCACTGGGCAATGGAATAGCCCACGAAGCCGTTCTGCCAGATGCCGCGCACGATGCCCGACACGCTGATGCGGCCCCACAGCACGGAAATCTCCGGTTGCCGCTCGAACAGGCCGAACAGCACGCCCGACTCGTTGCGGCGGTCGTCCTGGCACTGGTAGAGGATGTTGCGCTGGCCCTCCAGCGTGAAGTAGCCGGGCGGGTGTGCGGGCTCCCAGGGGGCCAGCCACGCGCGATTTTCCAGCGCATACTGCAGCAGGGTCCCCGCATCGTCCGGCTCCAGGGGCCGCAGCTGGAGACGCTCGGTCTTCAGGAGGGAGCCAATCACCCGCGTCGCTCCGCTTGCATCGGCTCCGGCTCTCAAGGGGGTCCGTACCAGCCACGGTTTTACCGGCTCTCGGCGCGATGCACAAGGCGCCCCCGGCGGCGTGCAAAGCGCCCCGCCGGATGGGGCGCGCCGGCTCGCGGCCGCCCTCCGCCGCTGGGGCTCGCGCGTTGAGTTCCTGGGCTGCGCTGCTATCATGGAGTCTGGCCCGACCGCAGGCTTGCCCACGCAGGAGTGCCCATGTTGCCGGAAACGACGGTGCGCCATGTGCTGGAACTCGGCCTGAGCCGGGGCGCAGACTTCGCCGAAGTCTTCGTGGAGGATTCCGAAGTCGCCGGGATCGACCTGCTGGACCGCAAGGTGGAGGGCATCAGCAACGGCAACTCCTTCGGCATCGGTGTGCGCCTGCTCTTCGAGGACGAGGCCTATTATGGCTACAGCAGCGATCCGGCCGAGGCACAACTGCTCCAGCTCACGGAGAACCTGGCGCGCGCCCATGAGGAGGGCACGCCCGGAGCGCTTGCCACGTTCCGCGTGCAGCGCGTGCAGGATCGCCACCCCGTGCGGGTCGATCCGGACTCGGTGGCCAAGCGCGAACGGGTGGAGCTGCTGCGGCACCTGGATCAGCTCACGCGCCGGCACGGCGAAGGGATCCGGCAGGTCGGCATCTCCGCGATCGAGAAGCGCCGCAGCGTCCTCATCGCCAACAGCGAAGGCCTGTGGGTGGAGGACAGCCGCCGTTACGCGCGCCTGCGCCTGTCCGCCATCGCCGAAACGGGCGACGGCCCCCAGACCGCCACGGAGAGCCCGGGCGTGCTGGGTGGCTATGAGTTCTTCGCGGGCCTGGACGCCGAGCGCATCACCGAACAGGCCGCCCAGGCCGCCCTGCGCATGGCCAGCGCCGGCTATATCGAAGGCGGAGCGATGCCGGTGGTGCTGGGCAACGGCTTCGGCGGCGTGATCTTCCACGAGGCCTGCGGGCACCCGCTGGAGACCGAAGCCATCCGCAAGGACGCCTCCCCCTTCGCGGGCAAGCTGGGCGAGCCGGTCGCGCAGCCCATTCTCACCGCCATCGACGACGGCACGCTGGCCAACCACTGGGGTTCGCTGAACGTGGACGATGAGGGCTGGCCCGCCCAGCGCACCGTGCTCATCGAAAAGGGCATCCTGCGCGGTTACCTGAGCGACCGCATCGGCGCGCGGCAGGTGGGCATGGCCCGCACGGGCTCGGCCCGGCGCGAGTCCTACCAGTTCGCGCCCGTCAGCCGCATGCGCAACACCTATATCGACCGGGGCCCGCACAGCGTGGAGGAGATGATCGCCTCGGTGGACTTCGGCCTCTATGCCAAGAAGATGGGCGGCGGCTCGGTCGATCCCGCGACAGGCGAGTTCAACTTCGCCGTGCAGGAGGGCTACGCCATCCGCAAGGGCAAAGTCGCCGAGCCCGTGCGGGGCGCCACGCTGATCGGCAAGGGCTACGAGGTGCTGCCGCTGATCTCCATGATCGGCAGCGACCTGGAGCTGGCCGCGGGCATGTGCGGCGCCTCCAGCGGCTGGGTGCCCACCACGGTGGGCCAGCCCACCCTCAAGATCGATCGCATCCTGGTGGGAGGGCGCTGATGGAGTGGCGCGCCGCCGTCGACTACGCCCTGTCCCTGGCCCGCGAGCATCGCGAGCCGGACGTGGATGTGATGCTGGAGCGCGAGGAGAGCCAGACCATCCGCGTGCTCAAGGGCGCCGTGGAGAAGGTGGATCAGTCCACCGCCCAGGGCCTGGGCGTGCGCGTGCTGAAGGATGGCCGCACGGGCCTGGCCTTCACCGAGCGGCTGGAACCGCCCGCCATCGAGAAGGCCTTTCTGGCCGCGCGGGAGAACGCGGAACTGTCCGACCCGACCGAGGTCGTGATGGCGCGCGAGTTGCCCGCCGTGCCGGACCCGGAGGCGCTCGCGCTCTACCACCCGGCCCTGGAGGCGCTGACCGTGGACGACCTGGCCGACTTCGGCCTGGAGACCGAAGCGGCGGCGCTGGCGGCCGATGCCCGCGTCAAGGCCGTGCCGTATCTGGCCGTGCAGCGCGAGCAGTCCAGCTACACGGTCGCCTCGACCCACGGGCTGCGCTACAGCCAGCGCAGCAATTCGGTGGGCGCGCACTGCGGCGCGATGCTGGACAGCGGCACGCAGCGCAAGAGCGGCAGCTGGTTCTGGCACAGCCGCCAGTGGGACGCCGCGCAGGCCCGCGCGCTGGGCGCGGAAGCCGTGCGCCGCGGCGCGGAGCTGCTGGGCGCGCGGGCCATCCCCAGCGCCAGGCTGCCGGTCGTGCTGGACGAGCAGACGGCGCCGCGGCTGCTCAGCATGTTCATGGGCAGTTTTTCCGCCGAGACGGCGCAGAAGGGCATGTCCCGCCTCAAGGGGCGCGTGGGCGAAACGATCGCGCAGGAGGACATCACGCTGACGGACGATCCGCACCGCGTCGGCGCCCTCGCCTCGCGCTACCTGGACGCGGAGGGCGTGGCCACGCGGCCGCTGGCCCTGATCGACGCGGGCGTCTTCCGCAGCTTCCTCTACCACATCGAATCGGCCCGCAAGGAGGGCCGCGCCTCCAGCGGCCATGCCTGGCGGGGCTACCGGGGCGGCATCTCCACCGCCCCCCACAACCTGGTGCTGCCCACGGGGGAGCACAGCCTCGACGCGCTCTGCGCCCTGGCGCCGCGCTGCCTGCTGGTGACCGAGCTGGAGGGCGGCGCCGGCTGCAATCCGGTCAGCGGGGACATCTCCATCGGCGTGCAGGGCTTCCTCATGGAGGGCGGGCGGCGCACGCAGCCGGTGGACAGCATCACGATCGCCGGCAACTTCTTCGACCTGCTGCGCAGCATCCGCGCCCGCGGCGACCGCTACCAGCCGAATCTGTCGCGGGTTTTCATCCCGGCGCTGCTGCTGGAGGGGCTGGCCATCTCCGGCTGAGCCGGCACGGGCAGGCGGGGTTCCGCCGGGCCCCTGGCCCGTGGTAGGGTTGCGGAGCGGGGCCTCACCAACCGCCGCCCGAGGGGGTGCACCAGCACACCGTCCCCATTCCAGCCAGGTAGGTTTCGATGGCCAGTGGCCACGCCGGACCCGCTGCGCGCAGGCAAGAGGGCCCCGCCGTGATCACCGACCATCCGATCCAGGCGACGCACATCCATCCCAACGTCCACTTCGTCTGCCGGCGCTTGCGCGAGCACGGGCACACGGCGCTGCTGGTGGGCGGGGCCGTGCGCGACCTGCTGCTGGGGCGCTCGCCCAAGGACTTCGACCTCGCCACCTCCGCCCGCCCGGAGGCGGTCAAGCAGCTCTTCCGCAACGCCCGCATCATCGGCCGGCGCTTCAAGCTGGTGCAGTTGCGCTATCCCAGCATGTCCATGGAGGTGGCCACCTTCCGCGGCGAGCCGCGCGACAAGCGCCCCGGAATCATCCAGCGCGACAACCGCTACGGCACCTCGGAGGAGGACGCGCGCCGGCGGGACTTCACCGTCAACGCCCTCACCTTCGATCCGCTCACGCTCACGCTGTACGACTACGTAGACGGGATGGAGGACCTGCGGCGCGGGCGCATCCGCACCATCAAGCCGCCGCAGGAGTCCTACCGCGAGGATCCCGTGCGCATGCTGCGGGCGGTGCGGTTCAAGGTGCGGCTCGGCTTCCGCATCGCGCCGGAGTGCGAGGAGGCAATCCGCGAGCTGGCTCCCATTCTGCGGGAGGTGACCCGCCACCGGCTGGCCGAGGAGACCCAGCGTTTCCTCACGCGGGGCAACGCGGAGGCCACCTATCGCGAGTTCGACCAACTGGGGCTGCTGCGGCCGCTGCTGGAACTGGAGCCGCACGCATGGTTCTTCGCCGAGGAGACCCTCGCCGAGCCGCTGGCCCGCCTGGAGCCCTACCTGCTGCGGATGGACGCGTGGGTGGCGGCCGGGCGGGAGACGGTCGCGCCCACGGTGGCGCTGCTGGGGCTGCTCGTCACGTTGGGGCGAGAGCCGCTGGCGGCCTACCTGCGCGCGGAACCCTCCCGCGCGGCGGCGGAGTACCAGCGCCAGGTGCGCGGCCGGCTGGCACAGATGCTGGCCGAATGGGGCCTGTTGAACGGACAGGTGGTGCCGGCCCTGGCGATCCTGGATGCGGTGCACACGCTGGCCGAATGGGGCGGCGTGCCCGCCGAGCGGGCCAAGGCGGCCGCCCTCACGGGGGTGCGGGAGGCAATCGTGCTGCGGGCCGTGCTCAGCGACCGGCTGGGCCTGCGCGAGGAGGACGTGGAGCCGAGCCTGGCGCACCTGCCCACGCTGCCGGACCTGCCGATCCTGGATCACCCGCGCCCGTTGCGGCGGGGAATCGCGCTCCACCCCGCGCCGCATGAGGAGCGGGGTGCCCACAGTGGCCGCTCCCGGCGTGGCCGCCGCCGCAGACAGGGGCCCCGCCGCGAGCAACGGACGTTCACCCCAGACTAGTACTGCGACCCGCCTTGGTTTTCGGGTGCGAGGGGGCGCTGCCCCCTCGCGCTCCTCCGCAAGGGAGCAAGCCCCCTTGACCCCATTTGTAGCGGGTGCAGGGGCCGCTGGCCCCTGCCGGTGGGAGGAGGTGCG
>JBGOUY010000229.1:0-7179 GCA_041477795.1 bacterium
AGAGGGTTGCAACAGAGCAACTTCAACTCGGTCTCCCAGTTCACGACAAGCGAGGTCGCGTCAACGTCAGTTCCTGCGTAAATGGTTTCAAATCTGGCTTGCGAGAACCTTGCGAACGCGAGGTTATCGGTACACCCAAACAACTCTGACATGGCTTCTAACCAGTCGCCTCGGGCTTCAGCGATTCCAGCCGCCACATTGTCGAAGTTCGCCGAAACGAAAACAATCCGCTCGTCTCGAGGCGTAACGTCGGCGGTACGACGACACCCCGACGTTCCGGAGCTGTAAGCAGATGAAGCGGTTGAGTACGACATTCTTGCGGTCGTAAACAACTCACCTCCACCGCCAGAGGAAGATGCAACCATTGCAGTTACGTCATTGGACCTCTCCCACCGCTCGGGCCGACATTCGCCGTTTGCGACCATGGGGAGTTGTATACAGAAAACAACCAGGAAGAAAGAAATGCGGTTCATGGTTCCTCCATATCCTCAACTCGCCAGTAGCGCGCCATCCTCTTTATAGCTTCGGGCCCCATTTGGTGCGGATTCGAAGGTAACAAGAACCTGCTTCGTACAATCTTCCAGTCGAATAACTGCGAGCAGGAGAGTGGCGAACTATTTGTCAGACCGGTTCATGACAAACAGGCCCGTTCGACATTCCGGGGCGTCCTTCCGATGCCAGTCGGATCCTTTTTCCAAACGATTCTTTGCACACATTCGGAGCACGAGTCAATTAATCACGAACGACTTTTTCGTCCTTTTCACCTACATTCTTCAGCCGGCCTTCGGATACCTGTTGCATTGGTTCCCGCGGCTGTCGCGGTTCGCTCCTGTGCAGCCGGGCGCGCGGTCCGTATGATGGCGACACACCGCGTGGCCGTTCGCCGCGGCCGGCTCGCCCCTCCCGCCATGCCGGCCGGCTTACCACCCTACCGCATTGTCGCAGGGCAGGTCGCGCTCGCGCAGGGTGCCGGCGCGCAGCATCCCAAGCGGATAGAACGTAGCGCGCCAGGTGAGTCCGCCGCGCAGAGTGGCGAGCGCCGCGCTGAGCAGCAGCACGCCGGCGAAGGCGCCGTGCGTGAGGGGCGCGGCGAGGCCCTCCAGGCCGTTGCCCGCGCTGCCGTTGCCGAAAGTCGCGCGCCGGGCGCTCGCCCCCAGCAGCGCCACCGGCACGAGCACCCCCGCCAGGGCGAGCAGACGCAGGCCCGCCGCCGGCGCCCAGAGCAGCCCGGCCCAGGGCAGCCAGCCCAGCGCCAGCAGCCCGGCCGCGCTCCCCAGCACGGGCGGCCAGCGGTACTCATAGTCCGCGAAGACGTTCTTGAGCAGCCCGCGCAGGCTCGCCCAGAAGCCCGCCTGCCAGCGCAGCGAGAGCAGCTCCCGCCCCGCCGCCAGCCCCTGCCGCGCGCCGCCCCGGCGCAGCAGCAGGCCCAGCTTCAGGTCGTCCACCACCTCCAGGCGCAGCCGGGCGTGACCGCCGCAGGCCTCGTAGGCGTCGCGGCGCACCAGGTTGAACGCGCCCATCCCCACGTAGGCCGCCGAGCGCGCCCGCTGCAGCGCCCACAGGCGCAGCCGCAGCACGAAGTACAGCGCGAAGGTGGCCTGGAAGGCGCGCTCCCAGTAGCCCGGCGCCAGCAGCCGCGGCGCCAGCACCAGGTACCCCAGCCCGTGGCGCAGCAGGTGCGCCAGTGCCGCATGCAGCGCGCCCGGCGCGAACTGGACGTCCGCGTCCGTGAAGAGCAGCACCTCCCCGCGCGCCCGCGCGGCGGCAAGGTGATTGGCGTGGTTCTTCCCCAGCCAGCCGGCCGGCAGCGCCGTGACGTGCAGCACCGTGAGCCGGCCCGCGGACGCCGACCCTGCCGCTACCTCCGCCGCCAGGGCGTCCAGCAGCGGCCCCGTGCCGTCCTGCGAGCGGTCGTCGACGGCGATGATCTCGAGGCGAGGATAGTCCTGCGCCAGCAGGGAGCGCAGGCAGGGCTCCACGTGCGCCGCCTCGTTGCGCGCCGGCACGATCACGGAGACGAGGGGCCAGGGCCCACCGTCCGGGGCACCGTCCGGCGCGCGGCCGGCCAGCGGAGTAGCGGGCGGCGCCAGCGTGGGGATGCGCCGCTGCGCCTGCCACAGTCGCAGCGCGATGCCCAGCCAGGCCAGCAGCACCCCGCCCAGCGTGACGGACCATGCGGCTCTGGCGGCAGATGCGAGCGATGCGGCGTCCATGCCCCAGCCTAGTATCTGCTTTTGGCGGACAGCGAAACTTTTATTGCGGGGGAGCAAGCTCCCCCGCGCCCCCATTACACTGAACGCTTGACGGGCACCGATTCACCTACTCGCTGATAAGATACCCAGATTGGGTGCTGGGAGCCTCGCTCCCTGCTGGGGGTGCGGGGGCAAGGCCCCCGCGAATATCCTGACGCGCTTCTTGAAATGTAGGTGCTGGCGCGGCGGCCGGCGGCGGGACAGCGCCCGCGCCCTTACCAGCCCACGGGCATGCGCTTGGGCGGATGCGCGCGCACCGCCTCCTCGTTCACGTCCGCGCCCCAGCCCGGGCCGGTGGGCAGCAGCAGGTGCCCCTTCTCGATGCGCGGCGGGACGGTGACCAGGTCGTTCTTCCAGGGCACGTCGTCCACGTCGATCTCCAGGATGCGGAAGTTCGGGATCGCCGCGCAGAAGTGGGCGCTGTGCAGGGTGCAGAGGTGGCCATAGAAGTTGTGGGGCGCCACGTTCACCTCGTACGCCTCGGCCAGGGCGGCGATCTTGATGGACTGCGCCACGCCGTTCCAGATTTCGTCGACGATGGCCACGTCCACGGCCTGCTGCTCGAAGAACGGGAGGAAGGAGCGGATGCCGTGCAGGGATTCCAGCGAGGCCACGGGCGTGCGCAGGCTGCGCCGGATGTGGGCCAGGGCGCGCGGCTCGTAGCTGTCGATCTCGAACCACAGCAGCCCCATCTCGTCCAGGGCGCGCGTGACGCGCAGGTAGCCCTCGGTCTTGAAGTTGAAGTTGAGGTCCAGCAGGATCTCCACCCCCGGCCCGGCCCCAGCCTGGAAGGCGGCGATCAGCTTCTGCAGCGCGTCGATGACGTGGCGCTCCGCGTTGAGCTCGGGCGGGTCCCCGCGCCGCGCGAAGCCCGGCATGTAGATGAAGGGCTTCTCGTCGAAGACGAGGATGTTCGTCTTGAGCGCGGTGAAGCCGGCCTGGGCCACGCGCCGGCCCAGCGCCTTCACGTCCGCCAGGGAGCGCAGGGGCGGCTGCCCCACGTGCTGCGCCTGCTCGATCAGGTAGGTGCCGCAGTGGGACCAGTACAGGCGGAAGCGGTCGCGCAGCGGCCCGCCGAAGAGTGCGTAGACCGGCACGCCCAGCGCCTTGGCGCGGATGTCGAGCAGCGCGTTCTCGATGGCGGCGATGGCCTGGGCATTGACGCCGCCGGCCGCCTGGCGCGTGATGGCGTACAGCTCGGCCACGATGCGCTCGCTGGGGCGCGGGTCCTTGCCGATCAGCTTCTCGCTCAGCCGCCCGATGACCGCGCTGAGGCCCTGGCTGCCGTAGCTCTCGTTGTATTCCGCCCAACCCACCAGGCCTTCGTCCGTGGACACCTTGAGGTAGGAAAAGACACGCCAGCCGGCGTCGGCGTGCAGGGCTTCGACCTTCGTGATCTTCATGGCAGCGCGCTCCACAGCGGCGTGGCGAACCCGGAGGCCTCGGGGCGTCGCGGGACGCCGGGGGATACCCCCGGCATAGCGCACTGACGGCGTGGAGGGAAGCGCCGGCAGGAAGGCCGGCGCGCACAGCGGTGCCGGCGGCTTCCGGACAGCGTGCCGCCGGCCCGCCGCGGGAGCGGCGCGCCGGCGGGGTGCGTTGCGGCGGAGAGCGGCTACTCGTGGATGCCGGAGGCTTTGCCCTGGGCCGTGATGCGGCCCTTGTGCTCGGCGAGGAAGGTCGGGCGCATCAGGTGCCCATTGCCCGGGTGGGCGGTCATCTGCTCCGGCGGCGTGGGCCGGGTCACCTGCGGCCAGTGCCCGGGCTGCGGGTCGGCCCCTTCTTCCGCCACGGGCAGCGGGGCCACCTCGTAGATCGCCGGCGACTCGGTCAGCTCCATGAAGTTCCAGGTGCACTCCAGCGCCAGATTCGTCACCGGATCGAAGAAGTAGACGGACCAGAACAGGCCGTGATCCACCGCGCCGTGGACGGGCAGGCCGGCCGCCTCCAGGCGGTCCTTCATGGCGAAGAGGTCCTCCTTGCTGTCCACCGTGAAGGCCACGTGGTCGAAGCCGATGGGTCGATCGGTCGGCTCGCCGTGGAATTTGTTGTAGGCCATCGGCTGGGCGCCGGGGTACTCGAAGAACGCGATCTGGCTCGCGCCGATCTGGAAGAAGTAGTGCCGGAAGCCCTCGTGGCCCACTCCCGCCACCAGCCGCAGGCCCAGCAGGTCCCGCCAGAAGCGGATGGTCTTCTGCATGTCCGGCGTGATGTAGGCGACGTGGTCGAACTTGGTCATCTTCATGGCAGGCCTCCCTTCCGGTTGACTGGGCCGTGCTGCGGCGCGCGTCGGGCGCTCAGGAAATGGTGACGAAGGACTTGTCTTTCAGCGAGGCGGCGAATCCGTCGAACACGTCGTGCACCGACTTCCAGGACGGCAGCGCCTTCATGGTCGCCAGCCACTTGGTGATGTTGGGATACTTGTTGAACTTGGCGCCGATGATTTCCCCCAGGGCCACGTATTCCGCGCCCAGGTAGTCGGCGATGGTCATCTCGTTGCCGCAGAGGAACTTGTTGCCCTTGCCCAGCCAGTGCTTGTCCAGCACGCTCAGCCAGGTCTCCGACTGCGTCTTGCCCCACGCCAGCGTGGCTTTCTGCGCCGCTTCGGGGGAGCGGACGTGGTTGGGGAAGATCTGCGGGTAGACCAGGTGGTAGCCGAACTCGCGATAGTAGCCCGTATTGAGCCAGTCCATCATCTCGTTGACGCGGGCGCGCTTCTTCAGGTCCTTGGGGTAGGCGGGCGAGCCGCATTTTTCCGCCAGGTACTTCAGGATCGCCGAGGATTCCGTGAGCACGAACCCGTCGTCCTCCAGCACCGGCACCTGCTTGCTGGGATTCATTTTCGTGAACGGCTCCTTCATGTGCTCGCCGGTCATCAGGTCCACGACCTGCAGGTCGCAGGCCAGCTTGTTCTCCGCCACGAACATCAGAATCGGTCGCGATGTCGTGGACACCTTGTGCGCATGCAGCTTCATCGATCGTTCTCCCATGCGGATGGCGCGGAATCGTTCAACATTCAACGATCTCGCACCGTACCATGCCGCCGGGCGGTTGCAAATGGGGGCGGCGTGCGCGCCGGACAGAGACTGCGCGAGCCGGCTCATCAGGAAAAGGACGCGCTGCTCAAGCGGGCGCCTGTCACGAGAAGGTCAAGTCCGCGGGCTCAGATCGCCGCGGGAACCGCTGCAACGGCTCGCGAGAGGCCGTCCAGGAACGATCGGCCCGGATCAATGCCCTACCTTCCATGATTTGACAATTGCGATACTCCGTGAGACATGCGCGGAAGAAGTGTCGGGCATTGGGAAATCTGTTCATTATATCAGTATATAGGCCCGGTTGGGCAGCACACGAGTCATTGTTCCGAAGCGAAGCGCGGGTACCACCCGAGTCCTGTATGGCGATCCGGCACGCTGGATTGGCGCGGGGCGGCGTATCGGCAAGAGCTTGCTGGGCGGCGTTGGCCCTCGGGGCTCTACTCCTGGCGGCGTGCGGAGGCGGCGGCAGCACCGCCGCGACCGGGGCAACCCTGGTATCCATCGCGGTGACTCCGCCCAATCCATCCATCGCCGATGGGACGACGGAACAATTCACGGCGACCGGCACCTTTTCCGACCAGAGCACGCAGGACCTCACGGCCACGGCGTCCTGGACGGCGACGACGCTCTCGGGCGGCACCGCCACGATCACGGCCGGCGGCTTGGCCACCGGCACGGGAGTGGGCACGGTAACCATCACCGCCACCGCCGGGGACATGAGCGGGAGTGACAGCCTGACCGTCACGTCCGCGACCCTGGTTTCCATCGCGGTGACTCCGCCCGCGCCGTCCATTGCCGATGGCACCGCGCAGCAATTCACGGCGACGGGCACTTTTTCCGACCAGACCACGCAGGACTTGACGGCCACCTCGGCCTGGACGGAAACGACGCTTGCGGGCGGCACCGCCACGATCACGGCCGGCGGCCTGGCCACCGGCACGGGGGTGGGCACGGTGACCATCGCTGCCGCGTTCGGGGGCAAGAGCGGGACTGCAACCCTGACCGTCACGCCAGCAACTTTATCGTCCATCGCGGTGACTCCGCCCAATCCATCCATCGCCGATGGGACGACGGAACAATTCACGGCGACCGGCACCTTTTCCGACCAGAGCACGCAGGACCTCACGGCCACGGCGTCCTGGACGGCAACGACGCTTGCGGGCGGCACCGCCACGATCACGGCCGGCGGCCTGGCCACCGGCACGGGGGTGGGCACGGTGACCATCGCCGCCACCTCCGGGGGCAAGAGCGGGAGTGCAACCCTCACCGTCACGGCGCCGCCTCCACTCTGGACCTGGATGTCAGGCAGCAACACGACCAATGCAAAGGGCATCTACGGAGCGACGGCCTCGTCTGTCCCGGGCGCACGCTATGGCGCCGTATCCCGGATCGACACCAACGGGCAGGTCTGGCTCTTCGGCGGGTACGGAATTGACAGCGCGGGCACCTCTGGCTACCTCAACGATCTGTGGAAATTTAATGGCATCCAGTGGGCCTCGGTGTCGGGCAGCAGCACGACTGGCGCCACTGGCACCTACGGTCAGCTGGGTGTCGCCGCGGCCAGCAATGTACCGGGTGCGCGCGTCAGCGCCGTATCCTGGATCGACGCCAGCGGACAGCTCTGGCTCTTCGGCGGGTACGCTGGCGGCACTGCCTTCTTCAACGACCTTTGGAAGTTCGACGGCGCCGACTGGACCTGGGTGTCGGGCAGCAAAACGGCAAACGCAAGCGGCAGCTACGGTCAGCTGGGAGTCGCCGCGGCCAGCAATGTGCCGGGTGCACGCGTCAGCGCCGTATCCTGGATCGACGCCAGCGGCCAGTTCTGGCTCTTCGGCGGTTCCAATGGCAACAACCTCAACGACCTGTGGAAGTTCGACGGCACCTACTGGACC
>JBGOUY010000069.1:0-16277 GCA_041477795.1 bacterium
CCGCACCTCCTCCCACCGGCAGGGGCCAGCGGCCCCTGCACCCGCTACAAATGGGGTCAAGGGGGCTTGCTCCCTTGCGGAGGAGCGCGAGGGGGCAGCGCCCCCTCGCACCCGAAAACCAAGGCGGGTCGCAG
This sequence comes from bacterium, assembly GCA_041477795.1. Classification (GTDB taxonomy): domain Bacteria; phylum SAR324; class SAR324; order SAR324; family JACQKK01; genus DATFMP01. The sequence goes on from JBGOUY010000069.1 coordinate 135, forward strand.
TACTAGGTTAACACCTATGGGGCGAAGCCCCCAGGCTTGCCGGTGTTACGCTAGGCGCGCAACTGCGCCTGCAGCTCCTTCTCCAGGCGCTTGACGATGCGGGTGCGCACCTTGGCCACCTCGTCGTCGGTGAGGGTACGGTCGTCGGCCTGGTAGGTGAGGGCAAAGGCGAGGGACTTGCGTCCGGCGCCGACCTGATCGCCGCGGTAGAGATCGAACAGCGCCACATCGCGCACGAGCGGGCGGCCCGTCTCGGCGATGAGGGCGCGCACGCGCTCGGCGGGCAGGGCCTCCTCCACCACCAGGGCGAGGTCCTCGTACACGGGCGGGTGCCCGGAGAGCGGGGTCATCTGGCGATCCTCGCGCCACTCATGGAGCAGCGCGCGCACCTCCAGCTCCACGGCGCAGACGGGCTGCGGGGGCAGGCCGAAGGCAGCGGCCACGCGGGGGTGCAGCTCGCCCAGCCGCCCGGCCGGCGCCCCCGCGATGCGCAGCTCGGCGGCCCGGCCCGGGTGGTAGGCCGGCTCGGCGCCGTAGTCCCAGGCGACGTCGCGCACCTCCAGCCGCTCCAGCAGCGTTTCCACGATGCCCTTGGCATCGAAGAAGTCGAAGCCGGCGCCAGCGCTGCCGCCGGGGGTGGCGTCGAGCCAGGAGGCCGGATTGCGCGGGCCGGTGAGCACGATGCACAGGCGCGTCGGCTCCTGGGGCAGCACTTCGCCGGGCTGGGGCAGGAAGACCGCGCCCAGCTCGAAGATGGCCACGCGCCGCCCGAAGCGCAGGTTGTTGCGCGCCGTGTTGAGGCCCTCGGCCAGCAGCCGCCGCCGCAGGTGCGCGCGCTCGGCGGAGATCGGATTCTGCACGCGCAGGTAGGCCGCCTCGTCCACGGGCGCGCCTTCCGGGTGCAGCCGGCGCTCGTCCTCCAGCGCAATCATGGAGTACGTGATGACCTCGTCCAGGCCGCAGCCGGTGAGGACGTCGCGGAGCAGCTCGCAGCCCTCCAGGGCCAGGTTCCGCTGCTGGGGCGGCAGCTCGTCGCGGAAGAGCGTGGCCGGCATGCGGTCGTAGCCGTACACGCGCCCCACCTCCTCCACCAGGTCCGCCGCGATGGAGACGTCCATCCGGTGCGAGGGCGGCGTGACCTGCAGCGGCCGGCCGTCGGCGCCGTCGCCCTGCACCGCGAACTCCAGCGCGCGCAGGATGCGCACGATCTCCGCCGGCGCGATGGTCACGCCCAGCAGGCGCGTCACGAAGTCGGGCCGCAGCGCGATGGGTGCCTGGCGGCGCGGGGCCGGATAGAGGTCGCCCACCTCCGCGCGCACAGTGCCGCCGCACAGCTCGGCGATCAGGTGCGCGCAGCGCAGGCCGGCGGTGAGGGCCAGCTCAGGGTCGAGGCGCTTGCCAAAGCGATCGCTCGCCTCCGTGCGCAGCTTGAGGAGCTGGCTGGTGCGGCGGGTATTGAGGAACTCGAAGTTGGCGGACTCCAGCAGCACGGCCGTGGTGCCTTCGGTGATCTCGGAGTCCAGGCCGCCCATCACCCCGGCGATGCCGACCGGCCCGCCGCCGTCGGTGATGAGCAGCATGCGCTCGTCGAAGGTGCGTTCCACGCCGTCCAGCGTGTGCATCTTCTCGCCGGGCCGGGCCGGGCGCACCCGCACGAGGGGGAGCTGCCCCTTCTGCTCCGGACGCAGCGTGCCGTAATCGAAGGCGTGGATGGGCTGGCCCAGCTCCAGCATCACGTAGTTGGTGGCGTCCACCACGGCGTTGATGGGGCGCATGCCCGCGCGCGCCAGGCGCTGCTGCAGCCAGAAGGGCGAGGGCCGCACGGTGATGCCCTCGATCAGCGTGGCCGTGTAGCGCGGGCACATCTGCGGGTCGGTCACCTCCAGGCGCACGAAGGGCGTCTGGCCGTCGCGCAGGAGCTTGGGCTGAGAGGAGACGCGCAGCACGGCGTCGCGCAGGGGCTTGCCGGTCAGGGCGGCGGTCTCGCGCGCAATGCCGAAGACGCACATCAGGTGCGCGAAGCCGCCCTTGATGTCGAATTCCAGCACCTGGTCGCCCAGGTAGTCCGCCAAAGGCGTGCCCACGGGCGCATCGTCGGGCAGCAGCAGGATGCCCTCGTGCTCCTCGCTCAGGCCCAGCTCCTTTTCCGAGCAGACCATGCCCTCGGAGCGCACGCCGCGGATGTTGCCGGCCTTGAGCTTGAGCGTGCGCCCGTCGCTGGCGTGGCCATCGATCAGCTCGGCGCCCACGCGCGCGATGGGCACCTTGAGCGGCCGGGCGGGCAGCGGCTCGGAGAGGTAGCGCAGCAGGTTGGGCGCGCCCGTGACGACTGTGAGCGGCGCAGCGGCGCCGTAGTCCACCTCCACCAGGCAGAGCCGGTCCGCATTGGGGTGCGGCCGCACCTTGGCGAGCGCTCCGACGACCACCGTCTCGCGGCCCCAGCCGCCGCCGATGGCGGTCACCGCCTCGACCTCCATGCCGGCCACGGTGAGGCGCTCGGCCAGCTCGGCGGCGGACAGGTCGATCTCCACGTAGTCGTGCAGCCATTTCAAGGGAACGCGCAGCGCCATGGGCTAGGAATCGTCGGGGGCTGAAGCGGGCCGCGTCAGAACTGGCGCAGGAACCGCAGGTCGTTGCCGTAGAAGAAGCGGATGTCCTCGATGCCGTGCTGCAGCATGGCCGGGCGTTCCACGCCCATGCCGAAGGCGAAGCCGCTCCACTCGTCCGGGTCGTAGCCCCCGTTGCGCAGCACGACCGGGTGCACCATGCCCGCGCCGGCGATCTCCAGCCAGCCCGTGTGCTTGCAGACGCGGCAGCCCGCGCCGTGGCAGAGGATGCAGTCCATGTCGATCTCCACCGAGGGCTCGGTGAAGGGGAAGTAGCTGCCGCGGATGCGCATGCGGCGGCCCTCGCCGTACATCTTGTTGGCGAAGGCGTGCAGGGTGCCGATGAGGTCCGTGAGGCGGATGTCGTGCCCCACCGCCAGCCCCTCCACCTGGAAGAACTGGTGCTCCGAGCGCGGCGTGATCTGCTCGTAGCGGTAGCACTTGCCGGGCAGGATCACGCGGATCGGGTGCGGGTGCGACTCGCGCATGCAGCGGATCTGGCCGGGCGAGGTGTGCGTGCGCAGCACCACGCTGTCGCTGATCCAGAACGTGTCCCACATGTCCCGCGCCGGGTGATAGGCGGGGATGTTGAGGAGCTGAAAGTTGTTCTCGTCCGTCTCCACTTCCGGCGCCTCGTACACGCGGAAGCCCAGCTCGGCGAAGATTTCGCGCACGCGGCGCAGGGTGCGCGTGCTCAGGTGCAGGTGCCCCGGCCCCACTGGGCGGCCGGGCAGCGTGATGTCCACCCGGTCGCCGGCCAGCGCCGCCTGCAGCTCGGCCTCCTTGATGCGCTCCTGGTGCGCCTGGAAGGCCACCTCAAGGGCCGCCTTGACCTCGTTGGCGCGCTTGCCGGCCGGTGGGCGCTCCTCGGCGGAGAGCGCGCCCAGGCCGCGCAGCAGCTCGGTCAGGCGCCCCTTGCGCCCCAGGTACGTGCGGTACCAGACAGGAAGGTCGTTGGCGGAGGCGACCGCCGCCAGCTCGCGCAGGCCTTGTTGCTGCAGGGAATCGAGCGCTTCCAGGAGAGTCATGACCGGGCGCGGGCGGTGGCGACGGTGATCGGTGGCTGGCCTGCGGAACCAAGCGCAAGTCTATAGCCGAATTCCGGAGCACAGGCAAACCGGACGGCGCCGCCGGCGCAGCGCTTCGCCCCGCCGCGACTCCACGTCGACCCACCCGCAGCGCTCCAAGCGCAGCGGAGAATCCGTCTCCGCCGCCGAGCCGGTCGCGCGCCCGCTCGCGCCGCCCCGCGCGAGGCGGCCCCGGCCCGCAATTGGCCGTTGCTCCAGCGGCGGTGCTATGCTACCAAGGTATATTGGACCGGGAACGAGCCGTGATCACCGAATCCGCCAGGAGGAGAGGAGCGCCGACGATATGATCGAGGTGAAGGTCTCCAACGACCAGGTTGACCGCGCCATGCGGGACCTGAAGCGCAAGCTGATCAAGGAGGGGCTGTTCAAGGAACTGAGCCGACGCAAGTTCAACATCAAGCCCTCGCTGGCCAAGCGCCTCAAGCGCGCCCAGGCCGAAAAGGTCCGCAAGAAGGAAGCGCGCCGCGAGCGCGAACGGATGGAACGCTAGTCCCTCCCTCCGTAGCCGTCCCGACCCACCGATTGCCAGTCCGTGCCGCCCCCGGCGTGCATTCGCACGCGGGGCAAAGAGCGCCCACGCCTGTCCGCGGCGTGGGGTGGGGGGCCTACAGGTCCAGCCGGTAGCCACTGCCGTAGATCGTCTTGAGCAGGCGCGCCAAGGGGGGGATCTTCTTGCGCAGCTCCTTGACGTGGCTGTCGATCGTGCGGTCGGTGATGTAGGTGTCCGACCAAACCTTGTCCAGGATCATGTTGCGGGTGAGCAGGCGCCCGCGGTTCTCCACGAACAGGCGCAGCAGCCCGATCTCCTTGGACGTGAGCGGGATGCGCGTGTCGCCGCAGGCGGCCTCCTGGCGATCCCAGTAGACGCGGCAGTCCTCCAGCTCCGTGACCTCCCCCAGCGCGTCCTGGACGGTGCCCCCGAGGCGCTTGTTCACCCGCGCCTTGAGCACCTCGCGGTTGAAGGGCTTGCCGACGAAATCATCCGCCCCCAGCTCCAGCCCAAAGGATTCGGTCTCCGGCTGGTTGCGGGAGGTGAGGAAGATGATGGGGATCCTGCGGGTGGTCTCCCCCTGGCGCAGCTTGAGGCAGGTCTGGAAGCCATCCATGCGGGGCATCATGATGTCCAGCAGGATCAGGTCCGGGTGCAGCGCATCGGCCTGGGCCAGGGCCTCGATGCCGTCGTTGGCCGTGTGCACCTCGAATTCCGCGCCGAAGATGTCGCACAGGGCGGTGCGGTTCTCCGGCTCGTCGTCCACGATCAGCAGGCGTTTGCGGTTCGGCATGTCCCTACCGTTTGCATCCATGTGAATCCAGGGCGGAGTGGCGGGCGCACCGGGCCACTTTGGCTGAGGGCGGCCGAGCGGCGCCGGCCGCCCCCCGCTCCTTGGATTAAACGCTCGCTACGGCGTCCACAGTTCCGTCCGGTTCCAGCAGGCGGCGTACCTGGCGCAAGTAGACCAGCGGATTGAGCGGCCGCTGGAGCTGCGCGCTGGGCCCCCGCAGGCGCTGGGCGAAGCGCCCCGTGTCGCCCGGCTCGCCGTAGAGGATCCAGGCCGGGCGCGACGCGGCCTGCGTGAGCCGCTCGAGCAGCTGCCCGGCCAGCAGCTCGGACTGCACGTCCAGCACCGCCAGCGCGGGCGCGCCCTGCCCGGCCAGGCGCTCCACCTGCGCCGCCGTGCCGACCTGGCTCACCTCGATCATGCCCGCCTCGATCAGCACGCTCTCCAGAAGCTGCGCGGTGGGCTTGGAGGCCGATGCCACCAGCACGCGGTGCTGCTGGCAGGCCGCCAAGTCGGGCAGCTGCGCGACCTGGAACACATGCGGCAGCGTCACCACAAAGCGCGTGCCCTGCCCCGGCTGCGACTGCACCGCGATGTGCCCGTGGTGCAGCTCGACCATCTGGCGCGAGATGTACAGGCCCAGTCCGCTGCCGCTGCCCTGGGCCTCCAGCTTGGCGTATTTCTCGAAGATGGAGTGCTGTTGCGCGGCCGGGATGCCCCGCCCGTCGTCCGCCACGGAGAGCACGAGCTGTCCGCCGCTCTCCGCGCTGAGCGCTTCCACGTCCGCCCGCACGTCGATGCGGGACTGGGCGTACTTGCCCGCGTTGTTGAGGATGTTGTGCAGCACCTGGGCGATCATCTCCCGGTCGCCGAAGCACAGCAGCAACTCAGGCGGCAGCTCCAGCGTGTGGCGCAGCTTGCGCGCCTGCAGCGTCGGCAGCGCGTCGTCCACGCAGGAGCGCAGCAGCTCCTCCACCGGGAAGAACGAGGGCGCCGGGATGAGCCGCCCCTCCTCGATGCGGTTGAGGTCCAGCAGGTTTTCCACCAGCCGCCGCGCCAGGCGGGTCTGGCTGACGATGCGGTTGATCAGGTCCGCCGGCGTCTGCGCCTCGGTGCCGTGGGCCGCGTCGGAGAGGAACTGGCAGATCAGCTCGATCGCGTTGAGCGGTGCGCGCAGGTCGTGCGAGCAGATGGAGAGCAGCTCGTCCTTGAGGCGGTTGGTGTTGACCAGCTCGCCGTTGCTCCGCCGCAGCTCGGTCTGCAGGCGCCGGGTCTCGATCAGGTGCCGGATGCGCGCGGTGAGCACGGGCGAGATGATGGGCTTGGCGATGAAGTCCGTCGCCCCCAGCGCAAACGCCTTGAGGATGTACTCGGTCTCCTGGTAGGCCGACAGGAAGATCACGGGAATCTCCGCCGTGGCGGGATTCTCGCGCAGGTGCGTCATCACCTCGAAGCCGTCCATGCCCGGCATGGCCAGATCCAGCAGGATCAGGTCCACCGGGTGCCCGCGCAGAAACTCCAGCGCATCGTGCCCGTTGTCATAGAGCAGCAGATCGCTTTGGAAGTTCTCCCGCATCAGGATGATCTTGACGATCTGCAGGTTCGAGATCTCGTCGTCGATCATCATGATGCGCGGCAGCGGCGACTGGCCGGATTCCGCCTGCGTCATGGCTCCTCTGCATCCTCTCGCGATCAATCATTGCGGCAGGGCCGCCGCCAGACAGCGCCAGCGGCTCCGCGTTCCGGCAGCCGGTTGCAGCGACCCGGCTCAGCGGCCCAGCTCTTTCGCGCGCAGGTAGGCGCGCTCCACGCCGCCCTCGAAGGACGTGCCGACCTCGTGCCGCTCGAAGTACTCCAGCGCCGCGGCCGTCGTGCCGCCCTTGGAGGTGACCTGCTCGCGCAGCGTCGCGGCGGGCAGGCGCAGCTCCTTCCAGAGGGCGGTGGCACCGATCAGGGTCTGCTGCACGAGCTGCGCGGACTGCTCCTGCGTGAAGCCCAGCTTGAGCGCCGCGTTCATCCAGTGCTCGGCCATGTAGAACACGTAGGCCGGGCCGCTCGCGGAGATGGCCGTGGCCGCGTCGATGGCGTCCTCGTCGCCCACGGCCAGGGACTCGCCGGAGGCCTGCAGCAGGGCCTCCACGGCCCGCAGGGCGCCGGCGCTCACGGCCGGCGCGGCGTGGTAGACGTTCATGCCCAGGCCCACCTGCGCGGGCGTGTTGGGCATCACGCGCACGAGCGCCTCGTGCGCCAGCCCCGCGCGAAGCCTGGCCAGCGGCACGCCGGCCATGATCGAGACGATCACCTGGCTCGGCGTCAGGAGCGGCTTGAGCTGGGCGAAGGCGTCGGCGGAGGACTGCGGCTTGACGGCGAGCACGACCACCGGCGTCTCGGTCACGCGCTCGTCCGCCCGTTCGGCCACCACGCAGCCCAGGCGTTCGTTGCGCTCGCGGGCGGCCTCGTCCGGATCCACCACGAGGATGTCGCCGCCCAGGCACACGCCCTTGCCGATGAGGGCGGAGGCCAGGGCCCGGCCCATGTTGCCGCCTCCGATGAACGCGTATTTCATGGGCTGCTCCCCCCGCTGGCGGGTCGTCACGCACGCCCCGCGATGGCTTGTTGTGCCGCGCGCGATGCATCCAGTGTTACCGCACCGGGGCCGCAAAGGCCAGCCGGGCCGCGCGATCCGGGCCATCGCGCGGCCACGCCGCGGCCATGGTGCAGCGCCGCCCCCCCCCCCCGCCGCCGTGTATAGACCGGGGAGGGGACGGCCGGCCGGGCGGCCACCCCGCGCCCGGCGGCGCTCGGCCGTGCGAATGGCCCTCGTCGAAGGGCCCGGATGCGGCTATGCTGGGCAAGCGCGGGCGCACCCCGCGCGGACACGCCACCCCCCGAGGCCGGAGCGCATGGAGCTGACCGGGAAGCAGAAGCGCACGCTGCGCGCACTGGGCCACCACCTGCGGCCCAGCGCCACCATCGGCAAGCAGGGCGTCGCCGCTGCCGTCGTGGAGCAGGTGCAGGGCAACCTGCTCGCCCACGAGCTGATCAAGGTGAAGGTGCTCAAGACCTGCCCGCTGGACCCGGATGCCGTGGCGGAGGAGCTGATCGGCCGCACGGGTGCCGTGCTCGCCCAGAGCCTCGGGCGCACGCTGCTGCTCTACCGCCCGCACCCCGAGCGGCCCATTATCGAACTGTAGCCGGACCGCCCCGCGACGCGCCTGTCGCGATCCACAGAGGGCGGAGAACCCCGGGGTCCGGCAGTTGATTGTGCGGCGGCTTTGACAGCCCGCGTCGCGCGCCTTACAAGTCGGAGGAACGCGGCCGTTGCGCCGCCCCGAGGCACTCCCAGCGTCAGCGAGCCATGACCGCCGCTTCCGCCAAGCAACCCGCACTGCCAGACGCACCGCCGGACGCACCGCCGGACGCACCGTCGGACGCTCTGCCGGACGCACCGCCCGCGCGTCTGCCCGAGCGCGTGCTGCAGCGCCTGCGCGCCATCGTGGGCGCGGCCAACGTGCGGGACGACACGGCCGACCGGGCCGTGTACAGCTACGACGCGTCGGTCTACCGGGGCCTGAATGCGCTGGCCATCGTCTATCCCGAGGACGGGCGGCAGGTGGCCGCGCTGGTGCGCCTGGCTCGCGCCGAGGGCCTGCCCGTCATCGCCCGCGGGGCCGGCACGGGCATCAACGGCGGGGCGTTGCCGCAGAAGGCGGCCCTCGTCATCGCGCTCTCGCGCATGGAGCGCGTGCTCAGCGTGGACCCGGACAACCGGCTGGTGGTGGTGGAGCCGGGCGTGGTGAACCAGGACCTGAAGGCGCACCTGGCCAAGCTGGGCTTCGGCTTCACCTACGTGCCCGACCCGGGCAGCCAGGTCGTCTCCACCATCGGCGGCAACGTGGGCAACAATGCCGGCGGCATGCACTGCCTCAAGTACGGCGTCACCTCCAACCACGTGCTGGGCGTGGAGGTGGTGCTGTCCGACGGTGAGATCGCGGTGCTCGGCGGGCCCGCGCCGGGCCGGCCGGGGATCGACCTGACCGGCCTGATGGTCGGCTCGGAGGGCACGCTGGGCATCGTGACCAAGGTCTGGCTGCGCATCCTGCCTCTGCAGGAAACCGTGGTGACGCAGCTCGCGCTCTTCCCCACCGTGGCCCATGCCGCTAACGCCGTCTCGGGCATCATGGCCGCGGGCATCCTGCCCGCCGCGCTGGAGCTGCTGGACAAGAAGACGATGGACGTGGTGGATCGCCACGTGCACGTGGGCTATCCCAGCAACGCCGGGGCCTCGCTCATCATCGAGATGGACGGCCTGCGCGACGGCATGGAGATGGAGCTGCGCCGCGTGAAGGAGGTGTGCCAGGCCAACGCGGCGATCGACCTGAAGACCGCCGCCAGCGAGGAGGAGGCCGCCAAGCTCTGGCTCTCGCGCCGGGCCGCCTACGGCTCCATGGCGCGCTTTTCCCACACGGTGTACGTGATGGACGTCACCGTGCCGCGCAACCTGCTGGCCGAGGCCATCCGCCGCGTCGTTGCCATCTGCGACGAGCTGGGGCTGGACGTCGTGACGCTGGCCCACGCGGGAGACGGCAATCTGCACCCGTTGATCCCCTTCGACGGCAACGACCCGCGCCGACGCGAGGCGGCCCTGGCGGCTCATCGCCGCATCATGGAGATGTGCGTGGCGATGGGCGGCAGCATCACGGGCGAACACGGCGTGGGCGTGGAGAAGCAGAACGAGATCGACCTGATGTACAACGAGGCGGAGCTGCGCACGATGTTTGCCGTGAAGGAGGCGCTCGATCCGGGCGACCTGCTCAATCCGCGCAAGATCTTTCCGATCGCCTACTTCGACGCGCGCGACGCCGCTGCCGCCGCGGCCGCCGCGGCCGCCCCTGCGGCAGCCCTGGCCGGGTCTCCCACGGGAGGGCCGACACGGTGAGTCCCCCCCACCCCGCGAGTCCCACCGGCGCTGCCCGTGCCGCCGGCGGCGCCGGCCCTGACCGCGCGGCGGGTGGCGCCGTCGCCGAGCGCCTGCGCGGCGCGCTGGGCGCCGGCCGGGTCGCCGAGGGCGAGACGGCGCGCAGCGACTTCGCCGTGGACGGCCTGCGTCCGGCGGCGGTGGCGTTTCCCGAGACGCCCGAGCAGGTGGCGGCGCTGCTGGCGCTGGCCGGCAGCGAGGGCTGGGCGGTGATCCCCTGGGGCGGCGGCAGCGGCATGGCGCGCGGCAACGTCCCGGTGCGCTACGACGTGGCGCTCTGCCTCTCGCGCCTGGCCGCGCTGCTCGATCACGACGTGGAGAACCTCACGTTCACCGCCGCAGCGGGCCTGAGCGTGGGCGAGGCCAACCGGCGCATCGCGCCGCACCACCAGCTCCTCGCCATCGCGCATGCGGAGGCGCCGCACACGCTGGGCGGCTGCGTGGCGGCCAACCGCATCGCCCCGCGGCGCCTGCTCTTCGGCGAGGTGCGCGATCAGTTGCTGGGCCTGCGCGTGGCGCTGCCGGACGGCACGCTGGTGCGCTACGGGCGCAAGGTGCTCAAGAACGTGGCGGGCTACGACATGAACAAGCTCTTCGTCGGCTCGCAGGGCATGCTGGGCGTGGTGGTGGAGACGACCTTCAAGCTCTTCGCCCTGCCCGACCAGGAGGCGTGCCTGCTGGCGACGTTTCCAACGCTGGAGGACGCCGCGGCAGCCGCCGGGGCGCTGTTCCGCTCGCGCTTGCTGCCGGCCTTCCTGCACGTGTTGGACGCCACGTCCGGCGCCCAGGCCCATGCCGCGCTGCTCGGGCCGCTGCCGGCGGGCGCGCCCGCGTCGCTGTCAGGGGACGCAGCCGGGGACGCTGCCCCCGCCGCGGCGCACCTGCTGGTGGGCTTTGCGGGCCGCGCGGTTACCGTGGCCCGTCAGCTTCGCGATACACAGGCGTTGCTGCGCCAGCACGGCGCCGGCGCGGTGCAGGAGGCGCCGCGGGTCACGCCCGCCCTGCGCGAGGTGCTGGAGCGTCCCGCACCCGTCGCCGGCGTGCCCGCCGCGCTGCGGCTGCGCTGTGGCGTGCTGCCCACCGCCCTGGCCGCGCTGGCGCGTCGGCTCGCGCAGACGGCGGGCGAGCTGGGCGTGCCCCACGCGATTGGGTGCGACTACGGCGCCGGACAGCTGCAGCTAGCGCTGGGCGCCCTGGCCGAGGACGCCGTGCCGATGCTGGTGGCCGCCCTCACGCGGCTGCGGGCGGAGCTTTCCACCCAGCGCGGCTATGCCCTCCTGGAGCAGGCGCCCGCGGCCGTCAAGGCGGAGCTGGCAGCGCTGGGGGCCGAGCCCGACGAACTGCGCCTGATGCGCGTGCTCAAGCGGCGCTTCGACCCCGGCCAGGTGCTGGCGCCGGGCCGCTACCTTTCCCTGGCGGACTGAGCGCCCGCGCGCTCTGCGACCCGTCACCCCGCGCCTGCCACGGACGCTATGCCCCCTGCCGCCACTGTCGCTGCAACTGCCGCCGTCATTGCCGCCGGCTCCGCTGCCGCTGCCGCTCCGCATGCCGCCGCCGGCCCAGGTGCCGCTGCGCCGCACCTGGCGCGCGCCTGGCGCGAGGCGCAGTCGCTCTGCATCAAGTGTGGCTTCTGCCTGCCGGCCTGCCCGACCTATCGCCAGACGGGCCACGAGGTCTCCTCCCCGCGCGGCCGGCTGGAGCTGATGTACCGCGCGGCCCAGGGCCGGCTGGCCGTCGTCGACATCCGCCACGAGCTGTGGTTCTGCCTGGGCTGCCTGGCCTGCGAGACGGCTTGCCCCTCGGGCATCCGCTTCCACGACATGCTGGAGGCGGCGCGGGTGGACGATGCCGCGGATCACCGGCGCCGCAATGGGGCGCCCCTGCTCAAGCGCTTCCTGCTCAACAAGCTGCTGGTGGTGCCGGGCCGGCTGCGCGCGGTGGCCTGGGGGCTGTACCTGCTGCGCGTGAGCGGCCTGGGCGCGCTGCTGGGCGGGCGCGGCCTGCTGCGGCTGCTCGCCCCGCGTCTGGCGCGGCTGGAGCGGCGCACGCCGCCCCTGCCCGCGCCGCGCCGCTGGCGCCGCGCCGCGCGGGCCTGGCTGGCCGATGGCGGGCCGGCCGCCGCCCCGGCCCCGGCGGGCGTGCCGGCGCCGCTGTCCGTGGCCCTGCTGAGCGGCTGCGTGATGGAAGCCGTCTTCGGTCGCGTGCACGCGGCGACGGCCAAGGTGCTGCACGCCAATGGCTGCGCCGTGCACGTGCCGGCGCGCCAGGTGTGCTGCGGCGCCCTGCACCACCACGCCGGCGAGGAGGCGGATGCGCGCACCCTGGCCCGGCGCAACGTCGAGGCCTTCGAGGCGCTGGGCGAGGCTCCGATTGTCGTCGACTCCGCCGGCTGCGGCGCCATGCTCAAGGCCTACGGCACGCTGCTGCGCGACGAGCCGGAGTGGGCGGAGCGGGCGCGGCGCTTCAGCGCGCGCGTGCGGGACGTGTGCGAGTTCCTGGATGGCCTGCCGCTGCGCCCACCCACGCGGCCCGTGCCGCTGCGCGTGGCCTACGACGATCCCTGTCACCTGCTGCATGCGCAGGGCATCCGCGAGGCCCCGCGGCGCCTGCTGGCGCGCGTGCCGGGGCTGGAGCTGGTGCCGCTGGCCGAGGCGGAGATGTGCTGCGGCAGCGCGGGCAGCTACAGCCTGCAGCACCCGGACATGTCCGCGCGCATCCTGGCGCGCAAGATGGGCCACGTGCGGGCGAGCGGGGCCCAGGTGGTGGCGACGGGCAACCCGGGCTGCCTGCTGCAGCTCGCGCTGGGCGCGCGCGAGGCGCGGCTGCCCGTGCGCATCGCGCATCCGGTCGAGCTGCTGGCCGATGCCTACGAGTAGCCCCCTGGCCGCGGCCGCTCCCCGCGCCGCCTGCCGCGGGCGGGTGCGGCAGGGCGCCGCGCTGGCCGTCGCGCTGGGGCTGGCGCTGGGGCTGGGCGCCGCCCCGGCTCGCGCCACCGACCCGGAGCTGGCGGCCGCGGCCAGCCTGTTCCTGCCCGGCTCCGGACAGGCCGTCACCGGCAGCTACGTGGCCGGGGCGACCCAGTTCACGCTCTACTTCGTCCTGCTCAACCAGTACAGCAAGCAGATCGAGCGGCCGGACTATATCCCGCTGGACCACCGCGAGGACCCGACCCACCACGTCATCCGCACCAACCGCACCTCCACCGTGGCCGACCAGTACGCCACCGGCACGCTGGACGTGGCGTTCTACTCCTCCTTCTCCGCCTATCGCGATGCGCGGGCCCAGCCGGAAAACGCCGGCCGTTACCGCACCCCCGCGCCGCAGGAGACGCTCGGCGACCTGGCGCTGGCCCCGTTCTCCTGGGAGTACCTCAAGCGCCCCACCACCCTGGCGCCCCTGCTCTTGCCGCTCTACCTCGTGCTCGCCCCCGTGCCCCAGGACCGGCTGGTCCTGGCGCCGGACGACAGCATCACGCGCGGCGAGCTGCGCGCGCGCTACTTCTTCCAGCACGGCGCCGTGGCCGTGGGCGAGGAGGCATTCTACCGCGGCTTCCTCAACAACGGGCTGAGCGACCGCTTCGGCGAGGGCTGGGGCCTGGCCGGCTCCTCCGCCCTGTTCGGCCTCTCGCACTCTGGCCAGGGCGGCGTGCAGGCCACGGCCCTGGGGGCAAGCGTGTTCGGCCTGTACCTGGGCTGGGTGCAGCAGCGCAACGGCTACGCCATCGGGGAGAACGTCGCCATCCACTTCTGGTGGAACTTCCTCACCTCCCTCGCTCTCCTCAAGACCCACTCGGGCGCCACCGTTACGCCGGTGCAGATCTATGTGCGGTTCTGATCCTGCACGGCCTGATTTTGGGTCAACGGAGGAGAGAGCGCCAGGTCACGCCTGACGGCGGGTCGCGCTGGGCGCGGCCATGCCGCGAGGCCGGGCGCCATCGCCGATGCAGGCGACGCGCCCAGTCTGGCAGCCAGCCCATCGGACGCCCATCCGACGGGGGCTAGGGGAAATCGAGGTTGTTCATGCACGTAAAGTTGTCGGAATTCGAAAGCGATTCCCATTCAAAGCTGTTGGTTCCGTCGGGGCAGATGGTGTCGCCCCAGATGGGAGTCGATCCCCGTTGTTGGAAACTGTCGCCCAGGTTCGCGTGCGTCAATCGGACGCCGTACAGATGGGTGCCCCTCAAATCCGTACCCGCCAGAATGGCATATTCGAGGCTGGGGCAGGGCAGCCCGATCTCATAGACCTCCCTGCAACCAATGCTCGCGTGGCTCAGGTTCGCACCGGTCAGGTTGGCCCACCTCAGGTCCGTGTTTTCGAAGACCGCTCCGCGCAAGTCGGCTCCGCTCAAGTCGACTGCGGTCAGATTGAAATTAACCAGATGGGCGCCCTGCAACTTGACGCCTCGCATGTCAGACCCCTCCCAGTGGAAGGACTCCAGGGAGAGGCCGCGCAGGTCGCAGTTTCGCAGGTCGAGCGTGCCGTCCATCCACATCCTCTGCTGGAGTGCGGCGCAATCCGCACCCATCACGGGGGCACTCCCTGCGGGCGCACAGAGGACGTTGCCCGCCGCATCGAACCCCGTCACGCTCTCACCTGCGGGACAACCGGCCCCCGCCAATGCCAGGTTCCCATCGGCGCCCGGCGCACCCGCAGGTCCAGGTGGCCCGGCGGGACCCCGGGCACCGGTGCGGCCAGCCGGCCCGGCGAGACCGGCGGGACCCGGAGCGCCTTGTGGCCCAGGGGGACCCGGCGTTCGCTGGATCGTATCCAATTGGGTTTGGAGCGCTGCAAGTTGTCCTCGGAGCGCGTTGATCTGCTGCTGCAGGGCAACGAACGGTGTGCCTTCCACCTGGCGGTCGGAATGGTTCTTGTCGTTTGCCGCGGGGCTGCGATGCACCTCGCGCTCCGCGGGGGCTGGGCTGTCCTTCGCCATGACCGGCAACGGGGCGACAAGAAGCAGCGCTACCAGAATGAATCCCAGCTGTCGCATGAACATGGCAGTCTCCTTTCTGCGGGTCGGGAACACTGCCCACTGGCGCACACGCTGTTGACAGGTACTGCTCTCAGCGCATCTCTCCCCCATCTGCGGATTCAGGGCTGCAAACCCTGCGTCCTTTTGGATCATAGCGCGCGGCTCCCGTGGCGACAAACGCGCTGGGCCTTGCAGCCTAGCGAGGGAGAATCCGGCATTCGTGGATATGCCAAGCCGTCCCGTATGATCCGGCAGCGGCAGGGACTGCGCCGGCGCTGGCGTCAGCCCACGCGGCGTTCCAGCTCGCGCATCAGCTCCGGCGGGAGGGACGGCGCGCCCGAAACGGCGGCGTTGCTGGCCACGCGCTCGACGCGCGAGGTGGCCGGCAGCAGCACGAGGGTCGGATCCTTGCTGAGCAGCCACTTGAGGCAGAGGCTGCCCAGGTCGCTCACGCCATAGGGGTGGTAGGGGGCCAGCTCCAGGCCGCGCAGGCGCTCCAGCAGGGCCCCGCGCTGGAAGAGCGGACGGATGGGCGTCATGACCAGCACGCCCAGGTTCAGCTCGCGCGCCAAGGGCAGCAGACGCCGTTCCACCTCACGCTCCTGCACGTTGTAGGGCACCTGGATCACGTCGGCCAGGCCCGTGCGCATGGCCGCCTCGATCTCGCCGAAGGCCCCCGTGGAATAGTGCGTGACGCCCGTGGCGCCGATGCGGCCCTGGGCCTTGAGCTCGGCCAGGTGCGGCAGCACCTCGCGCCAGCCGGCCATGTTGTGGATCTGCAGCAGGTCGATGCGCCCGCCGATGACGGAGAAGCTGTGGGCGATCTGCTGGCGGGCGCCGGCCAGGGAGGATTGCAGCACCTTGGTGGCGATGCGGCAGCCGGCGCCGCCGTCGGGCAGCGCGGGCAGCGCGGCGCCGATGTTGGCCTCGCTGTGGCCGTACATCGGCGCGGAGTCGAACAGATTGACGCCCGCCGCCAGGTTGGCGCGCATCAGCGCCAGCACCCGCTGGCGGCCGGGGGCGCCCGCTACGTCGAAGGTCTCGTAGGTGCCGCAGGCGATCTCGCTGACGCGCCAGCCGGTGCGGCCCAGGGTGCGCTGCTGCACGGGGGTCGGGTCCTGCCTAATAGTGGTAGCCGAGACCCAGCGTGCTCATCGTGGCGCCGATATCGCCCTGGAACGGAACGCCATTGGAGGTGAACTGGGCATTGATGATGAGG
>JBGOUY010000152.1:0-10057 GCA_041477795.1 bacterium
CCCGCAGGCGCGGGTGGATGGGAGGGCCCTATCAACCCAGCAGACGCTCCAGTGCGCGCTTGACGGCCGTGGTGTCTCGTCTGCCAAGGTGCCCCGCCCGACGCAGCACCCGTTCTGCATCCAGCGTGAACAGCTTCATTCTCACGACTGAGGGCACCGGGAGACCCGCGCTCGCAAGGTCAGAGATCGGCGCATACAAAGGCCAAGGCGCATTGTCCGCACTGGTAATCATGGCCAGCACCAGGTGCCCGGATGGAGCATTGAAGGCGGCCGCGTCGGAGAGAACCAGTGCCGGACGCCGCTTTGCCGCGCGTCGATCCGTGAATGGGAAGGGCACGACCGCAATATCGAATGCCTCAAAGATCACGGTAAGCGCGCTCGTCCGCATTGCCGCTCCACTCGCTCAACGTGGATTCCAGGCTCTTGTGCCACTCCTTGTCGCTGGCACGGGCCTTGCGCAGCCGGATTTGCCCTTCGTCGATGTCGAATGCGATATCGTCTCCCGCGCGCAGCTTCAGGGCTGCGCGCACCGGCGCAGGGATGGTGGCCTGGTACTTCCGGGTCAGCCTGCTGGTCGCGATGGGCATGCTCCCGCTCCTCGACAGAGTATTACTATGGTAATACCGATTCCACACGATGATCGCAACAAGAAAGCGTACGAGCGGGGATGCCTGGTGGGGGGGATGGCAGGTGGGATTGTGGCTGACGCCGCCCCCGCCAGCCCCCGCCGCCATCCCCCGGATTTCCTTGCCTTGGCGGGCCGGAGCGGACTACGATCCGGATTGCGGTGCGTCCTCGCGCGGCCCGGGCAACGGGCCGGCGGCTGCCCGCAGCGGCGCCATGCCGGCGCCGCCGCAGCGCCCCAACGCCGTCTGCAGGCTCCATGAGCACATCTCCCGCCAAGATCCGACCCGTCGCCGGCAAGGCCCGCCCCGCCCCCGGGGGCCGCGTCTACAACTTCAATGCCGGCCCCTCCATGCTGCCGCTCTCCGTGATGGAGGAGGCGCGCGCGGCCCTGCTGGACTTCGCCGGGCTCGGCGCGGGCGTGGTGGAGATCAGCCATCGCAGCAAGGAGTTCCTGGCGCTGGTGGAGGAAAGCTTCGTGCTGCTGCGCGAGCTGCTGGCCATCCCGGCGAACTACCGCATCCTGCTGGCGCACGGCGGCGGACAGCTCCAGATGTCCATGGTGCCGTTCAACCTGATCGCCTACCGCCCGGCGCGCAAGGCGCTCTACGTGGATTCCGGGCTCTTCGCCGCCCGCGCCTTCGAGATCGGCGCGCGTTACGGCTATGCCCGCGTCATCGCGCAGAGCCGCGACGACGACTACGCCTACGTGCCCGCCTGCGATCGCTCCTGGCTCGATCCGGAGGCGTCGTACCTCTACATCGCCACCAACAACACGGTGATGGGCACGCGCTTCCAGCAGTTCCCGGACACGGGCGACCTGCCGCTGGTGGGGGACATGACCTCGGAGATCCTCTCGCGCCGCTTCGACGTGAGCCGCTTCGGGGTGATCTTCGCCGGGGCGCAGAAGAACCTGGCCCCCGCCGGGCTGGCCGTGGTGCTGATCCGCGAGGACCTGCTGGGCCACGCGCTGCCCGAGACGCCGCGCATCCTCAATTACGCGGAGCTGGCCAAGGATTCGCACTCGCTGGCGAACACGCCCACGACGCTCTCGCTCTACATGATGTGCCTGCTGCTGCGCTGGGTGAAGCAGGAAGGCGGCCTGCCGGAGATGGAGCGCCGCGCCGAGCGCCGCTCGCGCCTGCTCTACGACGCGATCGACCGCAGCGGCGGCTTCTACCGCGGCTACGCGCAGCCGGCGCACCGGGCCACGATGAACGTCACGTTCACCTTGCGCGACGAGGCCCTGCTGGAGCGCTTCCTGGCCGAGGCGGACCGCGCCGGCATGTACGCGCTGAAGGGCCACGCCGCGCGCGGCGGCGTGCGGGCGTCCATCTACAACTCCATGCCCAGCGAGGGCGTCCAGTTGCTGGCCGGCTTCATGACCGACTTCCAGCGCCGCGCCGGCTGACGGGCCGCCGCCCGCGCGGCGCCCGCTTCCCTGGGACGCTCCACTCGCACGCTCACCTCGCTCCGGCCGCACCTGCCCACGAACCTCCATGAACCGACGCGTCTTCAACTTCACCGCCGGCCCCTCGATGCTGCCCCTGCCCGTCCTCAAGCGGGCGCAGGAGGAATGGCTGGACTTCAACGGCCTGGGCGCCTCGGTCATCGAGATCAGCCACCTGTCGCCGGACTTCAAGGAGGTGGTGTACGAGGTGGAGCGGCTGCTGCGCGAGCTGCTGCGCATCCCGGCCAACTACCGCATCGCCATGGCCCACGGCGGCGGCGCGCTGGGCTTTTCCATGGTGGCGCTGAACCTGATGGCGCTGCGCCAGGCGCGCAAGGCGCTCTACGTGAACTCGGGCTACTTTTCCGGCCGCGCCGCGACCGAGGCGGCCAAGTACGGCACGGTGGTGGAGATCGCCTCCAGCGAGCCGACCGGCTTCGACCGCATTCCCGCGCTGGACCCCGGCACGCTGGATCGCGAGGCGTCCTACCTTCACATCACCACCAACAACACCATGGTGGGCACGCGCTGGCAGACCTTCCCCGATACCAATGGCGTGCCGTTGGTGGGCGATGCCACGTCCGAGATCCTCTCGCGCCCCATGGACATCGCCCGCTTCGGCGTGCTCTATGCGGGGGCGCAGAAGAACATGGGCACCTCGGGCCTCAACGTGGCCATCGTGCGGGAGGACCTGCTGGGCCACGCGCTGCACATCACGCCCAAGATGATCAACTACGGCCAGCTCTCCCGCGACCATTCGCTCACCAACACGGCCAACACCTTCGCCATCTACATGGCGCGGCTGGTGCTGGAGTGGATCCAGACCTCCGGCGGCCTGGAGGCCATCGACGCCCAGAACGAACGCAAGGCCGCGCTGGTGTACGAGGCGCTGGACCGCCACACGGGCTTCTACAAGCCGCACGCCCACCCCGCGCACCGCTCGCGCATGAACGTCACCTTCAAGACGCCCAGCGAGGCGCTCGATGCCGCCTTCGTCGCGGAGGGCAATGCGGAGGGCCTCTACGCGCTGAAGGGGCACCGCTTCTTCGGCGGCATGCGCGCTTCGATCTACAACGGCATGCCCCTGGAAGGCGCCCGCGCCCTGGCCGGCTTCATCGACGAGTTCGCCCGCCGTCACGGCTGACGGCGATGGCTCCCCGCGCCGCATGCCGGCGTCATCCGCTCCTGCTGGCGCTCGCGGCCGGGCTTGTGCTGGCCGCCGCGCTCGCGCTCGCGCCGGGCGGCTGCGACCGCTCCTCCGCGCCGCCGGCCCAGTCCCCGGCACAGCCCCCGCCGGCCGCCGCCGGAACCTCCGTGGCTGCACCCGCGGCCGCACCGGCGCCGGTCCAAGCGCAGGCGCCCGCTCCCGGCGCCCCTCCCTCCGACGCTGCCGCTGCCGCCGCCGGAACCCCCGCTGCCGCGCCCGTGCTGCTCATGCTGGGCGACAGCCTCGCCGCGGGCTATGGCCTGGCGCCGGAAGCCGCCTTCCCCGCGCTGATCCAGGAGCGTCTGCGCGCCGCGGGCTCTCCCTACCGTGTCGTCAATGCGGGCGTGAGCGGGGACACCTCCGCGGGTGGGCTGAGCCGGCTGGACTGGCTGCTGCGCCAGCGCGTGGACATCCTGCTGCTGGAGCTGGGCGGCAACGACGGCCTGCGCGGCCTGGACCCGGCGGCCACGCGGGACAATCTCTCGAAGATCATCGAGCGCGCCCAGGCGCGCGGCATCACCGTCATCCTCGCGGGCATGCAGATGCCGGCCAACTATGGCGAGGACTACCGGCGCCGTTTTGCCGCGCTCTACCCCGAGCTGGCCCGGCGCTACCAGATTGCGCTGATCCCGTTCCTGCTGGAGGGCGTGGCGATGCGCCCGGAGCTGAACCAGGCCGACGGCATCCACCCCAACGAGACCGGGGCGCGCATCGTGGCCGACACCGTCTGGAAGACGCTCAAGACCGTGCTCGAGAAACCATGAGCCGAGCGCTTCGCACTGGAAGGCCATGAGTCCGGCGCTCCGCGCCGCGAGGCCGTGAGTCCGGCGCTCCGCACCGGAAGGGCGGGGCGGCCAAACCATCCACTGATACCGAGCGGGGGGAACACACCATGGTGACGATCCTGCAGGGCGATCGCGAAACGACGCTGCCGGGCGGCTCCGGCGCCGATGACCAGCTCTGGCTGCCGGCCGAGGCGCTGCAGGCGGCCATCGGCTGGCGCCTCCGGCCGGAGGGGCTCTGCCAGGGCGATGCCTGCGTGCCGATCCCGGCGGGCCGCCAGGCGGACTTCCTGCGCCCCGGGCAGGTCAATGCGGCCGCCCTGTGGCGCCACCTCGGCCACCCGGCCGTGCACGACCGCGCCGGCGAGGTGTGGCTGCTGGGGCTGGGCGCCGGCGAGCGCGCCGCCCGCATGGCCTCCCTGCAGGCCCCGGACTTCACGCTGCCGGACCTGGCCGGCCGGCCGCACCGCCTCTCGGACTACCGCGGCCGGCGGGTGCTGCTGGTGAGTTGGGCCTCCTGGTGAGGCTGCCGCGCCGACCTGCCCGTGTGGCAGGCGCTCTACGCGGAGGTGGGCGGGCGCGACTTCGTCGTCCTGGCCGTGGCCATGGATGCCCGGCCCGAGGCGCCGCGCCGCTGGATCGAGGCGGCACAGCCCACCTACCCGTGCCTGATCGACCGCGACCACGCCCTGGCGGACCTATACCACATGGTCAACGTGCCGCAGGCGGTCTGGATCGACGAGGGCGGCCGCATCGTGCGGCCCACCGAGACGGCCGGCGCCTACGAAGGCTTCCGCTGGCGGGACCGCAGCAGCGGCAAGATGCCAGACGACATCGCGCGCACCACGGCCGAGTCCAAGCGCACCTACGTGGCGGCCGTGCGCGACTGGGCGCTCAAGGGGGCGGCCAGCGCGCACGCCTTCGCCGCGGCCGCCGCGCGGGCCCATCTGCCGCCCGTGACGGAGGAGATCGCGCGCGCCCACGCGCACTTCCGGCTCGGGCTGTACCTGCTGCGCGGCACGCCCTCCGCCCCGCGCCGCCAGGACGCGGAGCGCCTGCTCGCCGAGGCGATCCGCCTGCACCCGGATTCCTGGGCCATGTGGCGCCAGCGCGCCGAGCCCAACGAGCAGGGGCTGGCGGCCAACCCGGAGTTCTGGGCCCGCGTGGAGGCCCTCGGCGCCCGCAAGTACTACCCGGCCGTGGACATGCAGGGCATGCCGCGCTGATTCCACTGATTCCACTTCGAATGGGAGGGCTATTGCGAAGGCTGGCGGCTTGCCGGGCAAAGTGCTATCAATATGATATCATACTAGTGGTTCGTCACGTCTTAATTTTCGGATGAGGGCTGAGCGAAATCCACAGCGTGTCCGCCGCTGCGCGGCGGCCTCATCCCCTGCCCCTTCTCCACTACGTGGAGAAGGGGAACTGCTCGTTCAACGGAGTCCAGAAGCCCTCTCCACGGAGTGGAGAGGGCAGCCCGCGTAAGCGGGCGGGTGAGGCGCAGTTGGCGCGTCAAGCTCATTTCCCAACCCAAAATTTAACGGTGGCAAACCACTGGCGAACCGACGAGGGAGGCCCGATGGCACAAGTGCTCGTGCGCAATCTGCCCGACGAGACCGTCGCGTCGCTCAAGGAGCAGGCCAAGCGGCATCGCCGCTCCTTGCAGGCCGAGTTGCGCCTGATTCTCGAAGCTGCGGCGCAACCGCGCAATGCGGACTGGCGCGAAGCGTTGGAACGTCTCGACCGCCTCTTTGCCGGCCGCGCGTTCCACGATAGCACCGGGCTGATCCGCGCCGACCGCGAGCGCCACTGATGCGGTGGGTGGTCGACGCAAGCGTGGCCCTGAAATGGGTGCTGCCCGAGCCGGGACACGAGGCTGCGCGGCGTCTGCTCGACTCCGGCGATGAGCTGCGCGCGCCCGATCTGTTGCTGTTGGAAGCGGCAAATGCACTGACGCGCCATGTGCGGCTCGGGTCGCTCAATGCCGTGGAGGCTGCGGGTGCCTTCGTGACGCTCAAGACGATCCCCCTGCAATTGCAGGCGAGTGAGCCGCTGATTCCCGCCGCCATGCGCTTGGCTCTGAAACTTGAACATTCCGTGTATGACTGTATTTACCTCGCACTCGCCATGGCGACGGAAGCGCGGTTCGTCACGGCCGATCGGAGATTCGTTGCTGCCTGCCAGCAAGGTGGATATGAAAGTCACATCAGCCTGCTGCATTGAGCGGGCACCTCACGCGCCGGCCGCTCCGCTGGCGCCCGGCACGTCTGGCCCCGATCCCGACCGGTTCCACCCATGAGCGACTCCGCCCGATCTCCCGAGCACCGTCCGGATTCGCGTGGCGAGCGCCTGCTCGATCGCACCTTTGTCGTCTCGGCCGACTGTCACGTCAACGAACCGGCGGACCTGTGGGCCCAGCGCATCGAGCCGCGCTTCCGCGAGCGCATCCCGCGCGTGGAGGTGGACGCGCAGGGGCAGAAGTGGTCGATCGCCGAAGGGCTGCGGCCGGTGCGCCGCACCATGGGCACGCTCAGCGACGAGGAGCGCCGCCAGATTCTGGGGGGCAATGCGGCCCGGCTCTACGGGATTGCGGTGCGGTGACCACGTTCAGCCGCCGATGGGCTGCAGGCGAACCAGCTCGCGCTGCTGCTCGGTGCTGAGCAGGCGGTCCACGTCGATCAGCAGGCGCTGGCCCTCCTCCGCGCGGGCGATGCCGTGCAGGTAGGCCAGGTCGCGCAGGTGCAGGGCCAGCTCGCTGGTGGGCGTGATGTCCGTCTCGTAGACGTCCAGGATCTGCTCCACCGCGTCGGCGAGCAGGCCCACCAGGATCACGCCGCCCTCGCGCCGCAGCTCCACGACGAAGATGCAGCCGCGGCTGGCTGGCTGGCTGTGGGGCAGGCGCAGCAGCTCGTGCAGGCTCAGCACGGGCATGATGCGCCCGCGCAGGTTGAAGAACCCGCGCAGGTAGCCCGGCGCGTTCGGCAGGCGCGTGACGGGCGGCGGCTCGATGATCTCGCGCACCTTCTCGATCTCCAGGCCGTAGCGCTCCTCCCCCAGGCGGAACAGCACGAACTTGCGCTTGCGGCGCTGCAGGGCGCGCTGCATGCGGGCGCGCTCCTCCTCCACGCGCTTCTGGTCCGTCACGTCGGAAATCGCGATGTCGAAGCCCTCCTGCTGCCCCCGGCGGAAGCAGGGGAACAGGTTGACCTCGTAGTGCCGATGCTGTTGCGGGCTCAGCACGAAGTCCGTGCCGCGCGGAATCTCGAAGTCCGCGTCGTGGAAGCGCTCCGGCTGCTCCCAGAGCAGGGGGAACGCGAGGTTCCAGGCTTCCTGCAACTCGCCCCGGTCCTTGAAGAGCACCGCGGAGAGCCGCTTGCCCGTCAGCACGTCCTGCCCCAGGTAGGTGAAGCACTTGCTGGAGACGTCGCCGGTGATGATGCCGTTGCGGTCGATCTTGAGCAGGGCGTCGGGCATGTGCCCCAGCACCTCGCTGAGGCGGTGCGTGGCCTCCTCCAGCCGCGTGAAGCCGATGCGGGCGATCTTGGGCAGCA
Source organism: bacterium (assembly GCA_041477795.1). Classification (GTDB taxonomy): domain Bacteria; phylum SAR324; class SAR324; order SAR324; family JACQKK01; genus DATFMP01. The sequence goes on from JBGOUY010000152.1 coordinate 7,615, forward strand.
GCTCGGGCAGCCCCAGCACGTGCTGGATGAAGTCCTCCCGCGAGATGCGCAGCACGCCGCAGGGGCTGACGGCCTTGAGCGTGGCGTTGACCGGCTCGTTGGTGATGACGGAGGTCTCGCCGAAGAGGGTGCCCTCGCCGCGGATCGCCACCTGGTTGCCATCCACGATGATGCCGACGCGCCCGGATTCCAGGAAGAACACGCCGTGCCCCTCCTCTCCCTGCTCGGCCAGCACCTGGCCTTCGGCAAAGTCGATGCGCTGGAAGTTTGAGGCGATCTGGCCCAGGTCGAACTCGTTGAGATCGGAGAACAGGTCCAGCTTGCGCAGCAGGGCTATCTTGCGGGTGCGCTCCTGCACCCGGTCCGGGCTGATGCCCTCCTGCGCCAGCCGCAGGAACTGCGAGAGCGTTTCGCCGTAGCTCAGCGTGATGCGGGCGAAGGCCTCGCGCGCCGCGCTGTCGAGCATCTCCACTTCGGCGCTGAAGCTGACGACGAAGGATTCCAGGGCCCAGGCAATGCCGGGCGGGAGCGTCTGCAGGCGCTGCACAAGCTCCTGGGGCAGCAATTCCTCCAGGCCCAGCAGACTGGCGGTCGGATCGGCGGGCATGACCCCTCTCGGTAAGGACGATTGGGCGTCGGCAACGCTCGCGGGCGGGCACTCAGAGGCGGGGTGCGAACGGGCGCCGCCGGCCGGGCGCCCCAGCGGGACCGCCGGCCGCCCCCCTGCCTTGGGAACCTGACCCACTTGGGCAAGGATGGCAAGCCCGCTTTCGGCCCTGCGGCCGCGGCCCGCCTACCCGCGCCCCTCCACGGCGAAGCAGCGCGCCCAGTGGCCGGGCGCCTGGGGATAGGCGTCGGGATACTGGGCCGGACAGCGCTCCCGCAGGCGCGGGTCCGCCTCGCCCCGCGCCGCGGCGAGGTACACCGGGCAGCGCGGGTGGAAGTGGCAGCCGGCGGGCGGATCGACCGGCGAGGGCACCTCGCCGGTCAGCTCGGGCGGCTCGCTCCAGCGCACGGTCAGGCTCGGCACCGCGCTCAGCAGGCTGCGCGTGTAGGGGTGCGTGGGACGGCTCAGCACGACTTCCGTCGGGCCCTGTTCCACGATGCGGCCCAGATACATCACCGCCACCTCGTCCGCCAGGTAGCGCACGACGCCCAGGTCGTGCGTGATGAACAGATAGGTCAACGCGTGGCGCCCCTGCAGGTCCCGCAGCAGGTTGAGGATCTGCGCCTGCACGGAGACGTCCAGGGCGCTGGTGGCCTCGTCCAGCACGATGAAGCGCGGCCGCAGGATCAGCGCGCGCGCCACCGCGATGCGCTGGCGCTGGCCGCCGGAAAACTCGTGCGCGTAGCGCAGGCCGATGTCCGGCGCCAGGCCCACTTCGCGCAGCGTTTCCGCGATGCGCGCGACGGTGGCCGCCTCCCCCAGGCCCGGCTCGTGCAGGCGCAGGCCCTCGCCCACGATGTCGTTCACCATCAGGCGCGGATTGAGCGAGGCGAAGGGGTCCTGGAAGATGATCTGCAGCTTGCGGCGCATGCGGCGCAGCTCCCCGCTCGGCAGGGCCAGCAGGTTGCGCCCCTCGAAGAGCACCTCGCCGCGGGCGTGGCCCTCCAGGTTCAGCAGGCTGTGGCCGAGCGTCGTCTTGCCGCAGCCCGACTCGCCCACCAGCCCCAGCGTGGTGCCCGCGCGGATGGCGAGCGAGACGCCGTCCACCGCCCGCACGTAGCCCACCACGCGCTGGAAGAAGCCCTGCTTGATGGGAAAGTGCGTGGTGAGGGCGCGCGTCTCCAGCAGCACGGGCCCCGGCGCCGGCCGGTCGCCGTGCGCCTCGGTGAGGGCCGGGGGCTCCTCCTGCGCCGGGAGGGGATCGCGCGGGTCGTGCAGGTAGCAGGCGGAGACGGCCGCGCTGCCGTCCCCAGTACGGCCGCTCGGGTAGAGCGGCGGCGGGGCCGCTGCGCAGCGCGGCGCCGCGTGGTCGCAGCGCTCGGCGAAGCGGCAGCCCTCGGGATAGTCCGTCGCGGAGCGCACCTGCCCGCGGATCACCGTGAGGCGCTGGCTCCGGCTCACCCCGCGCGGGATCGACTGCAGCAGCCGCACCGTGTACGGATGGCGCGGCTGGCGCAGCAACGCCTCGCGCCCGGCCACCTCCGCCACGCGGCCCGAATACATCACGCAGATGCGGTCGCACACCTGGTTGACCACGCCCAGGTCGTGCGTGATCAGCAGCAGGGCCATGCCCTGCTCGCGCTGCAGCGCGCGGATCAGGTGGAGGATTTGCGCCTGCACGGTCACGTCCAGCGCGGTGGAGGGCTCGTCCGCGATCATCAGGCGCGGGCGGCAGGCAATCGCCATGGCGATCATGACGCGCTGGCGCATGCCGCCGGAGAGCTGGTGCGGGTAGCTGTCCAGCACGACGCCTGGCGAGGCGATGCCCAGCTCCCC
>JBGOUY010000305.1:0-5062 GCA_041477795.1 bacterium
ATGCGGTAACCGACGGCGCTCAGTTGCTCTTTCAGGCTGGGCGGTGCGTTCAGGCTCGACATGGTTTCGACATCGGCTCGGGGCCGGCGGCGGCCAGTGACACGGGTGCGGAGTGCGCCGGGCGCGGCGCCCGGTTTCCCGATTGTAGCACACGGCGCCGCCGGGGCACGCGCGGCCGGAACCCGCCGGCGCATCCCTGCGGGAGCGCGCGGCTCTGCCGGTGCGGGCCGCGTTTGCACGAGGCGCTCCCGGCACGGGGGCCGCTCCCCCTGGCCGGCCGGGCAGGGCGGTGCCGCCGACTAATCCGGCGTGTGCTGCGAGGTGTATGTGCGCAGTTTCTTGGTGACGAGGATCGCGATCTTGCGGAACAGCTTGAGGGCGAGAATGTCGTTGATGTCGTTGATGATCTGGTCGTTGACCTCGATGATCATCGTGTCGCCCTTGGCGCGCGCATCGGCCGAGCGCGGCTCCTGGTCCACCAGGGCCATCTCGCCGAAGCAGTCGCCGGCGTTCATGGTGGCCAGCAGCTCGGAGCCCTGCTCATCGCGGTGCTTGATGATCTCCACCAGGCCCATGATCAGCACGTAGAGCCGGTCGCCCCTCTCACCCTGGCTGAAGATCGTCTCGCCATCGGCATACTTGCGCGTGTGGCAGATTTTAAGGAGCCGCAGCAGCTCAATGTCGCTGAAGTCCGAGAAGAACTCGATGCGGCGCACCTTGCTCAGGGTCTCCTTCATGTTGGTGGAGACCTTGCCCACGGCATCCTTCAGGGCGCGTTCCAGGCTGTTGATGTCGAACGGCTTCGACAGGTAGCCCAGAATGCCCGCCTCGATGCCGAGGCGGCGGCTTTCCGTATCCAGGTGATTGGACATCAGGACGAAGCGCGTACCGGCCGTGGCGGGGTCGTGCCGGATGCGCTTGACCAGGTCGAAGACGTCCTCGCCTTCGATGTTCTGCTCGATCAGCACGATGCTCGCGCCGTGCTGGGCCAGCAGGCCAGGGACGTGCTGGGTCGTGCTCGCCTCGCGAATCTCGATCACGCTGGGGACGCTGCGCAGGGCGGCCTTGAGCAGGGCGCGGCTCTCCGGCTGATTGTCGATCAGCAGCACGCTGAGCGCCTGCCTGGGCTTGACCGGCCGATTCTCGGGCCGGACCAGTAGCGATTCGGTCATGCGGAGCACCTGGCTGGTTCCTGGCGCCGCCGGGGAGCGGTGCCGATGCTGCTGCCGCCCATCTCCTGACAGCCTATCAAATCATAGACTTACGAAAAACTCCAACCCAAAGCAATGGGCCGCGCGGTCACATTCTCTAACGATGCAATCCGATGGATTGCGCCCAGCGGAGCCCGGTTGGGGCAGGGGCCGGAGCGATCCGCCGCCCCGACCGCCACTGCACCGTCAAAGCGGTGCTGTCAAATCGGTCACAATGCAAATTGCGGCCCGCCCGTCGTGCCGGCGCGGGGCGGAGGGCGCCGCGACCGCCGCCGGCCGGGGCGCCAGCGGCCCCACGCGGCGCCAGAAAGCCGCCGGAGCCGATCCCCGCGCGGGGCCAGGGTGTCGCCGGGCGGTGCGTGCCAGCGTTGCGTCCGGGCGGCCGCCGGGCGGAGTGGACGCGCCGACGCCCGCGCGGCTCAGGAGCGGCCCAGCACCGTGTGCACGCCCGCCACCAGCACCTCGCGCGGGGCGTCCACCGTGAACAAGTAGCGCACCTTGCCCTTCGGGTCCAGCAGGTAGATGAAGGCGGTGTGATCGACCTCGTCCGCCACGGCCGCGGGCGACTTGTGCAGCACGGACTTGCCCATGTAACGCTCGATCAGGGTGTTCACCTCCGCCTGACTGCCGGTCAGCCCCTTGAAGCTGGGGTCGAATTGCCTCACGAATCGCTTGAGCACGGGCGGCGTGTCGCGCTTGGGATCCACCGAGATGAACAGCGCCGCCAGGCGGGCGCTGTCGCCGCCCAACGCCAGCTTGACCTGCTTGAACAGCGCGAGGGTCGCCGGGCAGACGTCCGGGCAATTCGTATAGCCGAAGGCGAGCAGCACGGCCTTGCCGCGGAAGTCCTGCAGGCTCGTCTTGCCGCCGTCCTGGTTGGTGAGCGTGAAGTCCCCGCCGAGGGGGTAGTTGCCCACCTCGTAGTCCGCCAGCTTCAGGTCCGTCGCAGCCTTCGTGGCCTTGGTGGCGTGGCCTTGCCCCGGGTGGGCCAGCAGCGGCAGGGCCAGTAGCGGCAGAAGCAGCAGCAGGGCGATCAAGAGCGGGGTGAGCTTCCTCATGGCGTGCAAGGTGGGTGGGGGTGAAGTCGGGAGCCGGCGGCAGCCGGGCCCGGCGCATCCGCGCTGCGGGTTCAGTGACAGAAGAACACGCCCTGGTTGCGCACGGTGAGCCGCACGAAGGGCTGGGCGCGCAGGCGCTCCAGCGCAGCGGGAGCCGCGCCCTTCAGCGTGACGACGACGGTGCCGGGGAAGATGCCCTCGCGCGGCACGCGCCGGATGGACTCGGCCGCCAGGAACCGTTCCATCTGGGCCGGGTCGGCTGCGTCGGTGAGGAAGACCACGTATTCCGCGGCCTGCTCCCCGGGCAGGCTGGCCAGGAACAGCTCCTGGTACGGCGCGATGAAGGCGGCCAGCGCCTGCTTGACCGCCCGCTGGTGCACCCAGCGCTCCGCCGTGAGCGCCAACCCCACCCCCACGGCCAGCACGAGCGCCGCCAGCGCCAGGGCGCCGTAAGCGCGCGGGCTCAGCGGCCGGGCGTAGGGATTGACGGGCAGATCGGGCTGCATGCCGGGGGGCTCTCGTCGTGCCGGCGCCAGGGAGCGCCGGCCGCGGCGGCATCCAGTGACCCGGCCGCATCTTGTGGCCCGGTCGCTCCTTGTGGCATGGGTGGGGCTACCGCGCATCGCGCGGCACCGCGCAACGTCTGCGTTTCAGCCTAGCACAACCGGCCCGTGGGGCAACCGGGCCGGCCGGACGGAGGACCGTGGGCCATGGACTTTCGCTGGACTCCCGAGCAGGAATCCATCCGCCAGGAAATCCGCCGCCTGGTTTCCCGCTTCGATGACGACTACTGGCTGGCGCAGGAGCGCAAGCACGAGTTCCCCGAGGACTTCTACCAGGCCATCGCCGCCGGCGGCTGGCTGGGCATCGCCATGCCGGAGGCCTATGGCGGCGCGGGCATGGGCATCACCGAGGCCGCGCTGATCCTGCAGGAGGCGGCGGCCAGCGGCGGCTGCATGCAGGCCGCCTCGTCCATCCACATGAACATCTTCGGCGTCAATCCCCTCGTCGTCTTCGGCACCGAGGCGCAGAAGAAGAAGCACCTGCCCGGCGTCATCGCCGGCAAGACCAAGGTCGCCTTCGGCGTGACCGAGCCGGACGTGGGGCTGGACACCACGCACCTCAAGACGCGCGCGGTGAAGGAGAACGGCCACTACCGCATCAATGGCCGCAAGGTGTGGATCTCCACGGCGCAGGTGGCCAGCAAGATCCTGCTGCTCACGCGCACCACGCCGCTGGAGGAGGTGCAGCGCCACAGCGAGGGCCTGACGCTGTTCTTCACGGACCTGGACCGCAAGGCCATCGAGGTGCGCGAGATCGAAAAGTGCGGGCGCGCCGCGGTGGATTCCAACGAGCTGTTCATCGACGACCTGATCGTGCCGGAGGAGGACGTGGTGGGGGAGGTCGGCAAGGGCTTCCACCACATCCTGCACGGCATCAACCCCGAGCGCATCCTCAACGCGGCGGAATCCATCGGCATGGGCCGCGTCGCGCTGGACCGCGCCACGCGCTACGCCAAGGAGCGCGTTGTCTTCGGCCGCCCCATCGGGCAGAACCAGGCCATTCAGCACCCCCTGGCGCGTTGCTGGATGGAGCTGGAGGCGGCCGAGCTGCTCACCTACAAGGCGGCCTGGCTCTACGACAACGGCCAGTCCTGCGGCGCGGAGGCCAACGCGGCCAAGTACCTCGCCGCCGAGGCGGGCTTCCGCACGGCCGACCAGGCGATGCAGACCCTGGGCGGCATGGGCTACGCCAAGGAGTTCCACGTGGAGCGCTACTGGCGGGAATCCAAGATGCTGCGCATCGCGCCGGTCAGCCCGGAGCTGATCCACTGCTACATCGCCGAGCGCGTGCTGGGGCTTCCCAAGAGCTACTGAGCCGGGCGCTGCTGGGCGGGGCGCCGGAACGGCGCCAGCGCCTCGACCAGGGCCGGCACCAGCGCGGCGGTGAGCTTGCCATCCGGCCAGTATCCGTCCCGCTGCGTCAACTTCAGGCGATTGACGTCGAATACGTACACGCCGAAGGTGCGGTCGCTCCCGCGGTCCTTGCGCGCCTTGTAGAGCACCACCAGGTCCACGCCCAGCGCGCGGCCCGTGCGGTAGATGAACTCCGCGTCGGGATCCTTGATGAAGATGCCGCTCCAGGCAAGCTGCTGCACCTCCGCGGCGACGGGCAGCTTGAGGAAGCGCTCGTGCGCCTCCTTCGCATTCTTCGCGGGGACGGCGGAAAGCTCGAGGCGCATGGGTTTCAGCGTGTCCTGCAGGATCTTGACGATGCGGCCAACGCGCGCGGGCTCCTCCTTGCGGAGGTCATTGGCGAGCAGCCCATCCAGCCGGGAGGGAAAGATCGCCACCTTGATCCGCTCGGCAGCGGGCGCAGCGGTGGCGCCGCGTGCAGCCGGCGCGGCGGGTGCCGCGGGGGCCGGCGGCACGGCACGCAGCGAGGTCACCTCCGCGCCCCCGGCCGCGGCGTTCGGCGCCGTCTCCAGCCCCGCCAGGCGCTGGGCCAGGCCGGGCATCTGCTCGTCGAGCAGGTCGAACAGCTCGCCGCGGTAGCGCACGGATTCCACCCGCAGCGTCTCCGCCGTCTCCACGTCCACCAGCAGCGCGGAGAGCACCCACTGCCGCTCGCCCAGCCGCAGCACGCGGCCGGACACGATCTTGCGCACGCCCAGGATGCGCCCGACCTGCACCGCGCAGTCCTGGCTGGTGCAGCCGGTCTGCTGCAGCGCCTGCTCGTTCAGCACGGCGGTGAGCTGGCTGCGGTCCACCAGCGTGAAGCGCCGGGTCTTGA
>JBGOUY010000107.1:0-13260 GCA_041477795.1 bacterium
CCCTCCCTGCCTAGCGGGGAGGGGCTGCCACGCGCCAGCGGGGCGGGGTGGGGTCCACCGCCCCTACATCGACGGGTAGAAGCCCTTGCCGGCCTTCGCGTTGTCCTTCATCTGCTGGGTGGGGGCGTAGAGCGGCCCCAGCGCCCCGTATTTGTCGCAGAGCTTCATCAGCCCCTCGGGCTTGAGGGCATCCGCATAGCGCAGCAGGCCGCCGCGGAAGGGCGGGAAGCCCAGCCCCATCACCATGGACATATCCAGCTCCGTCGCCGTGTCCACGATGCCGGCCTCCAGGCAGCGCGAGGCCTCGATCACCATGGGCAGCATCATGCGCGCCACGATGGCCTCCGGCTCGATCTGCTCCGAGCCGCCCTTGATGCCGGACTTGAGCACCTGCAGCACCGCCGGATCGAACATCTTCTGCTCGCGGCCGCGCTTGTCCTTCTCGTAGCGGTAGTAGCCCTTGCCGTTCTTCTGGCCGAAGTACCCGGCCGCGAAGAGCAATCCGGTGGGCGACTTGGCGCCGTCGCCGGGGATGCGCTCCGGGAAGGCCTTGGCCATCACCTGCCGGGCGTGGAAGGCCGTATCCAGCCCCACCACGTCGCTCAGGGTGGCCGGGCCCATGGGCCAGCCCCAGTGCTCCATGGCCTGGTCCACCGTCTCGATGGACGCGCCCTCGCTCACCAGCATCTGGAAGGCCAGCATGTAGGGCGAGAGCACGCGGTTGACCAGGAAGCCCGGGCAATCGCGCACCACGATGGGCGTCTTGCCCAGCTTCAGCGCGAAGGCCACCACGGTGGCGACGGTCTCATCGCTACTGGCCTTGCCGCGGATCACCTCCACCAGCGGCATGCGGTGCACCGGATTGAAGAAGTGCATGCCGCAGAAGCGCTCGGGGCGCTTGAGCGCGCCGGCCAGGGTATCGATGGGGATGGTGGAGGTATTGCTGGCCAGCACGGCCTGCTCGCCCAGCGCCCGCTCCGTCTCGGCCAGCACCTGCTGCTTGATCTTGGGGTTCTCCACCACGGCCTCCACGGCAATGTCCACCCTGCCGAAGTCGCCGAAGGAGAACGTGGCCTGGATCGCGCTGAGGGCCCGCGCCATGTCCGCCCGCGTGATGCGCCCGCGCTCCACCTGCCGGTCCAGCAGGCGCGCCGCCTCGCCGTAGCCCGCCTCGATGGCCTCCGGCTTGATGTCCTTGAGCAGCACGGGCACGCCCCGGCTGGCGGACTGGTAGGCGATGCCGCCGCCCATGATCCCCGCCCCCAGCACCGCCGCGCTCTTCACCTCGCGCGCCCCGCTGGACTGCTGCTTGGACTTCTTCTTGAGGAACTGGTCGGCGTGGAAGATGCCGATCAGGGCGGCCGCCTGCTCGGTCCTGGCCATCCTCGCGAAGGCCTTGGCTTCGGCCAGCAGGGCCGGTTCGCGGCCTTCGTGGGCCACGCTCTCCATGGCCTTGATGGCCTCCACCGGCGCGGGGTAGTTGCGCCCCGCCTGCGCGGCGACGAACGCCTTGGACACGTTGAAGGCCATCAGCCGCTCGATGCCGTTCAGCTTCACGGGCGCCTTCTTCTCGTCGCGCACGGCCTTCCAGCGCTGGCCCGCGGCCTCGCGCTTGACCAGCCCCAGCGCGGCGGCCTCCAGGCGCTCCGGCGCCACCACCGCGCTGACCAGGCGCAGCTTGAGCGCCTCTTCCGCCTTCACTTCGCGGCCCGAGGCGATCAGGTCGATCGCATTGTCCACGCCGATCAGGCGCGGCAGCCGCACCGTGCCGCCGAAGCCCGGGATGATGCCCAGCTTGACCTCCGGCTGGCCCATCACCGCCGCCGTCGAGGCCACACGGTAGGTGGCCGCCATGGCCGCCTCCAGGCCGCCCCCGAGGGCGTAGCCATTGATGGCCGCCACGGAGGGGAAAGGCAGGTCCTCCAGCCGGTTGAAGACCGCCTGGGCCTTGGCGATCCAGCCCGCCAGCTCCGACTCGGACTTCTTGAACATGGGCAGGAATTCGCTGATATCCGCCCCGACGATGAACGCGCCTTTGCCGCTCGTGACGATCAGTCCCTTGATGTCCTTCGTTTGCTCCAGCAGGCCCAGACAGTCGTTGAACTCGCCCAACGTGAGCTGGTTGAACTTGTTGACCGACTCCCCCTTCAGATCGAATCGCAACTCGGCAAAGCCCGGCTCCTTCAGCATTATCTGGATGGCCTTTCCGTCGAAGTGCATTGGGATTCCGTGGGTTGACGTTGAGCGCCGCACGCTCGCCTGCTTGCGGGTGCGTTCCCATCCTGGCGGCGGAGCGCTCGGGGGAGCCCCTGGCGGGGCTGCTCCCCGGGTCCTATACTCTCATATGCCCAATGGATGTAAAACGCACTGCCAAGCTCCCGGTCGCGCATGACGCACCCTTCGCCGGACGCCGGACTTCCGCTGCGCCCGCCGGATGCGGCGGCGGCCTCCGTGGGGCTGGTGACCCTCAATTCGCGCTACATGCACATCGCGCTGGCGCTGCGCTGCCTGCGCAATGCGGCGCGGGCGGCGGGCTTCGCCAACACCTGGCTGGCCGAGTACACCATCCAGACGCCCACCTGGAAGATCGCCGCCGAGCTGCTGGCGCGCCGGCCGGCCGTGCTGGGCGTCTCCATCTACATCTGGAACCGGCGCCAGTCCCTGGAGCTGATCGAGCTGCTCAAGAAGCAGGATCCGGCGCTGCGGATCGTGATCGGCGGCCCGGAGGTGAGCTTCGAGACCGCGCCGCCTTCGCCCTACGTGGACGTGGTCATCGCCGGGGAGGGCGAGCGCAAGTGGGTGGAGTGCCTGCAGCTCTGGGCGGCGGGCGAGGCTCCCGCTGCGGCCACCCGGGCGCGCTGGGCCACCTACGGCAGCGACCTGCCGGCGCTGACCGAGCTGCCCTACCGCGACGAGGACCTGGCCGGCCTGGCCGAGCGGCTGGTGTACCTGGAAACCTCGCGCGGCTGTCCCTTCACCTGCTCGTTCTGCCTCTCGGCGCTGGACGAAAGCGTGCGCTTCTATCCCGATGCGGCCGTGCAGGCGCAGATCGAGCGCCTCATCGCCGCGGGGGCCCGCCGCATCAAGTTCCTCGACCGCACCTTCAACCTGCGCAAGCCGCGCGTGCAGCGGCTCTTCCGCTGGCTGATGGGGTTCCCCGGCGTGGAGTTCCACTTCGAGGTGGTGGGCGACCTGCTGGACGAGCCCCTGCTGGAGCTGCTGGCCGCTGCGCCGCCGGGCATGTTCCAGTTCGAGGTGGGCGTCCAGTCCGCTTCGCCGGAAACCCAGGCGCGCGTGGAGCGGCACCAGCACCAGCCACGCCTCTTCGACGTGATCCGCCGCCTCATTGCCGACGGGCGCGTGCACCTGCACGTGGACCTGATCTGGGGCTTGCCGGGCGAGACGCTGGCGGACATCCGCGCGTCCTTCGAGCAGGTGCTGGCCCTGCAGCCGCACGAGCTGCAACTGGGCTTCCTCAAGTTCCTGCCCGGCGCGCCGATCCGGCGCCTGATCGGGCCGCACGGCTACGTCTACCAGGACGCCCCGCCCTACGAGGTCATCTCCCACCGGGACCTGGGCGCGGCGGAGGTGGTGGCGCTGAAGCGCTTCGAGGAGGTGTTCGACCTGTATTACAACCGGGCGCGCTTCCACTTCACCCTGCGCCGCCTGATGCAGGTGCGCCCGGCCTGGGAGGTCTTCCAGGCGCTGGCGGAACACTTTGCCGCGCGCGGCCTGCTGGTGCCCGCCCATGGGCCGGAGGCGCTCCTGCGGGAGCTGCGGGACTGCGCGCGGGGCTGGCTCGACGACGCGGAACTGGAGGACCGCCTCAAGCTGGACTACTTCTACCACCATCGCGCGCGGCGCGTGCCGGGCTTCCTCAACGGCCACGAAACGGCGATAACGCCCGCCGTACGCGCGCTGCGCAAGGCACAGCCCGACTGCGCCGTGGCCGCGTTCCGGCACCGCCTGACGCTGCACAATGGAACGGCGGAACTGCTGCCGAGCGAGACGCCGCTCTGGTACGCCTTCCGCTACCCAGAGGGGAACGAGGGGTACTTCTTCCGCCCCGCCGTGCTGCCCGTGCCGGCGTGAGGGGTTGGCGGGGCGACCCGCCGCCAGCCGCCGCATCCCGCAGCCGGCCGCCTTTGCCCGCCGCAGTCCGCGGGCGCCGGAACGCTGGTCAGCGGCCCCCGGCGGGATTACACTGGAAGCACCCCAGCCTGGCCCGCCCGCGCGTGACCAATCGCTGCGCAGGGCGTTAAAGCTGAGGAGCCCCGCGCGGCACCTCGCGCCTTTGTCCGTCGAGTAAGGACCCTGCCATGGCCACCGCAAAGCCGATCGCCGATCGCGCAGCCGACGCGCCCGCGCCGCCCGCCGCGGACGCCAATGGCGACGCGCCGGAGCCCTCCGCCTCCGTCGAAACGGATACGCTGGAATCCAGCGCCCCGGCGCCCTCGCTGGGCTGGCTGTCCCGCTTCAATCCGCTGCGCCTGTTCCGCCGCAATTCCGCGGATGCCTACATCAAGGAGGGCAAGGAGCTGCTCGACCACGGCGCCACGGCCCAGGCGATGCTGGCCTTCCGCAAGGCGCTGGAGCTGGACTCCAACAGCGCGGCTGCCTTCCGCGGCCTGGGCAAGGTCTTCTACAAGAAGGGCGGGCGCACCAACATGGAGACGGCGCTCAAGCACTACCAGGAAGCGATCAAGCGCAATCCCCTCGATCACGACCTGTATGCGATCACGGCCAAGATCTATGACGCCCTCAGCAAGCGCAAGGAAGCGACCCTGGAGCGCAAGAAATTCGTGATCGTGCGGGCGCTGGATGCCGATCCGCGCAACCCCACGGCCAACAACAACATGGGCATCCTGTTCCTGCAGCAGGGGCGCATGGACGAGGCGCTGGACTACTTCAACCGGGCCGTGGCCTCCGACCGCAACTACGATGTGGCCTACCGCAACCTGGCCGCGGCCTACTTCCAGCTATCCAAGAAGGTGTCGGATGCGGAAAAGAAGGCCGATTACAACAGCAAGGCCCGCGATTCGATCCAGAAAGCGCTGGCGATCGCCCCCGCCGTGCCCACGCTGATGGCCCACGCCCGCATCCTGATGATGGACGGCAACCTGGCCGAGGTGCTGGCGATCCTGGAGCGAGTGGACCAGATGGACCCGGCCAGCTCGGAGGTCTACTACATGAAGAAGCTGGCGCTGGAAGGACTGGGGCGGTTCGAGGAGGCCAAGTCGGCCCATGAGAGCTACCTGGTGTTCAAGCGCCAGAGCGCCGCCCCGGCGCCGGCCGGCAAGTAGCCCCCCCCCCTTCCCGCACTCCCGCGCCCCGGCGCACCCCGACACGCCGCAGCGCGCGCCCTCGGCGGGCGCAGTCGGGCAGCGCGCGCTGGAGCGCACCTCGACACACCGAGTCGCCCTGCCAGCCGCGCTCGGTCGTCTATCGCTGCGGAGATTCGTGGGAGCGGCGCGGCCGATGCGGCGCGCCGCGGTGGATTCAGGAGATGTGCGTCGGGTCCGGCGTGGCCTCGTTCCGTTCCTCTTCCTTCAGCCGCGCCTGCAGATCCTGCAGGATCGAGCCGTGCCGCCGGGGCGGCCGGGACAGGGCGTTCAGGGCGCCGCGCAGCTTGCGCAGGCGCTGCAACGTATCCTGGCATTCCGCGCAATCGGCCAGATGGGCCTCAATGCGCTGTTGCTCGTCTGCCTCCAGCTCGCCATCGAAGTAGGCAGACAGGTCGGCCGCGTAGCTCTTGCATCCCTCGCTCATCGTCCCGCCTTGAGCTTGCGCCCGCGACGGCGCGCGGGAACCCAGCTCGGTGTCATCCGGAAAGAGTGGAGCCATGCTGATCATAGCCTCATTGTCGCGTCGTGGCACGTTGGATCCGCCAGGGTGCGCGGCGCGCTCCGTTGCGCCGCAACCTGCGGACTGGCCCGGCTTCCCTGCCCTGCGGGGGCGCCCGCCCCTGGCGCTATTCATTCACGTAGTCTGCCAACAACTCCTTGAGCCGTTCGCGGGCACGAAACAGCCGTGACTTGACGGTGCCCCGCGAGCAGCCCAGCACTTGGGTGATCTCCTCGTAGGAGAACCCTTCCACTTCCTTGAGAATGATGATCGTCCGCAGCTTTTCCGAGAGCTGGTTGATCGCCGCTTGCAACACGTCGCTCAGCTCCCGGTTGAGCAGCGTCGTATCCGGCACGAATGTGCTGTCCGGAATGTCCTGCTCCTTCCCCGCGTCGCCCGGCTCGTCATGCGCTCCGCCGGAAAGGGAGACCCCCTGGATGTGGCGCCGCTTGCGCCGCAGGTAGTCGATGCAGCAGTTCACGGTGATGCGGTACAGCCACGTATAGAACGAGTAGGTGTGCTCATAGTTCTTGATCTTGCGGAATACCTTGAGGAACACCTCCTGCGTCAGGTCGTAGCTCTCCACCTCGTCGTTCACCATGCGCAGGCAATGGTTGTAGACGCGCTGCTCGTACTTGAGCACGAGTTCCTGGAAGGCTGCGTGGTCCCCGTTCTTGAAAGCGGTGATGAGCTCGTCGTCCTGGTTCATGGACGACTGGCGCGCTGCCGCAACATCCACGTCTTGCACGGTCTCCTGCTCGTACATGTCTGGGTCCGCAGTTGGCCAGGCGCTGGGGAGGAGGGCGTTCGCCCGGCGGACATACGCCGCCCTGATCTCATTCCATCCCTGACACGCTCCCGGCACGGGGAAGGTTCCCCGCCGGCAGCAACAGGCGGCCCTCCCGGGAACGCGGCGCCGCGCAAGGCCCGGGCGGCCGGGCGGGCTCCTGCCGCTCCCCTCAGCCGGTGGGCGCCGGGTCGCGCTTCTGAGGAGCCGGCCGGCTGCGAGCCCGGCGCAACGGCCCCGCGCTCCGCTCGCGGCCGCGGCGCCCGGGCCCTCCTCGATCCCGCTCAGAGCCGGTTGATGCCGTTCAGCGCCGCGACCCGGTAGCATTCGGAGTAGGTGGGATAGTTGAACACGTTGCCGATGAAGTACTCGATGGTGCCATCGAAGCCCATCACGGTCTGCCCGATGTGCACCAGGTCCGTGGCGCCTTCCCCCAGGATGTGCACGCCCAGCAGCTTCAGATTCTCCCGATGGAACAGCAGCTTCAGCCGGCCGATGGTGTTGCCCGCGATCTGGCCGCGGGCGATCTCGCGGTAGGTTGCCGAGCCCACCTCGTAGGGCACCTTGGCCTGGGTCAACTGCTCTTCCGTGGCGCCGACGGTGGAAATCTCCGGAATCGTGTAGATGCCGGTGGGCAGCAGGTGCTTGCGGGGCGGTTCCCGCAGGCCATCGAAGGCGTGCAGCGCCGCCAGCCGCCCCTGCTCCATCGAGGTGGAAGCCAGGCTGGGGAAGCCGATCACGTCGCCCACCGCGTACACGTTCGGGCAGCTCGTCTGGAAGAACTCGTTCACCGTGAGCTGCTTGCGGCTGTTCAATTCCACGCCCAACGCGTCCAGCCCGAGGAACTCCGTATTGCCCGTGCGGCCGTTGGCGTAGAGCAGGTAGTCGCTTTTCAGCACCTTGCCCGATTCCAGGTGCGCGTGGACGAAATTGTCGTCGCTCTCCACCGCCCGCAGCGCCTCGCCCAGCCGGATGCGCACGCCGCTTTCGCGCATCAGGTAGGCCAGCGCCGTGGAGATCTCCAGGTCCAGGAAGTCCAGCAGGTTCTGGCGCGGATTGACCAGGTTCACCTTGACGCCCAGGTTGGAAAAGATCGTGGCGTATTCGCAGCCGATCACGCCCGCGCCGAAGATGGTGAGCGTCTTGGGGATCCGATTGATGAGCAGGATCGTGTCGCTGTCGCGCACCCGCTCCTGCTCGAAGTTGAGGTTGTCCGGGCGGTAGGGCCGGCTGCCCGTGCCGATCACGGCGAACCCGCTCTCGTAGGTCTCCTTCGCGCCGTTCGGGTCCGTCACTTCCACGTGGTGCGCATCCACGAAGCGCGCGCTGCCCTGGAAGTGGTCCACGTCGTTGCGGTCGAAGGTGTTCTCGATGCGCTCGGCCAGGGAGGTCACCGCGGCGTTCTTGCGGTGCATGAGCCGGTTCACCGTGAGGTCCTTGTCGAGCTGCACGGAGATGCCGTAGACGCTGCGGTTGCGCATCAGCTCGATGAAGCGCACGGACTCGCGCAGGGTCTTGCTGGGGATGGTGCCCGTGTGCAGGCAGTTGCCGCCCAGCGCCTCGCGCTTGTCCACCACCATCACGCGCTTGCCCAGCTTGGCGGCCTGGATGGCCGCCTTTTCTCCGCTGGGGCCGGAGCCGATCACGATCAGGTCGTAGGGAGTCACAGGTCCTCGATCCACTGGCCGCGGGCCGGTTGCGTCGCCCGCCCGATGTCTGCTCAGCCCTGCAGCGCCGCGTGCAGGGCCGCGATGGCGCGCTCGATGCCGGCGCGCTCCACGTCCAGGTGCGTCACGGCGCGGGCGCTGTCCGCGCCGCTGGGGCCGATCAGGACGCCGCGCTGCTTGAGCGCCGCGGCGAGCTGGGCCTTGGG
Organism: bacterium; assembly: GCA_041477795.1. Classification (GTDB taxonomy): domain Bacteria; phylum SAR324; class SAR324; order SAR324; family JACQKK01; genus DATFMP01. The sequence goes on from JBGOUY010000107.1 coordinate 8,505, forward strand.
CAGGCGCGGGTGCTTGCTGCGGAAGAACACGATGTTGGTCTGGGGCATGCCGTAGACCAGCTCCAGGTGCTTCTCGTTGGCGATGGCCTCGGCCAGCAGGCGCGCGTGGGCGTGATCCTCGGCCAGGCGCTGCACGTGGTGGCGCAGGGCATAGCGTGCCGCCGCGGCCAGGAAGCCCGCCTGGCGCATCCCGCCGCCGAACATCTTGCGCAGGCGCAGGCAGCGCCCGATGAACGCCTTGCTGCCCGCCACCACGGAGCCCACCGGCGCGCCCAGGCCCTTGGAAAAACACAGCGACGTGCTGTCGAAGGCGCCCGTGATGCGCGTCGCCTTCACGTCCAGCGCCACCGCGGCATTGAGCACGCGCGCGCCATCCAGGTGCATCGGCACGCCTTTCGCGCGCGCCACCTGGGCCAGCGCGTCCAGGCTGGCCAGGGGCAGCACCACGCCACCCAGCGCATTGTGCGTATTCTCCAGGCAGATCAGGCGCGTCAGCGCGAAGTGCGGGTTGTCGCCCTGGTAGATCGCCGCCTCCACCTCCGCCGGCGTGATCGTGCCGTCCGGATTGCCCAGGCAGCGCCACTGCACGCCGGAAACCGCGGCGCCGCCGGCCGCCTCGTAGCGCACCGTGTGCGACATAGGGTGGATGATCACCTCGTCCCCGGGCTGCGTGTGCGCCTTCACCGAGATCAGGTTGGCCATCGTGCCCGAGGGCACGAACAGTGCCGCCTCCTTGCCCAGCAGCGCGGCGACTTCTTCCTGCAGGGCGTTGACGTTGGGGTCCTCGCCCCACACGTCGTCGCCCACCTCCGCTTCCATCATCGCCTTGCGCATGGCGGGCGTGGGCTGGGTCAGGGTATCGCTGCGCAAGTCGACAATGGGCTGGCTCATGGCACGGGCTGGCGGGTGTGGGCGACGTGCCCCGCGTCGCATCGCGCGGCGGGGTCGGCATTCGCCTATCGTGCCATGTCGCTTGACGCAAGTCATTGGGTCGCCGCGGGGGGCGGCGTATAAGGGAGACTGGGCGGGTCATCCGGGGCTGCACGGGCCCCCTCACCGGCACTGCCCGCCACTCCCCCTGCGAGGGGGCCCGCATGCTCCATCTCGCCTACGACGCGACCATCCACGGCGACTGGGTCTCGCATTACGCGATTCACCTGGCCGCGCACCAGCCCGACCACGCGCTCTGCGCGATCCACGTGGCCGACGGGCGCCTGACCGCGAGTGAGCTGCAGGAGCGGCTGCACCTGCTGGAAGACCGCTGCCGCATGGCGGGGGTGTCCCTGCAGAGCGAGGTCTACCCGATCGGCCGCGACGTGCTGGAGACCCTGCTGGCGGTGGTGCCGCCCGGCCCGTCGAGCTTCCTGGTCTGCGGCACGCGGCTCACCCCGCGCCGGCGCGGCTACATCGCAGGCACGGTGTCCGAGCGCCTGATGCGCTTACGGCGCCAATCCGTGCTGGCCGTGCGCGTGGTGCAGCCCGGCCTGCTGGGCGCGCCGCGCCGGCTGCTCGTGCCGCTGGCCGGGCTGCCGGCGGGACTGGCGCCCGCCCTGCCCTGGCTGCGCCTGCTGGCGCCGGATGTGCGCGACCTGCAGTTGCTGCACGTGCAGGAGGTGGGGCGGCGCCGCTTCCGGCGTCTCACGTTCGAGCAGGGGCAGGTGCTGCAGCAGCGCGGCGCGGTGTTCCTGCAGGGCGTGGAGGAGCAGGTGCGGCGCGAGCTGGCGCTGCCCGAGGCGCACGTGGACACGCACGCGGTGGTCTCCGACGACGTGCCCAAGGAGATCGTGATCCAGGCCAACCGCTTCAAGTCGCACCTGATCCTGCTCGGGCTCTCGGCGCGCGGGCCGGCCGAGCGCTTCTTCTACGGCGAACCCATCGAGCAGGTGCTGGCCAACGCCCCCTGCGACGTGGCCGTGTACCAAAGCCCGGCATGAGCGCGCAAATCCAGAACGCCGCGGCGGCGCAGGTCTATCCCCTGCTGCAGTCACGGCCCGAGGGCCTGTCCGCGCGCGAGGTGGCCGAGCGGCTGGCCCAGACCGGCCCGAACGCCCTGGAGAAGCGCGCCGGCTTCCGCTGGCCCGAACGTCTGGCGCGGCAGTGCCTCAACTTCTTCAGCCTGCTGCTGGACGTCTCGGCGCTGATCGCGTTCCTGGCCGAGCGCCTGGAGCCGGGCCAGGGCATGGCCCTGCTGGGCTGGGCGCTGCTCAGCGTGTCCGTGCTCAACGCGGGCTTCTCGTTCCTGCAGGAGTATCGCGCCGAGCACGCCATGGAGGCCCTGCGCAAATTCCTGCCCCAGCGCGTGCGTGTGCGCCGCGAGGGGCGCACGGAGGAGGCGCTCGCGGCCTCGCTGGTGCCCGGCGACGTGCTGCTGCTGGCCGCGGGGGATCGCGTCCCCGCGGACGCGCGGCTCGTGGAGTGCACCGACCTGCAGGTCAACAACGCCCCGCTCACCGGGGAGTCCCGCCCGCTGGCGCGCGACCCGGCCCCCAGCGAGGCGCCCCTGCTGGAGAGCCCCAACGTCGCCTTCGCGGGCTGCGCCGTGCTGAAAGGCAGCGGCACGGCGGTGGTGTTCGGCACCGGCGAGCGCACCGAGTTCGGCAAGATCGCCGCGCTCTCGCAGGACATCCGGCGCTCCGCGTCGCCGCTCGAGCGCGAGACGGCGCGCATGGTGCGCGTGCTGACGATCGTGGCGGTGACGATGGGCGTGCTGTTCTTCGCCTATGGCGTGTACGCCGGCCGTCCTCTGTGGATGAATCTGGTGTACCTGATGGGCATCATCGTGGCGCTCGTGCCGGAGGGGCTGCTGCCGACCTTCACGCTCGCCCTGGCGATGGGCAGCCTGCGCATGGCGCGGGTCAACGTGCTGGTCAAGGGCCTCAACGCCGTGGAGGCGATGGGCGCATTGCAGGTGATCTGCACGGACAAGACCGGCACGCTCACCCTCAACCGCCTCGCCCTCACGCGCCTGGTGGACCCTGCCGCCGGGGAGCCCCTGCCCGCGCCCGCGCGGCGGGCGTTCCTGCGCCTGGCGCTAATCGCCTCCGACGTGCGCAACGAGCCCCCGGCGCTGGCCGGAGACCCGCTCGACGTGGCCGTGGCCGAGTGCTACGCGGCCGAGGGCGGCGACGTGGCCGCGGTGCTGGCCGGCACGCGGCGCCGCTTCGCCTTCGACGTGGGCAAGCGCCGCGAGGGCGGCGTCTTCGCCGCCGGCGGCGAGGCGCTCTACGCCGTCAAGGGCGCCTGGGAGTTCCTGCGCCCGCTCGTCACGCACATCGCCGCGCCCACCGCCGGCGGCCGCGCCCCCGCGCCCCTGCCGGCCGACGCCCAGCGGCTGGCGCAGGCCGACGCGCAGGTGAGCCGGCTCGCCGGCCAGGGCCTGCGCGTGCTGGCGCTGGCCGCGCGGCCGCTCGACGCGCCGCCCCCGCCCGATGCGCCGCAGGAGGCGCTGGAGCAGGGGCTCGTGCTGCAGGGCTTCCTGGGCCTGGAGGATCCGCTGCGCCCCGAGGTGCCCGCAGCCGTCGCGCAGTGTCACCGCGCCGGGGTGCGCGTGCTGCTGGTGACGGGCGACCACCCGCAGACCGCCGAGGCCATCGCGCGCCAGGCCGGCATCGTGGAGGAGGGCGCGGCGGGGCGGCTCACCCTGACCGGCGCCGAGCTGGAGCGCCTGCGCGAGGCGGAACTGATCGAGCGCCTGCGGGCCGGCGTGACGCTGTTCGCGCGCACCACGCCCGAGCAGAAGATGAAGATCGTGCTGGCCCTGCGCCACATGGGACTGGTGGTGGGCATGACCGGCGACGGCGTCAACGACGCCCCCGCCCTGAAGACGGCGGATGTGGGCATCGCGATGGGCCTGCGCGGCACGGACGTGGCGCGCGAGGCGGCGCAAGTGATCCTGCTGGACGACAACTTCGCCTCCATCGTGCGCGGCATCCAGGAGGGGCGCACGATCTTCCGCAACCTGCAGAAGTTCACCGCCTACGTGCTGACGCACAATGGCGCCGAGCTGGTTCCCTACCTGGCGTACATCGTCCTGCCCATACCGTTGGCGCTGAACATCCTGCAAATCCTCTCCATCGACCTCGGCACGGACATGGCGCCCGCGATCGGGCTGGGCCAGGAACCGGCCGATGCCGACGTGATGCGCAGGCCGCCGCGCAGCGAGCGGGAGCCACTGCTCAGCCTGCCCGTGGTCGCGCTCAGCTACGGCTTCCTGGGCGGCATCGAGGCGGCGTGGGCCATGCTGCTGTTCTTTGTGGTGCTGCTGCAGGGCGGCTGGCAATACGGGCAGGAGCTGGCTCCGGGCGACCCCTTGCTCGCCTCGGCGATGGGCATCGCGCTGGTTGCCATCGTGCTGATGCAGATGGGGAACCTGGTCAGCCGACGCTCGGCCCGCGGAAGCGGGATCGACGCCGGGCTGCTGCGCAACCGGCTGATCCTGCTCGGCTTCGCCCTGCAGATCGGCTTCGCCTGGGGCGTGCTCTACGTCCCGTCGCTGGCCGCCGTGATGGGCACGGGGCCCGTCAGCGGCTCCGTGTTCGCGCTGGCCTGGCTGGGCATCCCGCTCATCTTCGGCGTGGACTACCTGCGCAAGCTCGTCCTGCGGGCGCTGGAGGCGCGGAGGCGGGGACGGCCGCGCGGGCGCCCGACGCCACTGGCGAGGGGGGCGGCGCATCCCGCCGCGCCTTGACATCGCGCCTTGACATCGCGCCTTGACATCGCGCCTTGACATCGCGCCTTGACATCGCGCCTTGACATC
>JBGOUY010000297.1:0-5210 GCA_041477795.1 bacterium
AAAGGGGGCGCCGGTGAGAGCTGAACGCCTCGCCGACCCGGAGCGGCTGCCGGAAGCGCCCGCGGAGGCGCCCGCTCCACCCGCGCAGCGGCTGCGCACGGCCCTGCGGCGCTTCGCGCGGCGGCCGATGGCGGTCTTCGGCGCGGGGGTGGTGCTGGCCTGCCTGGCGCTCGCGCTGGCCGCGCCGTGGGTCGCGCCCTACGACCCCGTCAAGACGGACTGGGGCGCCGTGCGCACCGCGCCTTCGGCCGCGCACCGCTTCGGCACGGACGACCTGGGGCGCGATACCTACTCGCGCGTGATCTGGGGCACCCGCATCTCCATGCAGGCCGGCGTGGCCTCCGTGCTGATCGCGATTGCCATCGGCGTGCCGCTCGGGCTGGCCTCCGGCTTCTACCGCGGGGCGCTGGACCAGCTCATCATGCGCATCACCGATACGTGGCTCGCCTTCCCGTTCCTGATCCTGGCGATCGGGCTGACCACGATCCTCGGGCCCTCCCTCGCCAACGCCACGCTGGCCATCGGCCTGGGTGCCACGCCCACCTTCATCCGGCTCACCCGCGGCCTCGTGCTCTCCACGCGGGAGGAGGACTACGTGCAGGGCGCGCGCGCCGTCGGCGCGGGGGACGTGCGCATCATGCGGCACTACATCCTGCCCAACATCTTCAGCCCGATCCTCGTGCAGGCCACCGTCGCGATTCCCTCGGCGATCATCGCCGAGGCGATCCTCTCCTTCCTGGGCCTGGGCGTGCAGCCGCCCCAGCCGAGCTGGGGCAACATGCTCAACACGGCCCAGCAGTTCCTGGAACAGGCGCCCTGGATGGCCTGGTGGCCCGGGGCCGCCATCTTCCTGCTCGCCCTCGCCTTCAACCTGGCCGGCGATGGGCTGCGCGATGCGCTCGACCCGAAGGACTACTGAAAGCCTTTGAACAAATCTGGGGGCGCTGCCCCCAGACCCCCGCAAGGGAGCAGCGCTGAGGGCTTGCCCGAAGCGCCAACGGCACCGACCCCCTTCACCCCATGTACAGGCCGAATTGATAGGTTAGTGAAATCACTGGTAACCATTGGGGTGCAGGGGGCCCCGCTCCCTGCCGGGGTTGTCAGGGGCAGCGCCCCTGACCCGCCGGAGGCAATCGATTCACACGCTTTGAGACCGCCGGCCGCCTGCGGCAACCCGGAGACCGACCCTATGCCTGAGCGAAACTGGCCGGAGACCTGGCGCGCCTGGCTGCGCGCACGCTTCGGAGAGCGCCTCGAGGGCGACGCCCTGGAGGCCGCGGTGCAATCCTGCGAGCAGTTGCGCGCCCTGTGGGAGCCGCTGCTGGCCGCGCAAGAGGACATCGGCGAGCGGCCCTTCTCGCACCTGCTCCCGCCCCTGCGGGGCCCGGAGGGCTCATGAGCCGAGCGCAGCGCAGCGCAAGCACCTCGCAGGGAAGCACCTCGCCGGGACCGGCGCGGAGCGGGCCGGACTGGAGCTGGCTGCCCCTGCGCGAGCTGGGGCGGCGCCTGCGCCAGGGCGAGCTTTCTCCCGTGGCGCTGGCGGAGCACTGCCTGGAGCGGCTGGAGCGGCTGGGCCCGCGCTTCAACGCCGTTGTCACGCTGACGCGCGAGCGGGGCCTGGCCGAGGCCCGCCGCGCCGAGGCGGAGCTCAAGGCGGGCCACGTGCGCGGCCCGCTGCACGGCATCCCCTACGGCGCCAAGGACCTCTTCGCCACCGGCGGCGGCATCCCCACGTCCTGGGGCTTCGCGCCCCTGCGCGGGCAGACCTTTCCCGCGGACGCCGCGCTGATCGAGCGCCTGGAGGGCGCCGGGGCCGTGCTGCTCGCCAAGCTGGCCATGGTGGAGCTGGCCGGGGGCATGCGCTACGACCAGCCCAATGCCAGCTTCAGCGGCCCCGGGCGCAATCCCTGGAACCGCGACGCCTGGACAGGCGGCTCCTCCAGCGGCTCCGGCGCGGCAGTGGCGGCGGGGCTGGTGCCCTTCGCCATCGGCACGGAGACCCACGGCTCCATCACCGGACCCACCGCCATGTGCGGCCTGACGGGGCTGCGGCCCGGCTTCGGCCACGTCAGCCGGCGCGGGGCGATGGCGCTCTCCTGGACGCTGGACAAGATCGGCCCGCTCGCCCACGGGGCCGACGACTGCGGCCTGGTGCTGGAGGCCATCGCCGGCCCGGACCCCGCCGACGTCACCACGCTGCCTCACGGCTGGCGCTACGGCCCCGCGCAGCCGCCGGCGGGCCGCTGGCGGCTGTGCCTGCTGGCGGGCGAGGACGCCTCCGATCAGCCCGCCGTGACGGAGAACTTCCGCGCCGCGCTGGAGCTGCTGCGGCCCGTGGCCGAGTTCACGGAGTCGGCCCTGCCGCCGCGTCCGTACCGCGAAACGGCGCTGACGATCATGCTGGCCGAGGCCGGCAGCGCCTTCGCGCACCTGGCGGAGAGCGGCCTGGCGGCGCAGCTCACCGCGCCGGAGACGCGCGTCACGCCCTACGCGCTGCAATCCATCCCGGCGGCGGCCTACGTCAGCGCGCTGCGCATCCGGCAGCGCCTGCACCGCGAGCTGGAGGCGTGGCTGGCACCCTACGACGCCATCGTCTCGCCCACGCTGAAGAAGGTGGCGCCCCCGCTCGACAGCACCTTCTCGGCCTACAACGGGGCCTACCGCTGGGTGCTGCTGACCTCCGTCGGCAATCTGCTGGGCTGGCCCTGCGTGACGGTGCCCACCGGCTTCGGGGAGCGCGGGCTGCCCACCTCGCTGCAATTCGTGGGGCGGCCCGGCAGCGAGAACGCCCTGCTGGCGCTGGCCCGCTCCTATCAGCAGCAGACGGACTGGCACCGGCGCCGCCCGCCGGTGGATTGAGAGCGCAGCCGGTGGCTTCAGGGCAATCGCAATACCGCCTGCCATGCGCCAACGGCTCGGCCGGCGCGGGACCCCATCCTCCCTGCAAGCCGCGCCTACGGCGCAGCTTGCGTCCCTCCTGCCCCGCTAGGCAGGGCAGGAAGGACGTTTCGCCACAGCCGGGTCTCCAGCGCGCTCGAGAAGTCCCTCCCTGCTTAGCGGGGAGGGGCGGCACCCAGCCAACGGCTGGGTGCGGGGAGGGGTCGCCCGGTGAAACCGGCCGACTTTGCGATTGCCCCGCCGGTGGCCGGCCCGCCGGCGCCAAGTCGCCGCCGAAAGCTTGCCCGCCGGCGCCGGACGATGCACAGTAGGACCCCATGGCCAAGCACAAGGCGAAGGACAGCAAGGACGGCGCGAAGGACGCCAAGGGCAGCGCCAAGCTCCCGGTGCTCAAGCGCCGCAGCCTGCCCAACTGGCCGCTGCTGGTGCCGGCGCTGGCGGGCATGGTGCTGGCCGGCTACCTCTCCTACACCTCGTGGAGCAAGGCGACCCCCCTCTACTGCACCGAGGGCAGCGGTTGCGACCTGGTGCAGAGCAGCCGCTGGGGCACCTTCCTGGGCCTGCCCACGGCCTTCTGGGGCTTCCTGGCCTATGCCGCGCTGGCTCACATTGCCTTCCGCGTGCGCGATGCCACGTGGCACTGGAAGCTGTCCTGGATCGTCACGCTGGTCGGGCTGGCCGTGAGCGTGTACCTGACGGCCATCTCGCTGCTGGTGGTGCGGGCCACCTGCTTCTACTGCCTCGCCTCGCTGGGCCTGCTGGGCGCCGGCTTCGTCGTGGTGGCGCTGCAGCGGCCCGCGGGGCTGCCCGCGTTCTCCTGGCCCGCCTGGGCGGGGCAGACGGCGCTGCTGGCCGTGGCGGTGGTGGCGGGGCTGCACCTGAACTACGCCGGGCTGTTCGACTCGACCATGGGCCCGGAGGAGCCCTACCTGCAGGGCCTCGCCGAGCACTTGAAGCGCAGCGGCGCCATCTTCTACGGCGCCTACTGGTGACCGGCCTGCCAGGAACAGAAGCGTCTGTTCAAGGCATCGGTCGATCGCCTCCCCTACGTGGAATGCTACCCCAACGGCCAGGGCGCCGCGCGCGCGCCGGTCTGCGTGGAAAACAACGTCACCCAGTATCCCACCTGGCGCATCGGCGGCACCTGGTACACCGAGATCCTCCCGCCCGAGCGGCTGGCGGCCCTGAGCGGCTACCAGCCCCCCGCAGCGAGCAAGCCGTGACGGCGGATCAGCCGCTGCCCGTGAGCGTGATGGTGCCCGCGTTCTTGTCGATGTCGTATATGTAATACGCCGTCTCGGTTCCGCACAAGCCAAAACCCAGCATGGTCCTGAAACCGGCCTTGTCCACGCCATCTACTTTCAAATAGAAAGTCGTATCGACTTGAGACCCGATTGGGCAATTGGGCCACACGTTCACATGAAGGCGGGCGAAGCTCTTGTTCGGGAGGAGGTTGGAAGCGATTTGGGAGGTAATATCGAAATCGTCGAAGCCCAGATTGTCCCGGTAGGTATTCAACGCCCCAGTGCCGTCCTCCCATTGCAGTTGAAAGTGCCCGCCATTTCCGTTCTGCGTGACCATGCTGAAGGCGTGCGCGACCGGTGTGGCAAAGTTCGGCGTGCAGTCCTTCTTGTTGTAGACGGCGGAGTAGGCCATCTCGGCGACGGAATTGTCCTTCAGGTAGGTCAACGTATAGGCGACGGGCGTGCCCGGATTGGTGGCCGAGACGGAGGCTCCGTACCGGCTGGCAAGGGAGGTCTTGACGGCGTCATACATGGCGTTCGGGGTGCTGGAGTCAATGGGGGCGAGCGCTATTTCGGCCGACCCTCCGTTCACCACATACGTGACGTGCGTCTTGGAGAGGACCGTCTGGTAGTCCACGTTGGAATCCACGGAGATGCTGCCAACGCCCCCGTCATAGGCACCCTGGAGTGAGGCTTTGATCTCGTTGGCGCTATATTCGGACTTCATCAGGAAGAAGACCTGCTTGCCGAAGGAGACCTTGGAAACGTACAGAGGCGGATTGCCGGCGCCGATCTGCCCGGTGGGATCCGAGAAATTGGAGCCGTCCCGGAATACGTCGGTGGCATTGGTGGGTGGCGCAATGCTGACGCTGTAGAAGACCTGGGTGAACATGGCCAGCACGTAGTTGCTGTTGCTGGTGTTGTCGATGTTCAACGACGCCGTGACGCTGCTGTTGCCGAATTTCCCGTCCACGCCCAAGCCGAAGGCGAGGGAGCTGCTGTCGTAGACCTGCTCAACGTCGAAGGAAAGATTGGCCACGGTTCCACTTGGCCCCTGGGCCAGCAGAT
>JBGOUY010000235.1:0-6970 GCA_041477795.1 bacterium
GGCACGCCCCTTCCCTTAGCAGCTTGCGGGCGGCGGCGGAACCCCGGTGGGGGCCTCCCCCGGTCACGCCTGCGGCGTGACCGCCCCCTCCCAAGGAGGGGGCTCTTCGTGTCCGCATCGCCGTTGCTGTTTCCCCCTCCTTCGGAGGGGGTGAGGGGGAGGCCCCGCGCCGCGGCGCCCCCTGGCGGCTAGCGGCTGTTTCCCCCTCCTTCGGAGGGGGTTAGGGGGAGGCCCCGCGCCGGGGCGACCCCTGGCGGCTAGCGGCCCCCGGCCGGCTCCGCGCGGCAGGCGCCACACAGGCCGTGGAAGATGATGTCGTAGTGGGAGACGGCAAAGTCGCCGGCGTCCGGCGCGGCCAGGGGCGCGGCCAGGGGCAACTGGACGTCCTGGATGTGCCCGCAGCGGTCGCAGATCAGGTGGTGGTGCGGCCCCAGGTTCGCGTCGTAGCGGGCCGCCTGCCGCTCGGTGGACACCTTGCGCAGGAAGCCGTGGCGATGGAACAGGTCCAGCACCTTGTAGACCGTGGCCAGCGAGATGGACGGCAACTCCGGCCGCACCGCCTCGTAGACCTCCTCCGGGCTGGGATGGCGCTCGGTGGACGCCAGCACGGTGAAGATCGCCGCGCGCTGGTGGGTCACCTTGAGCCCCGCCGAGCGGCAGCGCTCCGGGAAGGCCCGCACCCGCTCCTCGACTTGTCTCTGCGCCAGCATCGCTATGCGACTCCCGCTGTTCTGCAACTCCGCGTTCTGCCACTCCCCAAGAAACCGTCGCTATGACACAATGACGGACACGCGACCGGTATGGAGAAAGATTATCGCATGGATGGATTGCCGTGTAAATCCGCGCCTCGCGCGGCCCGCTCGGGGCCAGCGGGCCCGCCCGCTCCGGCCACGTTGACGGATGGCACGGGCGGGGCCATCCGCCGCGGCGTGCCGGCCGCGTCCCCCGCCCCGCAGCGACCTAGCGTGCCGAGCCGATGCGTTACGTGAGCACCCGCGGCCAATGCGCGCCGCTGCCCTTCCGCGAGACGGTGCTGGCCGGGCTGGCGCCCGACGGCGGCCTGTTCCTGCCCGAGGCCGTGCCGGACGTCTCGGCCCAGCTTGCCGCCTGGCGCGAGCTGCCCTTCCGCGAGCTGTTCCAGGCCGTCGTGGCCCCCTACGTGGCGGGCGCCCTGGCTCCCGGCCTGCTGGCCGAGCTGGTGCAGCGCGCCTACGCCCGCTTCGGGCACCCGGAGGTGACGCCGGTGGTGCCCGTCGGGGACGTGTTCGTCTGCGAGCTCTTCCACGGCCCCACGCTGGCCTTCAAGGACGTGGCGCTGCAATTCCTGGGGCACCTGTTCGAGCACTTCCTGGCCCAGCGCGAGGCGCGCCTGACCATCGTCGGGGCGACCTCGGGCGATACGGGCGGCGCGGCCATCCACTCCCTGCGCGGCCGCCGCGGCATCGAGGTCTTCATCCTCTATCCGCGCGGGCGCGTGACCCCCGTGCAGGAACGGCAGATGGTCACCGTGCCCGACGAGAACATCCATTGCGTGGCCGTGGAGGGCAGCTTCGACGACAGCCAGGCGCTGGTCAAGGGCCTGTTCAACGACCGCGCCTTCAACGAGGAGTTCTCCCTGGGCGCGGTCAACTCCATCAACTGGGCCCGCGTGATGGCCCAGATTCCGTACTTCTTCTACGCCTACTTCCGCGTGCTGGACGCGTGCGAGCGCGGCACGGGGACGACGGCGCCCATGCGCCTGGGCGATCCGGTGCGCTTCGCGGTGCCGACGGGCAACTTCGGCCACGTCTACGCGGGCCTGCTGGCCCGGCGCATGGGGCTGCCCGTCGACCGGTTCGTGCTGGCCACCAACGCCAACTCGATCCTGGCCGAGCTGGTCCACCACGGGCGCTACTGCAAGAGCGAGGTGCGCCAGACGCTCAGCCCCTCGATGGACATCCAGGTGGCCAGCAACTTCGAGCGCTACCTGTTCGACCTGGCTGGCCGCGACGCGGCGCAGGTGCGGCGCTGGCTCGACGCGCTGGCCGAGCGCGGCGGCTTCGCGCTGGAGCCGGCCGAGCGGGCCGCCGTGCAGGCGGACTTCGCCGCGCAGGCGGTGAGCGACGCGGAGACGGTGCAGACCATCGCTGCGGTGCACGCGGCGACGGGCTACCTGCTCGATCCCCACAGCGCCGTCGGCTACCGCGCCGCGCAGACGCAGCGCGAGCCGGGCCGGCCGGTGGTGGCCATGGCCACGGCGCACCCGGCCAAGTTCGGCGCGGCCATCCGCAAGGCGATCGGCCACGAGCCGCCGCTGCCGCCGGCACTGGCGCTGCTGGAGGATCTGCCGGCCCGCGTGCAGGTGCTGCCCGCGGAGCTGGGGGCCGTGCGCGACTACATCCGGCAGGTGCTGCAAGCGCGCCTGCCGCCGCCCAGGGTCGCCCATGCCGCCCGATAAGCTGGAGCGGATGCGCCACATCATCGAGCAGGGCATCCCGTTCAACCGCCTGCTCGGACTCAAGCTGCTGGAGGTCGGGGACGGGCGCGCCAAGGCCCGCTTCGAGTACCAGGCCGCGCTGGTGGGAAATCCGGTCACGGGCGTGCTGCACGGCGGGGCCATCGCCGCGGCGCTGGACGTGATCGGCGCCAGCGCCGTGATGGCCACCTTCGAAGACGAGGCGCCGCTGCACGGCATGGGCACGGTGGACATGCGCGTGGACTACCTGCGGCCGGGCGCCGGGCGCTACTTCATTGCGACGGGACAGGTGATGCGCCCGGGGCGCATCCTCTCCGCCGCGCGCATGGAGCTGTACAACGACGCCGAGGAGCTGATCGCCATCGGCACGGCCATTTATCGCGTCAGCCGCAAGTCCGGCCAGGCGCCCCCCAATCTCTAGCCGGCGCCTGCCCCGAACCCACCATGGCCCTCGCCCTCAACACGCGTCGCCCCAAGGACATCGTCTACGCGGACGACCTGACCATCGTCTGGCGCGACGGGGTGGTGGCGCACTACCCGTTCCTGTTCCTGCGCGACGTCTGCCCCTGCGCCTCCTGCGTGGATGAGATGACGGGGAAGAAGGTGCTGGACCCAAAGAACATTCCGCCGGACATCCACGTCCGCAAGGCCGACTACGTGGGCAATTACGCCCTGCGCATCCAGTGGAGCGACGGGCACGACACGGGCATCTATGCCTTCCGCTACCTGCGGGAGCTGCTGGACCTCGCGCTGGAGCGGGGCCCGCAGCCCGCCGGCCCGCACGTGAAGGAGAGCTGAAGCCCGGCGCGGAGCGAACCTTCGCCCGGCCGCGTCGTTTACTTGAACAGGAATGAGGACGCGGAGGGGTGCGTCCGCCGGCACCGCGCCGCTTTGGGGGGTCATCGCGGCCCGCAGGGGGCCGCTCGGCATTCCATCGCCTGCACGAACGGCCATGAGCGACAAGACCGGCTATCTGGCCAGCATCCTGGGCCGCGACACCGAAGCGCTGATGGCCCTGCGCGAGGTGCCGGCCTTCCACGACTGCTCGGCGCCGCTGCTGGAGATGCTGTTCCGCTACGGCAAGGTGGCCGTGCTGCGGCAGGGGCAAGACCTGACCCGCGAGGGCGAATTCGACCAGTGGGTGTACTTCATCATCAGCGGGCAGCTCGCGGTCTACGTGGGCGACGAGCACGTGGACACCATCTCCTCCTCGCTCGTGGGGGAGCGCTGCATCCTGGGCGAGCACCGGCGCGCGACCCTGCGGGCCACGCACGAAGGCGTCACCGCCCTGGGTGTGGACATGGCGCTGCTGGACGCCCTGCGGGATCGCGCCTCGGAGGTGCGCGAGCCCATCTCGGTGTACCTGGAGCTGCTCTCCATCATCGCCTCGGAGGTGGTGAACCGCATCGCCGAGCTGGAATTCAACCTGCTCGACTTCAGCTACAAGTACGTCGCCCACAAGCGCACCGAACGGGTCTCCGACATCCTGCGCGACCTGCGGGAGGGGGCCTACGCGGACGAGCGCAGCGCAAACTTCGCGGTGTACCGGTACCTGCTCAAGCACCATCCGGTGGCCCTCTCGCGCTGCGTGGCGGGCGAAGGCGCCGCGGTGGACACGTGCCAGCTCTATCGGGATGCCGTGCTCAACGGCGACTATCCCCTCCTCTACGGCGTGGCCGATGCGGTGCAGGCCGCCCGCGCTGTGGAGGAGGCGGCCGCCAACGGCGCGGCGCCTGCCGCCCCCGGCAAGGCGCCCGAGGCCGACAGCTTCGCGAGCTTCGTCACGAGCCTGGCCGGCCTCATCGCCCGGCAGCACGGCGGGCAGCACTGGGATGAAGCCGCCGTGCAGGCCGTGGCCGGCGGCATCCGCAAGCGCATGGGCCTGGACGGCGCGCTGCGCGTGGACTTGCACGGCCTCATCCGCTGGCTCATCGCCGAGCACCGCTTCACCGCCGAGGACACGATCGATCTGCTGATGACGGTGCTCAAGGAGTCCAGCGACGTCACCGCGCGCATCAATGGCCGCATCAAGTCCATGGTGCACGAGCTGGCGCAGACCCGCTTCGCCAAGGAGCTGGGGGCCAGGCCGCTGGAGCCGCTGACCAACGTGGCGGAGTACTACCACAGCACGCCGCTCGACGAGCTGATTCCCTTCTTCAGCCGGAACATCCTGGACGTGTACCTGGTGCAGCCCTACATGGAGCGCCTGCACGCCCTGGAGGGCGGGGCCTGGGACGGCCGCTCCGGCGCGGCCAGCCAGGAGCCCGCTGGCCTGATCAGCACGCTGTTCGACTAGCAGGTTGCGAGGGAGCAAGCCTCCCGCGCGGTCCCTGGATGGGTTTGCGCGCCTGCATCGCAGCCGCGCAACCGCTGGATGTGAAAGCGGTGCGGGGGCAGCGCCCCCGCGAGCCGATGTGGAATCCCCTCGCAGCCCGATCTGCTACCCGTCCTGCAATCGGAAGACGATGCTGGTGCGGCCGCGCTTGAGGCTGAGCTCGGCCTGCACGGGCCCGATCTCCCGCGTGTTGGCCGGGTGCGTCCCGCCGCAGGGGATGACCCACTCCGCGCAGCGCCAGGTGCGGTAGCCCGGGCGCGCGGGGTCGGGATCGCTGGCGATGGCGTGGCCCTGCGCCGTGAAGGCGTTGAGAGCGCGCAGCACGGCCTGCATCTGCTCGGGCGTCAGCAGCTCCTTGCGCTCGTAGCGGTTCAGGCCGTAATCGGGCTGCAGATCGGAGGTCTCCGGAAAGTCCACGGGCCGCTCCAGCACGCGCTCCACGAAGCAGTGCAGCAGGTGCGCGGCACTGTGCAGCCGCATCTGGCGCAGCCGGAAGTCCCAGTCCAGCCGCAGGGTGTAGGAGCGGGTGCCCACCAGCACCGGCTCGGCGCGCGCGGGCTCCAGCGGCGCGCCCAACACGTGCAGGATGCGCCCGTCCGCCTTGCGCGTGTCGACGATGGCGAGCGCTTCCGGCACGCCCAGCGCCGCGGCGTCCTGCGGCGGCAGGAGCAGCGTGGCACGGTCGCCCTTCTGCCCGCCGCCGTGCGGATGGCAGAGCGTCTCGCTCAGCACCAGGCAGGTGCCGTGGCGCTCGTCGCTCAGCAGGGCGTCCACCCACACGTCCAGCTCCGTGCGGTAGACGTCCTCGTAGAAGCGGGGCTCGGTTTCCAAGGCGGCGGCCAAATGGAATGCCTTGCAGCAGGTTGCACAGATGACGGCGATTCGATTTTCTTACCGGGCTTTGACGAGCGTGTAGCCATGCTTGCTGTCTTGCATGCTCCACCCAAGCGCAAGCAATCGCTCCCGGATACGATCCGATTCTGCAAAGTCGCGATGCGCGCGAGCTGCAATTCGCTCTTCTGCCAACGCAATCACGTCCTGCTGAGTGTCACTCGGATAGACCAAGCTGCTTCCCGTCGCATCAACAATATTATGCTCAAGACCGGATGCTCTGTAATCGAATAGGTCGAGCGACAAGACACGATCTGCAAAGTTTGCCAATTCCTGTTTCGTGTCAGATGAGATCGACTTGTCGCGGAATGTGGTCCAAAGCGTTGCCAGTGCTCTCGGAGTGTTTAAGTCGTCACATAGCGCTTCCAGCACGTCCTTGCATGGCCCTGCTTCCGGAACTTGGGGCTCCTCCCAGGGCGGACTTGGCCTGCCGACTGCGGAATCCTTGAGCAGTTGACGTAGTCCCTTGAGGGCCTCGCGTGCGGCATCGAGAGCCGCAAAAGAGAAGTTGAGGTACTTTCGGTAGTGTGTGTTGAGAACCAAGTACCGATACTCAAGGGGCTTATACCCCTGCTCGATCAGCGCCTGCAGGGTGAGCATGTTGCCCTCGGACTTGCCCATGCGCGTGTCTTCCCCGAGCACCAGGTGCTCGCCGTGCAGCCAGGTGCGCACGAACGGGTGCCCCGTGGCGGCCTCGCTCTGGGCGATCTCGTTGGTGTGGTGCACCGGGATGTGATCGCTGCCGCCGGTGTGGATGTCGAACTGCTCGCCCAGGTAGGCCATGGACATGGCCGAGCACTCGATGTGCCAGCCCGGGAAGCCGCGCCCCCAGGGGCTGTCCCACTCCATCTGGCGCCGCGCGTCGGGCGGGCTGAACTTCCACAGCGCGAAGTCGGTCTTGTGGCGCTTGCCGCCCATCTCCACGCGCGCGCCGGACTGCAGCCCCTCCACCTTGAGGCGCGCCAGCCGGCCGTAGTCCGGGAAGCGCCCCGTGTCGAAGTAGATGCCGTCGTCGGTGCGGTAGGTGAAGCCGCGCGCCGCCAGGCGCTCGATCAGCGCGATCTGCTCGGCGATGTGCGCGGTGGCGCGGGGCAGCACGTCGGGCGGGTCGATGTGCAGGCGCTCCAGGTCGCGCAGGTAGAGCCGCGTATACTCGGCGGCGACGTCCCAGGCGGAGCGCTGCGCCTGCCGCGCGGCGCGCTCCAGCTTGTCCTCGCCCGTGTCCGCGTCGCTCGTGAGGTGGCCCACGTCCGTCACGTTGATGACGTGCTTCACGCGGTAGCCAAGCC
>JBGOUY010000267.1:0-6116 GCA_041477795.1 bacterium
CCGACCAAGAAGAGCCAGGTGTTCTCCACCGCGGCGGATAACCAGCCGGCGGTGAGCATCCACGTGCTGCAGGGCGAACGCCCGATGTCCTCGGACAACAAGACCCTCGGCCGCTTCGAGCTGACCGGGATTCCGCCGGCTCCGCGCGGCGTGCCGCAGGTCGAGGTCACCTTCGATATCGACGCGAACGGCATCGTGCACGTGACCGCCAAGGACCTGGGCACGGGCCGGGTGCAGGATATCCGCATCACCGCCTCCAGTGGCTTGGCCGAAGAGGAAATCCAGCGCATGGTCAAGGAGGCCGAGGCCCACGCCGGCGAGGACAAGTCGCGCAAGGAGAAGGCCGAGACCCGCAACCAGGCCGAGTCGCTCATGTACTCCACGGAGAAGATGCTTTCCGACGTGAAGGAATCCGTCTCCGAGGCCGACCGCAAGGCGGTGGAGGACAAGGTGGCCGCCCTCAAGACGGCCCTGGGCGGGGACGACGTCGACGCCTTGAAGAAGGCCCACGAGGAGCTCACCAAGGCCTCCCACGTGCTGGCCGAGGCGCTCTACAAGCGCGGCGCGCAGCAGCACGCCCAGGGGGGCGAGGGCGCCAATGGCACCCAGGATGGCGCCGGCAAGAAGAGCGCGTCGCCCGGCGGCGATGGCGACAACGTCGTGGACGCGGAGTATGAGGAGGTGCGCGACGACAAGCGCAGCTAGCGCCTAAGGAGACGCACTATGGCGCTGATTGGCTACTGCCTTTCCGATGGCATGTTTCGAAGGATTACACTTCGACACATGGATGAGATGGCTGAAGAGGATCGGCCATACCCGAGGAACCGTGGGTATTGATCTACCCGCGAGACCGGTTTTTGGAAGGCCATGGCGCTGTGGCGATTCCGTTCCGCACGAGGGAAGAAGCGGTTGCGTTTGCCCGGAGTCATCCAAGGTCTGAAGACTTGACAGTTGCTTGATGACAATGCCGGGCCATGGCGATGACATGTGCCATTGCCGCTTCGCACCTCAAATTTCGCTAGGATCGCACTGCGTGCTATCTTCGCCCATACGGGTGGCTTGGGCGCCTACGGCCCCCAGCGTGGTGATGGTTCCGCATCCATACAGGCGGGCAGTGTGCAGTGAGACTTAGCTACAGACTGGCCGTTGAATTGTCGGGGTCACGACCCTTTACGCAGGAGCCTGGTCTTGGCGACGAAGGACTATTACGAGATCCTGGGGGTCAGCCGTACGGCCGGCGAGGACGAGATCAAGAAGGCGTATCGCAAGCTGGCGATGAAGCACCACCCGGATCGCAATCCCGGCGACAAGGAGTCCGAGCAGAAGTTCAAGGAGGGTTCGGAAGCCTACGCCGTGCTGGCCGACAAGCAGAAGCGCGCCCAGTACGACCAGTTCGGGCGCGTGGAAGGGATGGGCGAGCCGGGCGCGGGCTTCGACTTCAGCAACTTCGGCGGCGGCTTCGGGGATATTTTCGGCGACATCTTCTCCGACCTGTTCGGGGGCGGCACGGGTGCCCGCGGCGGGGGCGCCGGCCGGCGGGGTCCCCAGCGCGGCTCCGATCTCCAGTACAACATGGAGGTCTCCTTCGAGCAGGCCGCCTTCGGCTATCAGACCGAGCTGGATATTCCGCGCCTGGAGACCTGCGGCCAGTGCGGCGGGCTGGGTGCCAAGTCCTCCCGCGACGTGGAGGTCTGCCCGACCTGCCAGGGCACCGGCCAGCAGCGCATGCAGCAGGGCTTTTTCACCGTCGCCACCACCTGCCCGCGCTGCCGCGGGGAGGGCCGTGTGGTCAAGAACCCCTGCACCCAGTGCAAGGGCGCGGGCCGGGTGCGCCAGCACCACAAGCTGCGCGTGAGCGTTCCCGCCGGCGTGGATACGGGCGCCCGCCTCAAGCTGAGCGGGGAGGGCGAGGATGGCCTCAATGGCGGGCGCAAGGGCGACCTGTACATCGCCATCTCGGTGAAGCCGCACCCGTTCTTCCACCGCGAGGGGGTGGACCTCTACTGCGAGGTGCCCATCTCCATCACCACCGCCGCCCTCGGGGGCGACCTCCAGGTGCCCACGCTGGACGGCAAGGTGGAGCTGAAGATTCCCGCGGGGACGCAGAATCTGCGCAACTTCCGCCTGCGCGGCAAGGGCATGCCCAGCGTGCGCGGGCACGGCCGCGGCGACCAGTACTGCCGGGTGATCGTGGAGGTGCCCAGCCACCTCAGCGCCCGCCAGCGCGAGCTGCTGGAGGAATTCGAGCGGCTCGAGGGGGAAAAGAACGGCCGCTCGCACTACCCGCTCATCGACCGGTTCACCCAGAAGATCCGCGAGCTGTTCGGCTAGGCCGCGCCGGACGGCGGCACGCCGGAGCGCGCGCGCAGGATGCCGGCCGCCAGGGCCTCGCCCAGGCCCATGGCGACGACCCCCACCAGCAGGTGCAGCAGCCGGATCACCCAGTGGAGCGATCCTTCCAGCAGCATCGTCTGCGAGAACCCCAGCACCATCACCACCAGCCCCCACACCATCCCCACGCCCACCAGGCGGGCCTGGAGGTCGGAGAAGCCGCCCAGCAGGGCCAGCAGCCACAGCGCCAGCGTGAAGAGCACGCCCACTTCCATGTGATGGGGCTGCCAGCTTTGCAGGCTGCCGAGCCAGAACAGGATGCCCGTGACGAGCTGGAACAGCCCGCCCAGGCGCACAATCCAGCGGGCAATGCGGGTCAATCTCTGCATGCGCAATCTCGCTGAAGGGCCAAGGGTGCGCGCCGGCGAGCCGGGGCGCGTTAGCCGCACCGGCGGCGGCACCGTCAGCCTATAGCTGCCCGGGCGCGGCGACGCAAGCCCCAGATGCGTGTCGGATGGCGGCAGGCAGTGCGG
The DNA here is from genome assembly GCA_041477795.1 of bacterium. Lineage (GTDB taxonomy): Bacteria > SAR324 > SAR324 > SAR324 > JACQKK01 > DATFMP01. The sequence goes on from JBGOUY010000267.1 coordinate 2,865, forward strand.
GGTGCCAGCAGAGGTCTGGTCGCATCCACGCGTGGCGGATTGGCGCCCGTTCGTGTATTGCATTGGCTCAACAGCCCCCATCGACTCGATGAATATCCAGAACTTCGACCTGAATCTGCTGCTGGCGCTGGATGCGCTGCTCAAGGAGCAGCACGTCACGCGGGCCGCCCTGCGCATCGGGCTGAGCCAGCCCGCCATGAGCAATGCCCTGGCGCGGCTGCGCGACCTGCTGGACGACCCGCTGCTGGTGCGCACGGCCAAGGGCATGGTGCCCACGCCGCGGGCGGAGCGGCTGCGCGAGCCGGTGCGCGAGGCGCTGCGGGCCATCGAGCGGGCGGTCTCCGACGTGGAAGCCTTTGCGCCCGCGACGGCGCAGGCCGCGCTGGACCTGATGACGAGCGACGCCATCGGCATGCTGCTGCTGCCGCGGCTGGGGGAGCGGCTGCGCACCGAGGCGCCGGGCATCTCCCTGCGCGTGCACGCGGTGAACGAGGAGGAGCCCTGGGAGGGTCTGGAGAGCGGGCGGATCGACCTGGTCGCCGGCGTCTACGACAGCGTGCCGGCGGGCGTCCGCGAGCAGCCGCTCTACGAGGAACGCCTCGTGTGCATGATGCGCATGGACCATCCGCTGGCCCGCAAGCCCCTCAGCCTGCGCCAGTACGTGGAGCTGCCGCACATCCTGGTGATGACCAGCCGTTCCGGCCTGGGCAGCTCGCTGGTGGATCGCAGCCTGGAGCAGCGGGGCCTGACGCGGCGCATCGCCCTGACCCTGCCGCACTTCCTGCTCGCGCCCTTCATCGTGGCGCAGAGCGACTTCGTGATCCTCTTTCCGAGCCGGCTGGCGGCGTACTTTGCGGGGCTGCTGCCATTGCGGATCGTGGCGCCGCCGCTGCCGCTGCCCAGCTACGCGATTCGGCTTTATTGGCACGAGCGGGCGCACCGCGATCCGGCCAACGGCTGGCTGCGCGAGCAGGTGCTGGAGGCGGCGCGCCAGATCGAGTCGCGTCCTGGCGGTGTCCCGGAGGACGGTGCCCCGGAGGACGAGGCCACGCCCGGGCCGACGGAAGAGCAGCGCGACGCCAGCTAATGGCGGCGCCGAGGGAAGCGGCGTTCAGCGGGGCCGGTCGCCGGCCAGCGTGATGCGGTGCATCACGCGCCGGTGGCCGTGATAGTCGTTGACCGCGTTGTGCTGGACGGTCCGGTTGTCCCAGAACGCCAGGGAACCCGGGCGCCACTGGAAGCGGCAGGTGAACTCGGGCCGCACCTGGTGCTGGAACAGGAAGTTCAGCAGCGCCGCGGAGGCGGGTTTGCAGAGGTCCACGCCGGATAGCTCGGCGCCCAGCGCCCCGGCGACGCGCTGCACGGTCAGGCCCCCGTCGTTGTGGGACGCTGCGCTGCGGGAGGCTGCGGGTCGGGTCGGGCGGTGGGGCATGAGGCGGCTCGGCTGGGCGGAGGGCGAGCGGGCATGCCCCATTCCTAGCGCAGCGGCGGGCGGATTTTCAATCCAGGCGCGGCGTGCGCCGCAATGGCCCGTGCGGCCGGAGCCGGCGCGAGGCCGCTCAGGCGCTGGTGGAGCGCGCCTTGGCGGGCGGATGCTCCGCCCTGGCGCCCGGGACTTCCAACAGCGTGGCCAGCGTGGGGTCGCCTTCGATCACGCGGGTGCGCAGCTCTTCGGGCAGCGCCTCGAAGTGCCGCAGCTCGGTCGCCATGCGGGTGTCGTCGCCGCTGTCCAGGGCGGCGCTCATGCGGGTGGCCAGCTCGCACTTGCCGAGGGCCGAATCGACGAGCAGATACACCGTCAGCAGATCGAAGTAGAGGTCCATGCGGGCATCGGCTTCCAGATCGAGATCGAGCTCCATGCTGCCTCTCGGGGTCGTGAGCGTGTACGCGCTCCCAGGGGTGAGGTGTCACGCCGCTCGGGTGCCGCGCGGCGGCGGTGCCCGGGAGCGAGGGCTGGGGCGCATCCATCTTATCGGCCGATTCGCAGCGTTCGTGAGCGATGCCGGAGCAGATGGAGCGCGAGCGCTTCTCCTTCGGCGCAGGCAGCGGGCACGTCACGCCGATAGGTACTCCGAGGGACATTCACAATTCCGGCCAAACTTGTTCGTGCGCCCTCGGGCTGGCGCCTCGCCGGCCGCGAGGTCCCGCCAAGCGCCCCTTCGCGACCCTGCCGGCGGCCATAACGAAATGTGGAGATTCAATGGACGAACGAACTAATGCTGGCCGCCACAAAAATGTTTGACATCGTCAGACAAAGGGCGTTATAGAAATGGCTAATTTCGAGAGGGTCTTCACGCCCGCAGGCAAACGGATTTGCTTTTGCAGGGGCTGCCCACCGCGAACCGACCATTGTCCGGGACACGCTGGGCCGTCGCTGCAGACGGGATCGAAGACCGCTACCGGGCCGGATGTACATGGATCGACATCGAGCCGGTGATTCAGTCTACTCCCTGACTCCCCGCATTCCGCGCAGTTCCCCAGCAGCGATGCCAGGACGATCGCGCTCGTCCGTGGCCCGCCGAGGTACGCCCGCCGACCGCGAACCTGGGATGGTTCGGGATGGGAATGGAAACCCCCCTCTGAGAGTCCTGTAATGCGCAACCGGGAACACGTGGTCGTTGGACTGGATATCGGCACCACCAAGATCTGCGCGCTGGCGGCCGAAGTCACCGGGGGCGATCCGCTCAGCATCGTGGGATTCGGCCAGGCCCGCTCCGAGGGCATCCGCAAGGGCGTGGTGGTGAACATCGAAAAGACGGTGCGCTCCATCCAGCAGGCGGTGCGGGAGTGCGAGCTGATGTGCGGCACGCAGATCAAGGAAGTCTACGCGGGCATCGCCGGTCACCACATCCAGGGCATCAACAGCCACGGCATGGTGACGGTGCAGAACAATCGCACCGTGTCCGAGGATGACATCCGCCGCGTCATCGAAGCCGCCCAGGCCATCAACATTCCCAACGACCGCGAAGTGCTGCACATCCTGCCGCAGGACTTCATCGTGGACGACCAGGACGGCGTGCAGAATCCGCTGGGCATGTCCGGCATCCGCCTGGAAGTGGACGTGCACATCGTGACCTGCTCGGCCACCTCCGGCCAGAACATCGTCAAGTGCTGCAACCTGGCCGGGCTGGACGTGCTCGATATCGTCCTGGAGCCGCTGGCTTCCGCCCAGGCGGTGCTGAGCCTGGACGAGCGCGAGCTGGGCGTCGTGCTGGTGGACATCGGCGGCGGAACCGCCGACATCGCGACCTA
>JBGOUY010000336.1:0-4213 GCA_041477795.1 bacterium
ACCCGCGCCCGCACTGCCCAGGCGCGGGCCTTGAGCCGGATCGAGCCATCCGCGGCACAGGGCAGGCTCGCTTCCAACCGCTCCCGGAGCGCCTGCCGCTCGGCTTCGGCGAGGTTCATGCAATAGCCTGGGGCCGGGCCTGCCCCGAGTGTGAAGGGATGCCAGTAGTCCGCGAAATCCCGGAACACGGTCGGCACGTCGAGCGGCGCGACTTCGACATCGTTCATCCCCGCGGCCTGCACCAGGCGCTTCAGCCCATCCGGCGTGCAGAAGGGGAAGCGCCTGTCTTCGGCCAGGTCGGCGGCCTTGGGATTCATCGCAATCGCGGCCGCCCAGAAGGCTCTCATGAATTCCACGCCGCCGCCCGGATAGTCCCAGACATAAAAGGCAACGGTTCCCCCCGGCCTCGCGACGCGGCGCATCTCGCTGAGGGCCTTGGCCCGGTCGGGGACAAAATTGAGCATAAGGGCCGAAACTACCCTGTCGCGGTCATGGTCCTGCAACGGCAACGCCTGGGCATCCCCCACCTGGAAGCGGGCGCGGGGATCGTGCAGTCGTTGGCGGGCAAGCTCGATGAAGCCTTGCGACGGTTCGACCCCGATCAAGCTGGCTGGATTGCAGCGCATCAGGATGTCGGCCGACAGTGCGCCCGTCCCGCAGCCGATGTCCAGCCAGTCCAAGCCGTCCGCAGGGTCGAGCCACTCGAGGAAGCGCGGTGCGACCTTGCGGCTCCAGCGGCCCATGTACGATTCGTAGCTGTCGCCTGCGCTCCAGGCGTCGTGACGCGCTGCTGTACTCATGGAGGGTTCCCCCGTTCAAACAGGTGCGCCCGCGGAACGTGTTCAAGACACTTCGAATCGCCCGGCGGGCCACCGCGTTCGCTCCGACGCCTGCAGGGTGACCAGCCTGACATGCATTTGCAATTCGCGCAGGACCTGACGGCCCGGGACGCGGAACCCCATTGCCGCGGGTCGCGCGGGCGCTTCGCTGCAGGGGTTCGACTGCGGGGGGCAGAACTCTGGGAGCGGACGGCGGAGCGTGGACTGCACGGAACCAAGCGGCGCAGCCCGCCGGGCGAGGCGGGGCTTGCCGGCGTTAGTCCGCCGCGCCCAGCTTGAGCTGGCGGGCGGCGGCAGGGGCCGCTGTGTGCGCGGCCGGCGCGGGCGGCTCGGCGATGGCCTGGGTGCCCAGCGCCTGCTCGGCCTGGGCCACGTAGTCGGGATGCAGCTCGATGCCGCACCAGGCGCGACCCAGCGCGTGGGCCGCCAGCGCCGTCGTGCCGGAGCCCAGGAAGGGATCCAGCACCAGGTCGCCCGGCTCGGTGAACAGGCGGATGAACCACTCGGGCAGCGCCTGTGGGAAGGCGGCGCTGTGGCCGCGGTTGGCGCACTCGGTGGCCAGGTGCAGCACGTTGCTGGGGTACACCGTGTCGCGCCCCAGCCAGTTGGCGACGTTCTTGCCGAAGCCGCTGCCTACGCGGCTGGGGTCGCGGCGCTGGTCCGTCTCGCTCAGGTTGCGCAGGCGCGTCTGGGCCCAGTCGCCCATGGGCACGCGTACGGCATCCTGGAACATCTTGAAGTGGCGCGAGCGCGTGAAGTGCAGGCAGCGCTCCCAGGCGTCGCGGAAGCGGTTGGGCCACTTGCCGGGGTAGCAGTTCTTCTTGTGCCAGCAGTATTCTTCCGTCCACAGCCAGCCCTGCTCGCGCAGGGCCAGGATCAGCTCCAGCACGTAGGGGTGGCGCTCGCCGCCCACCACGCGCTCCTTGATGTTGAGCACGAAGCTGCCGCCGGGCTTGAGCACGCGCCGCAGCTCCGCCGCGATGGGCAGGAACCAGGCCACGTAGCGCTCCGGGTGCACGCCGCCGTAGGTGCGCACGCGCGCATCGGCGTAGGGCGGCGAGGTGACGACGAGGTCCACGCAGGCATCGGGCAGCACGCGCAGCCATTGCGCGCAGTCGCCCTGCAGCACGCGGTTGGCGAAGAGCGGGGGCGCCTGCACGCGCGGGCGCGGGGCGCGATGCGCGGCGGCGTCCGCCTCTCCGGCGCGGCGGGCCGGGGGGCGGATCGTCGCGGCACGCGGCTTGACGACGCGCGGCTTCGTCGCGCGCGGCGTTGCAGCACGCACGGGGCGCGCGGTGGATTTCCCGGAGGCTAGCATGTGTGATAGGCAAGCGGAGAAAACAAGGCGCCTCTGCCTCCGAAGAAGCAGAGGCGCAACCAAAGCAACGGTGTCTGCCAGCGGAATTGCGAGAAACGGGCCACGGGGGAGCGACGCCCCGCGCCCTGTGCCGACCCTAAGCGGACCATGAGCCCCGTCAAGCCCACCCCCGCCCCCGCTCCGGCCCTCGGCGCCGCGCTCGATCCGGTGCGCTTCGAGGTGATCCGCAACGCCCTGCTGGCGGTGACGGAGGAGATGGGCGCCACCCTGCGCCGCGCGGCGTACTCCACCAACATCAAGACGCGCGGCGACTTTTCCTGCGCGTTCTTCGACGCCCAATGCCGGGCCGTGGCGCAGGCCTTCGCGCAGCCGAGCCACCTGGGCTCGCTGGCGCACATCGTGCCCAAGTCCGTCGAGCGCTACGGGCGATCCAAGCTGCAGGAAGGGGACATGCTGCTCTGCAACGACCCCTTCACCGGCGGCGTGCACCTGAACGACATCACGCTGATCGCGCCGGTTTTCCACGAGGGCGAGCTGTTCGGCTTCCTGGCGAACATCGCGCACCACGTGGACGTGGGCGGCGGGGCGCCGGGCAGCATCGGGGTCTCCAGCGAGATCTACCAGGAGGGCCTCGTCATCCCGCCCGTGCGCTTCGTGCGCGATGGCGTGATCGACCCGGGCATCTTCGAGATCATCCGCGCCAACTTCCGCGGGGTGCACGAGATCTCGGGCGATTTCCGCGCGCAGACCGCCGCCAACCGGCTGGGCGCGCGGCGGCTGGGCGAGCTGATCGCCCGCTACGGCGCCGCGGAGCTGCGCCGCTACATGGACGGCCTGCTGGACTACACCGAGCGCCGCGTGCGGGCCGAGTTCGCGGCATTCCCCGATGGCAGCTACTCGGCCGAGTCGTGGATGGATGGCGACGGCGTGAAGGACGAGCCGATCCGCTTCAAGATGACCGTCATCGTGGACGCCGGCACGGTGACCGTGGACCTGACGGAGACGGACCCGCAGCGCAAGTCCCCCACCAACGCCACCTTCTCGCAGACCTACTCGGCCATCGTCTACGTGCTGAAATGCCTGCTGGACCCCGACGTGCCGGTGAACGACGGGCTGTACCGGCTGGTGGACATCCGCACGCGCCCCGGTTCCCTCGTCCATGCGCGGCACCCGGCCGCCGTGGCGGCGGGCTGGGAGGTGGCCGTGAACCTGTGCGACCTCATGTTCAAGGCCCTCGCGCCCGCCATGCCCGAGCGCGTGGCCGCCTGCGGCAAGGGCATCATCTGCAACCTGGCCTTCGGCGGCACGCGGCCGGACAGCGGCACGTACTTCACCTACTACGAGACCATCGCCGGGGGCTACGGCGCCACGCTGCGCACGGACGGCATGGACGCCGTGCAGGCGCACTTCCAGAACACCGAGAACGCGCCCATCGAGGAGACCGAGTACCACTACCCCGTGCGCATCCTGCGCTACGAGCTGATCCCGGACTCCGAGGGCGCCGGCACGCACCGCGGCGGGATGGGTGTGCGGCGCGACTACCTCTTCCCGGGCTGGCAGCCCAGCTTCTCGATCCTCTCCGACCGCGCCAAGTTCGCGCCCTGGGGCCTCTTCGGCGGCGGGGATGCGCGCAAGGCCTTCTACGTGCTGAATCCCGAGACGCCCGGCGCGCGCGAGCTGCCCTCCAAGATCACCTTCGAGCTGGGCGCGGGCGACGTGGTGAGCGTGCAGACGCCCGGCGGCGGGGGCACGGGCGATCCGCGCCAGCGTCCCGCGGCTCTGGTGGCCGAGGACGTGGCGCAGGGCCGCATCAGCCCGGAGCGCGCGCGCCGCGTCTATGGCGTGGCCGTGCGCCCGCGCACGCTAGCCCTCGACGAGGCCGCCACGCAGCGCCTGCGCGCCGGGTCCGGCGCGGACGACGACTAGGCTCTGTTTTGCAATAGCGCTGGACCTCTGCCAAGCGCTGTTCCAGCCTTGCCGGAAAGGCACCACGCAGGGAAGCGTGGGCCGTGCCAGGGAGGCGCAACGATGCGACGGCACGAGCTTTCGGACCCGC
>JBGOUY010000253.1:0-6379 GCA_041477795.1 bacterium
AGCGCCAGCAGCACGGCGAGAGTCCCGCCACGGCGGAACCGATGGAGCGGCACGCGCATCATCCGAAGGGCGGTCTCCCGGGTGTGGCGAAGCGACGGGCGCCCGGCCGGGCGCAGGGCGGTGACGTGCGTGCGGCTACAGCTCCACCGTGAAGCCGGCGGCCTTGATGCCCGCGATGGCGCAGGCCTCGTCATCCTCCGAGGACGCGCCCGAGACGCCCACGGCGCCGACGATCTCGCCCTGCGCCGAGCGCACCAGCACGCCGCCGATGAGCGGGACGATCATGCCGTCGCTCATGGCGGCCAGCGCGGCGAAGAAGCCCGGCATGTTGCCGCCCTTGGCGTAGCGCTCGGCCAGGCCGCGCGAGTGCGAGCCCATCCCCAGCGCGCCCCAGGCCTTGGCCTGGCTTACCTTGATGCGCAGGAAGGACAGGCCGTCCTCGCGCTGCAGGGAGACGAGGTGCCCGCCCGCGTCCAGCACGGCCACGGCGAGGGGGTCGATCTTCATTTGGCGCGCCTTGGCCAGCGCGGCGGTGACGATGCGGTTGGCCTGCTCGAGCGTCAGTGCGGGCATGAGGCGTCCGGTCGGGGTGGGCGATCTGCGGGGGCGGGTGCCTGCGCCGGCGGATCGCGCTGCGGGATGGCCCTGCGCGGGCCGACCCTCCCCCGACGTATAGCGGAGGGAGGGCCCAATCTCAAGACGAGCGCGCCATTCCGAGCACCGGCGCAGCGCGCCCTGCCGCGCACCGGCGCCACCCGCCTGCGCTCACGCGAAAGCGTCGCGGCGGCGGCGCTAGTACCTACAGTTCAAGAAGCGCGTCAGGATATTCGCGGGGGCCTTGCCCCCGCACCCGTGTTGTCAGTTCGCCCCGCGAGCGGGGCTCACGGCAGGGAGCAAGGCTCCCTGCACCCATTTTGGTTATCATCTCAGCGAGTGGGTGGATCGTTGCCGGTCAAGACTTCAGTGTAATGGGGGCGCGGGGGAGATTGCTCCCCCGCAACAGAAGTTTCGCTGTTTACCAAAAGCAGATACTAGTCCACGTCCAGGGCGCGCTTCCAGAGCGGGATGCCGGGGTCGGTGAGGTGCCGCGCGCCACGCACGGGCTTGACGATGCCGCCCAGCACCAGGCCGCTGATGAACCAGGCGGCGCCGTCATAGAGCGCGGCGTGCAGGAAGTGTCCCCAGGGCAGGTGCCACCAGACGGGGTCGGAGAGGCGCACCGCCAGCACGGCGAACACGCCCAGGCCGAACACGAACGCCGCACGGCGCGCGTAGCTGTCCAGCGCGGGCAGGGCCACCGCCAGCAGCAGGGCCGCCACGAACGACGCCGCCAGCAGGTGCAGGAAGCCGAGCAGGTGGTTCCGCGGCGAAAGGGGGTCCGTGCCGCCGCTGCGCCAGTGGATCATGCCGATCGGCCCGGCGAGGTTGCGCTGGCGGAAGGCCTCCAGCGCCGTGGCGTCCCTGGCGGCGCGGCGCGCGGGCGGCGCGGGGAAGGTGTACGTGCCCGAGGCGGGCAGGCGCTCGCGCAGCGTCTGCATCAGGCCCGGCTCGTCCGGCACGGCGCGCTCCACCTCGCCCGGGACGGAGAGCACCGCCCAGAACAGGAAGCCCCACAGCAGCAAGGCCAGGGCGCTTACCACGGCACCGACCAGCACTCGCACGGTCATCGGCTCGCTCCGTCAGCGTGGGCGTCCCCGCGTGCAACCCACCGGCCGCATCACTCTAGCACGAAGCGCCGGGCGGCGCGGCAGCGGCGGAGCGGGAGGCCGGTTGCCGCGCCGGGCCGGGCAGACTACCGTGGGCCTGGAAGCGCCATCGCTCCGCTCCTCTGTGCCGGAACCGCCGCCGTCCCTGCCCTGACCGTCCCTGCCCTGACCGCCGCCGCCATGACCGCTTCCGTGCCCGAGCGCGTGCTCTCTACCATCGGCCATTCCAACCACAGCGCCGAGGCGTTCCTGGCGCTGCTGCGGGCGCACGGGATCGGGCGCGTGGTGGACGTGCGCTCGCGCCCGGTGAGTCGCTGGCCCTGGTTCGGCCGCGAGCGCCTCGCCCGCGCGCTGGCCGCTGCCGGCGTGGACTACCGCTGGCTGGGCGAGGGGCTAGGCGGGCGCCCCGCCGCGCCGGAGCTGCTGGGCCCGGACGGCGCGCCGGACTACGACGCGATGGCCGCCGCGCCCGCCTTCCGCGCCGCGCTGGGGGAGCTGCTGGCGCTGCTGGACGAGCCCCTGCGCCTGGCCGTGCTCTGCAGCGAGGGCGATCCGCAGCGCTGCCACCGCGAGCACCTGATCGCCCGCGCCGTGCGGCCGCTCGGCGTCACCGTGCGCCACATCCTGCGCGACGGCCGCACGGAACCGCCTGGGACGCAGCCGCCCGGGACGCAGCCGCCCGGGCTGGAGCGGTAACGATCCGCCAGGCGGGCGCGCGAACTAAGAAATGAGCGGCCCCGCGTCATTTCCTGCCGCGGGGCGTTCGGCCGGGCGCCTTGCCGAGCCTCTGCACCTCCGCGTGGCGGAAGCAGGAGGTGAGATGGTCATTGACCATGCCGGTGGCCTGCATGTGCGAATACACGATGGTGGAGCCCACGAAGCGGAAGCCGCGCGCCTTCAGGTCCTTGCTGATGGCGTCGGAGAGCGGCGTGGTGTTTGGGATGGCCTGGGTCGTGCGGCGCGCGTTCTGGATGGGCTGCCCGGCCACGAAGCGCCAGATGTAGTCCGCGAAGCTGCCGCACTCGCGCTGCACGGCCAGGAAGGCGCGGGCATTGCCGATGGCGGCGCGCACCTTGGCCCGGTTGCGCACGATGCCCGCATCGGCCAGCAGCCGCGCCACGTCCGCCTCGCCGAAGCGGGCCACGCGGCGCGGATCGAAGCGGGCGAAGGCGCGCCGGTAGTTCTCGCGCTTGCGCAGGATGGTGATCCAACTCAGGCCCGCCTGCGCGCCCTCCAGCAGCAGGAACTCGAACAGCACGCGGTCGTCCCGCACGGGCACGCCCCACTCGTCGTCGTGATAGGCCACGTAGAGCGGGTCGTCCCCGCACCAGGTGCAGCGTGTGCGCTCAGCCATATTCGGTCCTGGCAACTGCGACACTGCGATCCGCAGATTACGCAGAGGACGCAGATTCAGTTGGTGATGGACACCGCCGGCGGCGATTCGATGCGGCCCTGCAGGAAGCCGTTACGTGTGGACCGATGCGGCTACGCCGTCCCGGTGGAGCCGGCACACCCGTTGAGATTGCGATAAAATCTGTGCGATCTGCGTAATCTGCGGTTCCGCAGTTCGGTAGTTCCCGCGTCCGCTAGTCCTTCGTGATGAGCAGGTTGCCGAATTCGTCCGTGCGCGCGGTGTAGCCGGGCAGCACGACGGTGGACGAGTCCATCTCCTCCACCACGGCGGGGCCGGGCAGCACGTCCCCGGCGCGCAGGCGGTAGCGGTCGTAGACGGGCGTCTGCACGGATTCTCCCATGGCGGCGTCCGCGGCCGTGCGCAGCCAGAGCGGGCGCTGGCCCTTGCGCGCCGCGGCCGGATCGCCGCTGCCGCGCGCCACGCGCTGGCGGGGCAGGGCGGGCAGGCGGCCCATCGCGGTGAGGCGCAGGTTGACCAGCTCGATGGGGTCCTCCGCGGCCACGTAGCCGTAGGCGCGGCGGTGCTCCTCCTCGAAGAGGGCCTGGGTGCGCGCCAGCTCCGCCGGGCCCAGCGCGCCGCCGGGCAGCACCACGCGCAGCTCGTGGGACTGGCCCTTGTAGCGCAGGTCGCAGGTGCGCACGAGGCTGACCGTCTCCCACCGCTCGCGCTCGCCGGAGAGCAGGGCCTGGCCCTGCGCCTCGAAATCGGCGCAGAGGGCGCTCAGCTCGGCGGGGTCGGTCTGGCTGAGCAGGGTGCGGCGGGTGGCGACGAATTCGTGCTTGATGTCCGTCATGAGCAGCCCGATGGCCGAGGCCACGCCGGGGCTGGGCGGGATGAGGATCGTGCGCATGCCCAGCTCGGCGGCCAGCGCGTTGGCGTGCAGCGGCCCCGCGCCGCCGAAGGCGACCAGCACGAAGTCGCGCGGATCGTAGCCGCGCTGCACGGAGACCAGGCGCATGGCGGCGATCATGCCGGCGTTGGCGATCTCCACGATGCCCTCCGCCGCGCGCAGGGGCTCCAGCCCGAGCGGCCCGGCGATCTCGCGCTCCAGCGCGGCGTGGGCGGCGGCCGCGTCCAACTTCAGCGCGCCGCCCAGGAAGTAGTCCGGATTGAGGCGGCCCAGCACCAGGTTCGCATCGGTGAGGGCGGGGTGCCGCCCGCCCCGGCCGTAGCAGACCGGCCCGGGAGCGGCCCCGGCAGACTGCGGCCCCACGCGCAGGGACCCGCCGGCGTCGATCCAGGCCAGCGAGCCGCCCCCGGCGCCCACCTCCACCAGGTCGATCACCGGCGTGCGCACCGGGTAGCCGCTGCCCTTGCCTTCGCCGAGGGGCGAATGCGCCTGGCTGCCCACCTCGTATTCGGTGGAGACCTTGGGCTGGCCGTCCTGCACCATGCCCACCTTGGCCGTCGTGCCGCCCATGTCGAAGCTGATCACGTTGGCGTAGCCCATCGCCTGGGCCAGCGCGCCGGCGGCGATGACGCCGGCGGCCGGGCCGGACTCGACCATGTACACCGGCCGCGCCTTGGCCGCCTCGCCGCTCATCACGCCGCCGTTGGACTGCATCACGTAGAACGGCGCGGCGATGCCCCGCTCGCGCAGGCCGGACTGGATGCGGTCCACGTAGCGGGAGACCACCGGCATCACCGCTGCGTTGACGGCGGCCGTGCTGGCGCGGGGGAACTCGCGGAACTCCGGGCACTCCTCCGAGGACACGGACAGGAAGGCCTCCGGCCATTCGGCCCGCAGGATTTCCGCCGCGCGCCGCTCGTGCACCGGGTTGATGTAGGCGTGCAGGAAGCACACGACGACGGCCTCCACGCCCTCGGCCTTCAATTGCGCGATGCTGCGGCGCAGGGCGGCCTCGTCCAGCGGCGTCAGCACGCGGCCCTCGTGATCCAGCCGCTCCGGCACGCCGTGGCACCAGCGCCGCGGCACCAGCGAGCGCGGCTTGGCCTGGAAGATGTCGTAGAGGCGCGGCCGGATCTGGTAGCCGATCTCCAGCACGTCGCGGAAGCCCTCCGTGGCCAGCAGGCCGATGCGCGCGATGTGCCCCTCGATGATGGCGTTGGTGGCGATGGTGGTGGCGTGCACCAGCATGCTCAGGGCCGCGGGGCCCACGCCGGCCTTGGCCTGCGCCCGCGCCACGGCCTCCATGAAGCCCTCCGCCGGGTTGGCCGGCGTGGTGAGCACCTTGACGATGGAGAGCGCGCCGCTGCGCTCGTCCACCAGTGCGCCGTCGGTGAAGGTGCCGCCGATGTCGATGCCGAGTCGGAAGGTGCTCACGGGGGTACGGGTCCTCGTCGTTCAGGCACTGTCGTTCAAGCGCTGTCGTGCAGGGGCTGCCATCGCGCGGGGGCGGGGCGCAAAGGGAACGGCAGCGGCAACAGCATAGGGAACCGCAGATGGACCCGCAACACCAACAGCAGGGGGAACCGCAGATTCACCCTGCGACGGGCTCAGGGCAGGCGCAAATGGAACGGCAAAGGCAAAAACAGGGGGAACCGCAGATGAACGCAGATGGACGCAGATGGAACGGCAACGGCAACTGCGTTCTCGCAAAGGCGCAAAGGCGCAAAGAACGGCAACGGCAACCGCAGCCACAGATGCACACAGATAAACACAGATCGTAACGGCAAAAGCCACTGCAACGGCAGCCGCTGATTCATGCAGATCAACGCTGATGAACCCTGCGACGGGCTCAGGGCAGGCGCAGATGGAAGGGCAACGGCAAAAACAGGGGGAACCACAGATGAACACAGATGAACGCAGATGGAACGGCAACGGCAACGGCGGGGGGCTTGGTAGTACAGGCGATGCAAGCCGAAGGACAGCTTGAGGGAACGAACCGACAGCGCAGTGGAGAGAGGCGAAGACCCGCCGCGCAGGGCGCTTTGCAAGATCCTTCTCCCCCGGGAGAAGGAGGAGCCGGCGTCAGCCGGCGGGGGATGAGGCCCCGCCCGGCGCGAGACCCCACCCCGCCCTGCGTCCTGCGGGGCTGCCCGGCGCGGCCTCTCTCCGGCTGCCTCCCGGCAGCCACCTCTCTCCCACGGGGAGAGAGGAACACGCCGCGCACGCGAGCGTCGTCTGACACCCTTCTCCGCAGGCTGGAGAAGGAGGAGCCGGCGCCAGCCGGCGGGGGATGAGGCCTGCCCCCTCGACATTCCCAGCTTTCTATGGTATACATATGTATCCTATTGCCGTTCCCACAGCGGGGGCGGGGGGCCTGTCCGCCGAAGTCGAAGCCCTGCTCCCCCGCCC
>JBGOUY010000387.1:0-3304 GCA_041477795.1 bacterium
GGCTCGGGTGTGCCCCGGCCATAGAAGCCGCTGCGCACGGCGGACTCCTCCACCAGCCGTTCGAGCTGCTGCAGGTCGCCCTCCCGCGCGCGCTGGCCGCCCGGGGAGGGCATGGCGCCGGCCGGCTCCAGCCGGCTCAGCTCGAACAGCGCCAGCAGCACGGCCTGGGACAGGTTGAAGGCGGGATTGGCGCTGGCCGAGGGGATGCGCACCAGCCAGCGGCAGGCGGACAGGTGCTCGGCGCGCAGGCCGGAATCTTCCGGGCCGAACAGCAGTGCCGTTTCCACGGGCGGCGCGCTGCGCAGCCCCTCCACCCACTGCGGCAGCAGCACGTGCTGCGGACGGTGCCGCCCGTGCCGAGCGGTGAAGCCCACCACCTCCTGCATGGGCGCCAGGGCCGCGGCCAGGGTGTCGTGCACCTGCGCCGCCCGCAGCAACTCCGTGGCCCAGCAAGCGGTCTGGGCGGCACGGTCGGCATCGTAGCGCGGCGGCGCCACCAGGTGCAGGTGGCGGAAGCCCAGGTTGCTCATGGCGCGCGCCACGGAGCCCACGTTGAGGGGGTCCCCCGGCTCCACCAACACCACGTGGAAGCGCAGCAGGGTCTCGCGGGCCGGCAGGCTGGCCGCCTCCAGGGGGCTGGGCACGGGGCGGGATCGCTTCACGGGGCGGCGCCGGATGGGTGAACGGAAGGTGACTCGTTGCGACCAGTTTACGGCCCGCCGCGCGCGGGGGCAATGCGCAGATGCCCCGCGGCCGCCCTGCCAGCCCGCCCGCAGGGCGTATTCCGGGCTTGCGAAGGCAGAATTATTCGTCTATTATTCCAGGGGCTTGACCTGCCGCTGACCCGGTTCCGGGCCGCCGGACAGGCGACACCGCTTGTCCCGGAGCGCCGAATGCGAGTACGATCGGCCGGGGGGGCGCATGCAGCGGGGCACGGGGCAACGTGCAGGTGGAGACGGACAGACCATGCAGGTGCACGAAAAGACCCTTACCTTCGACAAGACGTTGTGGGTTCGCTACGGCGCCGTCGACGTGCAGCAGCATGGCGACACGGTCATCGTTACGGGCCGTGACGACGACTCTTACGTCAAGGTCTTCAATCACTTCGGCCGGGTGCTGAAGCTCTTCACCTTCGAGTCGGGGCGCTGGGTGGATGCCGATACGGGCATGGCGGCCGAGGCCTTCGACGACTCGCAGGCGGGCCGGCTGCCCGAGGAGGTCGTGGCGGTGCGCTCCGCCGCAGCCGCCAAGGCGCCGGCAGGGCCCAAGGCGGCGCCCGTGCGGCGCCCGGCGGCAGCCAAGCCCAAGACGAGCGCCGCCGCCTCCCGCAAGGCGCCCCGCAACGCCTCACGCACCAGCCGCAGCAGCGGCGCCCATGCCACCGGGCGCCCGGCCCGTGCGCCCAAGTCCACGGCGCCCAAGGCCGCCGGCGCCAGCCGGCGCAGCGTGGCCCGCAGCGCCAAGGGGGGCCTCAAGCGCGCTGGCCGGGGTTAGATCCCTCCGGCGCCACCGCAACGGCACGGCGCCGGCACCGCACGCAACGGGCAGCCCATGGCC
The DNA here is from genome assembly GCA_041477795.1 of bacterium. Lineage (GTDB taxonomy): Bacteria > SAR324 > SAR324 > SAR324 > JACQKK01 > DATFMP01. The sequence goes on from JBGOUY010000387.1 coordinate 1,558, forward strand.
CGCGCTGATTTCACGGTCGAGGTGGACGCGGCCCACGTGGCGCGCGAAAAGGCCCGTGCCCGCGAGCTGCGCCAGAGCCAGTGGTGGAAGAACCGCCGCGCCCACGGCGTGTGCCACTATTGCCGCCAGCGCTTCCCCGCACGCGAGCTGACCATGGATCACGTGGTGCCCATCATCCGCGGCGGGCGCTCGGCGCGCTCCAACGTCGTGCCCTGCTGCAAGACCTGCAACAATCGCAAGCAGTCCCTCCTCCCCAGCGAGTGGCAGGAGTACCTGGCAGCCCTCGCCGCCGAAGACCTCCGCCGATGACCGTCATCCGCTCCGCCGTCCAGACCCACAGTGCCCCGTTCCTCGCCAACCAGGCCGCCTACGAGCAATTGCTGGCCGCGCTGCGCGAGCGCACGGAGGTCGCGCGGCAGGGCGGCGGCAGCGCCGCGCTGGAGCGCCACCGCTCCCGCGCCAAGCTGCCCGTGCGCGAGCGCGTGGGGCACCTGCTCGATCCGGGCGCGCCCTTCCTGGAGCTCTCGCCCCTGGCCGCCTGGGACCTCTACGGCAACGACGCCCCCAGCGCCGGCATCGTCACGGGCGTGGGGCGGGTGGAGGGGCGCGAGGTGGTCATCATCGCCAACGACGCCACCGTGAAGGGCGGCACGTACTACCCCCTGACGGTGAAGAAGCACCTGCGGGCGCAGGAGATCGCCCTGGAGAACCGCCTGCCCTGCATCTACCTGGTCGATTCCGGCGGGGCCTTCCTGCCCCTGTGGACCGAGGTCTTCCCGGACGCCCACCACTTCGGGCGCATCTTCTACAACCAGGCGCAGATGTCCTCCCTGGCCATTCCGCAGGTGGCCGCGGTGATGGGGAGCTGCACGGCCGGCGGGGCCTACCTGCCCGCCATGTGCGACGAGTCGATCATCGTCAAGGGCACCGGCACGATCTTCCTGGGCGGCCCGCCCCTGGTGAAGGCCGCCACGGGCGAGGAGGTGAGCGCCCAGGAGCTGGGCGGGGCGGAGGTGCACGCGTTCCGCTCCGGCGTGGTCGACCACTACGCGCAGGACGACTACGAGGCGCTGCGCATGGTGCGCTCCATCATCCGCCACCTGAACGGCGGGCCGCGCCACCACCTGGAGATGCAGCCGGCCGAGGACCCGCTTTACGACCCGGAGGAGATCGTCGGCATCCTGCCCGCGGACAACCGCGTGCCCTACGACGTGCGGGAGATCATCGCGCGGCTCGTGGACGGCAGCCGCCTGCACGAGTTCAAGGCGCACTACGGCAAGGAGCTGGTGTGCGGCTTCGCGCACCTGATGGGCTATCCCCTCGGCATCCTGGCCAACAACGGCATCCTGTTCAGCGAAAGCGCCCTCAAGGGCGCGCACTTCATCGAGCTGGCGGCCCAGCGCCAGATTCCGCTGCTGTTCCTGCAGAACATCACGGGCTTCATGGTGGGGCGCGAGTACGAGACGCGCGGCATCGCCAAGGACGGCGCCAAGCTGGTCACCGCCGTGTCCACCTGCGGCGTGCCGCGCTTCACGCTGATCATCGGCGGCTCCTACGGCGCGGGGAACTATGGCATGTGCGGACGCGCCTATTCGCCGCGCTTCCTGTGGATGTGGCCCAACGCCCGCATCTCGGTGATGGGCGGCGAGCAGGCGGCCAGCGTGCTGGCGACCGTGCGCCAGGACAACCTGGCCGCGCAGGGCAAGCCCCTCATGAGCGATGCGGAGCAGGCCGCCTTCAAGCAGCC
>JBGOUY010000397.1:0-3195 GCA_041477795.1 bacterium
CTTGCTCGCCGCGAAAGGGTTCGCAAACCCGCGCCCCTCCCTGCTTAGCGGGGAGGGGCCGGCCCGCGCGAGCGGGCCGGGGTGGGGTCCCAGCGAAGCGATCGCGCCCGGCCGTGAAATTACCAAGAAACTTGTGGGACATCACACTAGCGCTCCCCCACCGCCACGGGTTCGGACGCGCGGAGGAGCGGGGCGGGGCATCCCTCCCCCACCCTTCGACTGCGCTCAGGGCAGGCCCACCGGCCAGGGCCAGAGCCGTCGGCGCTTCGGGCAAGCCCTCAGCGCTGGCCCCTGCTCCCGCCCCACCTGCGGTCGCGGGGGCCTGCTCCGGTACCGCTCCGAGGGGGTGGAACCCACTCGGCGCCGCATCCGGCCCTGAGACCCGGCGCTGTCGTTGCGCTAGAGCGCGCTGCGGGAGAGCATGCGCAGCAGGTCGTCCTTGGTGACGATGCCCGCGAGCTTGCCGTCCTCCAGCACGGGCAGGCAGCCGATTTTTTTCTCCATCATCAGCTTGGCCGCGCCCTGCACCGTTTCCAGCGGGGTGACGCTCACCGGCTTGCGCGTCATCACCTGCTCGATCTTCACTTTGTCCAGCAGATAGAGCAGTTCATGCACCTCCAGGGTGGTCGCGTCGGAGGCAGAGGCGCGCTTGAGATCGCGATCCGTGACGATCCCGACCAGCTTGCCGTGGCCATCCAGCACGGGCAGGTGCTTGAACCCCTTCTCCTTCAGGGTGCGTGTGGCCGACAGCAGAGAGTCATCCGGCTTGATGGTGAACGGATTCTTGGTCATCACGGATCCGACATTGGTGCTCATGAGGTCTCCTTGTTCAGAGCGGCGGGACCCTTCCCTCCCGCCGCGTCACGGGCGGCCGACCGCACCCCGGCCCTGCCTGCAGCCACGCATTGCCTTTGACGGAGCGGGTACGGATCGTGGTACCTTTCGCAGAGGCGCGGAATTGCGCCGGCCTGTCTTCATTATAGCGTACCTCGCACCTCTTCTTCATCCGTAACCGGGCGATGGCTGGACGGCTGATCCGTTACGACCTCAGCATGGCCAGCTACTTCAGCTATCCGCCCGCTCCTGCCGTACGGACGCGGCCGATGATTCCGCGCGGCGAGCCGCGCTCGCTGTACATGCGCGGGGAATTCGGGGAGAAGGTGGACGGCGGCGCCATGCGGCCCATGACGGCCCATAGCACCACCCACCTGGACGTGCCTTATCACTTCGACGCCGACGGGGACGACGTGGCGGCCGTGCTGAACCGGGCGGACAGCGTGGCCGACCGCCCTTGCCTGGCGCGCGTGGTGTGCCTGGCGGGCGATGCGTCGCTGCCCGGCGCCTGCACCCGCGCCGGCGTGACCTACTGCGAGGCCGTCAGCGCGGCCCTGCTCCCGCCCGTCGCCGAGCTGCGCGCCTGCGAGGCGCTGGTGGTGCTGACGGGCTTTGGCGCCGTGATGGCCCAGTATGCCGACCGCCCCTACACGCCCGATAGCGACGGCTTCTACCACGTGCCGTGGCTGACCGGCGATGCGGCCCGGCACATCCTGGCGGCGGGGCTGCGGCTGGTCGCCATCGATTCCACCACGGTGGAGCGGCAGACCAGCAGCGTGCCGCACCGCATGAGCGGCGACGTACACACGGCGCTGCTGAGCCACCGCCCCCCGGTGCTGATCGTGGAATGCCTGGACGGCAGCGGCCTGGCCAGCCAGGCGGGCTTCGTCCCACGCGAGGCGCTGCTGCAGATCGTGCCACGCCGCGTCAACGCGGCCGGCGCCGATGCCGCGCACAGCCGGGCCTTCCTCTACTTCTACCGGGACGATGCCGACGGCAGCGCCCTGCGCCGCCTGCAGGCCGCTCTCACGCCGCAGGAGCTCTATGGCTGATTCACGGGCCGACCGCGTGGCCATCCGCAGCCTGCTGCAGGCCGCGCCGGTCGGCAGCAGAGTGCGCGTGCACGGCTGGCTGCGCACCCGGCGCGACAGCAAGAGCGCCACGTTCCTGGAGCTCAACGACGGCTCGTGCCAGGCCAACCTGCAGGTCGTGCTGGATGCGGCCCGGCCGGAGCTGGCCCTGCCGGAGGCCGCCAGCACCGGCGCGAGCGTCATCGCGCGCGGCACCCTGGTTGCGTCCCCGGCCAAGGGCCAGCGCGTGGAGCTGCAGGCCGACGAGGTGGTGCTGGTGGGCGGCTCCACGCCGAACTACCCGCTGCAGAAGAAGCGGCACAGCTTCGAATACCTGCGCACCATCGCGCACCTGCGCCTGCGCTCCAATACCTTCGGCGCGGTGGCGCGAGTGCGCAACGCGCTGTTCTTTGCCATCCACGAATACTTCCAGTCGCGCGGATTCATGCACGTCCCCGCCCCCATGATCACCGCCAACGATGCGGAGGGCGCGGGGGAGATGTTCACGGTGACCACGCTGGACCTGGCGCACCTGCCCCTGGTGGGGGGCCAGGTGGACTGGTCGCAGGACTTCTTCGGCCGCAAGGCCTCCCTCACGGTCTCGGGCCAACTGGAGGCGGAGGCCTTCGCCCACGTCTTCCACGACGTGTACTCCTTCGCCCCGACCTTCCGCGCGGAGAACAGCAACACCTCGCGCCACGCGGCCGAGTTCCTGATGTGCGAACCGGAGATGGCGTTTGCGGACCTTTCGGATAATATCCGGCTGGGGGAAGACTTCATCAAGACCGTGCTGGCGACGGTGCGCGAGCGCTGCCCGGAAGACATGGCGTTCTTCGACCAGCGCATCGAGCCGGGTCTGCTCGCCAAGCTGGACCACGTGATGGATTCGCCCTTCGAGGTGCTCACGTACGATGAGGCGGTGCGGCTGCTGGAGGCTTCCGGGCAGACCTTCGAGTTCCCGGTGGCCTGGGGCCACGACCTGCAGTCCGAGCACGAGCGCTACCTGACCGAGAAGAAGATCGGCCGGCCGGTGTTCGTGGTGAACTATCCACGGGAAATCAAGGCCTTCTACATGCGCCTGAACGAGGATGGCCGCACCGTGGCGGCCATGGACATGCTGGTGCCGGGCATCGGGGAGATCATCGGCGGCAGCCAGCGCGAAGAGCGGCTGGACGTGCTGCGGGGACGCATGGCCGCCCTGGGCATGGCCGCCCAGGAGTACGAGTGGTATCTGGACCTGCGCCGGTTCGGCAGCGTTCCTCACGCCGGCTTCGGCGTGGGTTTCGAGCGC
>JBGOUY010000316.1:0-4694 GCA_041477795.1 bacterium
GGCGCCGGAGCTGACGCGGGAAGTGCTCACGCCGGATGGCTTCCTGCGCACGGGCGACCGCGGGGAGATCGACGAGAACGGCCTGCTGCGCATCACCGGGCGCGTCAAGGACCTCTTCAAGACCTCCAAGGGCAAGTACGTCTCGCCGGCCCTGATCGAGAACCTGCTCATGCGCAGCCCGCTGCTGGAGCAGGTCTGCGTGTGCGGGCTGGGCTTTCCCCAGCCCTTCGCCCTCGGCACGCTGGGCGAGGCCGTGCGCGGCAAGCTGGCCGACCCGGCCGCGCGGGCCCAGGTGGAGACCGCGCTGGAGACCCTGCTGCGCGACGCCAACAAGGAGTTGGAAGCGCACGAGAAGCTGCAATTCCTGACGATCGTGCGGGAGGAGTGGCAGGTGGAAAACGGCATGGTCACGCCGACCCTGAAGGTCAAGCGCGCGGCCATCGAGAACCGCTACAGCAAGTTCTTCCAGCGCTGGTTCGACGAGCAGCGCCCGGTACTGTGGGAAGCCGCCTGAGCAAGGGATCGGGCACGTCCTGGCAGGTGCGGGCAGCGGGCCCCGGCAGCCACGTAGGGGCATCGCATGCGATGCCCCTACACCGCTTCCCAGGAGTGGCGCACGACTAGCGGCCGCTCAGCCCCTCGTTGAGCGAGCCGGAGCGGAAGCCGCGCAAGTCCAGCGTCACGTAGCGGTATCCCAGCGCGCGCAGGGCGGCGTCGATGCGTTCGCGCTGGGCCAGCACGCGCTCGAAGTCCGCCACGGGCACCTCGATGCGGGCGACGTCCTGGTGATGACGCACGCGGAGCTGGCCGAGGCCCAGCTCCCGCAGCGCGCGCTCAGCCTGTTCGATCTGCTTGAGCACGGGAATCGAGATGGAAAAGCCGTAGGGCACGCGGCTGGCAAGACACGCCGCCTGCGGCTTTTCCGCATTGGTGAGGCCCAGGTGACGGGCCAGCATGCGGATCTCGTCCTTGCCGATTCCGCAGTCGGAGAGCGGCGCGCGCACGCCGTGTTCCCGCGCGGCCTGCAGGCCGGGGCGATGGTCGCCCCAGTCGTCCCGGTTGATCCCGTTCACCACGGCCGCGTACCCTTCCGCGCGGGCGATGGCGCTCAGCTCCCCGTAGAGCGTGGTCTTGCAGAAGTAGCAGCGGTTGACCGGATTGGCCAGGTAGGCCGGGTTCTCCGTCTCCCGGGTGCGGATGACGCGGTTGGCGAGGCCCCATTCCGCCGCCAGGCGCTCGGTGAGCGAGAGATCGGCGCGGGTCAGGCTTTCCGAGCCGGAGGTGACGGCCAGGGCGCGCGGCCCCAGCGTGCGGTGCGCCACGAAGGCCACCAGGGAGCTGTCGATGCCGCCGGAAAAGGCGGTGACGACGCTGCCCAGCTCCGCCAGGCAGCTCTCCAGTGCGCGCTGCTTTTCCGCCACCTCGGGCGTGAGCGGCAGCCGGCGGGGCGGCGACGTCAGCGGAGCGGCGGGGGCAGTGGATGTGGTCATGGCAGGTCGTGCCGGCAGCGGGAGGCGCCCGGCCGGGAGCGCCGTGGCGGATGGCCCAGGGTAGTCCCGCCCCGCGCGGGCTGTCAACGCGCGGAGCGCGGCGGCGCGCCCTTGCGGCCCGCGCCGGGCCCGGCTTTGGGCGCGGCGGCTGCGGTGGGCTTGGCGCCCGGCCCGGCTTTGGGCGCGGCGGCTGCGGTGGGCTTGGCGCCCGGCCTGGCTTTGGGCGCGGCGGGCGCGGCGGGCGCGGCCACCTCGGACGCCTCGGCGCTGGGCCGCAGGCCGGAGGCGGGCTCCGCGGAGGGGGCGCCAGCCGGGCCCTGCTCCAGGCCCAGCTTGTCCAGCGCCGCCTGCGCCTCCTCCAGGGCCAGGGTGCCGCTCTCGATCTGCTCGCCGAGGGTCCCCAGCTCCTCGGCGCGCTGCCGGAAGATCTCCTCGCCTTCCTCCACCGATTCCTTCGCCGCCAGGTAGTCCGCCTCGGCGCGCAGCTCAGAGTCCTTGCGGATGAAGCGCGTCTTGGTCTCCAGGTAGGCCCGGAAGGGCGTGGATTCCCGCAGCGCGTCGACCTTGCTCTTGAAGCCGCGCACCTCGTTGGCGTCGGTCTCGTTGACGATGTGCGAGGAGAGCTGCTCCAGCTGCTCGCGCAGCCAGGCGGCATCCGCGAGGATGTCGCGCTTGGCGAACTCCTCCACCAGCTTGAGCGTGTTGCCCAGGCGGCGCTTGGTGCGGCCGTAGAACAGCGGAGGCGGGAGCGGCTGGTGGTGGGACTGCGTGAAGTGGCGGATGTCCAGGCCGTTGAAGCGGAAGGCGCCCATGCTGACCAGGTCCTTGAACTTGCTGCGGCGCTTCTCCGGGGTCTCCTCCTCCAGCTCCGCGACCTTTTCCAGCAGGTCCTTGAAGTACTCGTGGATCTCCGCGTTTTCCGCGACCATCAGCTCCAGGCTGGCCTTGACGGCGGCCACCTGGTCGATCTGTGCCTGGGACATGGTTGCCTTGCGCGTGCTGAGCGGGGGCGTCAGCGGGTCGCCCGCGCTGGTTTTGGCGGTCTGCAATCGTTACAGTGTAGCTGGATTCGGCCAACCTCGCTAACCAGAGGAACGAATGCAACCCACGGATGGTTCACGGCCCTGGCTTTGCTGGGCCGGCGTGTTCGGTGCACTGGGCGTCGCAATGGGGGCGTTCGGCGCCCACCTGCTGCGCCCGATCCTGCCGCTCCAGCTGATGACGATTTTCGAGACCGCGGTGCGCTACCAGCTCTTCCACGCGCTGGCCCTGCTGGGGTGTGCGGTGCTGATGACGCTGCACCCGCGCCGGGCCAGGTTGCTGCGCTGGGCGGCCTGGGGCTTTGCGGCGGGGATCGTGCTGTTCTCGGGCAGCCTCTATGCGCTGACGATGAGCGATCAGCGCTGGCTGGGGCTCGTCACGCCGGTGGGCGGCGTGGCCTGGATCGCGGCCTGGGGCCTGCTGGTGGCCGCCTTCTGGGGCCGCGACGCCGCCTGAGCGGCGGCCCGGGCAGCTACCCCTCCAGCACGAAGTACACGCGGCGGTTGGACTTGCCCTTGTTCTCCGACTTGGTCAGCAGCAGCTTGCCGATCTCCTGGAGCCGGGCCACGTGGCAGCCCCCGTCGGCCTGCACGTCGAAGCCCTGGATTTCCACCAGCCGCAGGGTGTCCAGGTTGTGCCGGAAGCCCGTTTCCAGCTTGAACAGCTCGGGCCGCTGCTGCGCCTCCTGGGCGGGCAGGTAGGAGATCGTCACGGGCAGGTCGCGCTCCACCATCGCGTTGGCCTTGCGGAAGCCCTCCTCCAGCACGGCGCGGTCGAAGGCTGCGAAGGCGAAGTCCACGCGGCCCTTCTCCGGCGTGAGCTGGTTGCCGGTGACCCGGACGCCATAGTCGTTGAACATCACGCCGCACAGGACGTGCGTGGCGGTGTGGTAGCGCATCAGGGTGTACCGGCGCGTCCAGTCGAGCGTGCCCGTGACCTGCGTGCCCTGCGCCGGTGCGGGGCCATCCAGCCGGTGCAAGACCTCGCCGTCCAGCTCCGCGGATTCCACCACGCGCAGGATGCGGCCGTCGGGGGTCGTGAGGGTGCCCTCGTCCCCCAGCACGCCCCCGCCGGCGGGGAAGAAGGCGGTGCGCTCCAGGATCGCCCCGTCGTCCCGCGCCAATGCCACGCGGGATGGGAAGCTCTTCAGGTAGCTGTCCTGCTGATACAGTCGCTCGGTCATGGGGCAGGCTCGCTGAGGGATGGCAGCGCGCGCCGGCGCACAAGGCCGGCAGGCCGCTGCTGCGGTTGCGGGGACGTTGGGAAGCTGCGCGGGCGATGGCCAGCGGGCTCCCCAAGGGGGGAGGTCGGCGGGCCGGTATGCCGAGGGGAGGGGCGGCCGCTCATTCCTTGCGGTTCAGCTCCAGCGATTCCAGCCCCTGCTGGTCCTTCACGTTCTGCAGGTGCATCTCGCGCGCGAGCACGTAGACCTGGTAGCCGTTCACGTGGGGACCGAACTTGGCCCGCACGCGGTACTTGCACTCCATCATGTCCGCGTCGGTCTCCTCCATGTCGCAGTTCAGCACTTCCACGTCCAGCGCGATCATGCCCAACGCGCTCATGAGCAGCTTGGTGCCCGGCTCGAAGAAGATGTCCGAGTAGAAGGCCAGCCCCCCGATGGAGATGTTGAGGATCGGGAAGGCGCGCGGCCCCATGTGCGCATAGATCTTCGATTCGGGCATGAACGTGTAGCGCGGCTCTCTGCGTCGTTCGGCTGCCGGCCGGTCGCGGAAGGCATTCTTGCTGCGGCCGGGCTCCGCCTCCCCCTGCATTTCCTGCGAGATGAGCTGGCGAATCTCGAGATACTCTTGCTTCCAGTGCTCGAGCTCTTCCTCGTGGGAATAGACCTGCGTCCGCTCTCGTTGCACGGCGTTGTTGCCCATGGCGTAACCTCACCCGTTTGTATCACGATCCGTCAAAAATAAAAGGCTTCGCGAGCCCGTCCCGTGCGGCTTTCCGGCCCACGGTGCGGCCCAGAGCCGCGGCGGCGCGCCATTTCGCGACGCACAAGTCCAGCCCGCTGCGCTGGAGCGGGGAGTGGCGGCCGGACGGTCAGCCGGACGGGCGCACGGCACGCGAGGAGTCATACTTGATTAACGAACATCCGGCTGAGTCGTTCCGCACCGTCGTTCCACACCGTCGTTCCACACCGTCGTTCCACAC
>JBGOUY010000088.1:0-14093 GCA_041477795.1 bacterium
CCCAGGTGATGTCCATGATCTGGCGGATCACCTCGTCCGGGTCGTGCTGGTTGAGCACGCCGTGGGTGGCGCCGAAGGCCTTGGCCATCGCGAGCTTCTCGGGGTGCACGTCCACGGCGATGATCTTGCCCGCGCCGCTCATGCGCGCGCCCTGGGTCGCCGCCAGGCCCAGCCCCCCGCAGCCGACGATGGTGGCCGTCTCGCCGGGGCGGATGTGTACGGCATTGGTGGCCGCGCCGAAGCCGGTCGTGAAGCCGCAGCCGAACAGGCAGGCCCGCTCCAGCCGGATGTACTCGGGCACCTTGACCAGCGAGGCCTCCGGCACCACCGAGTGCGTGGCCCAGGTGCTGACGAACAGGAAGTTGCTCACCTCCGAGCCGTCCTTGCGGTGCAGGCGCGTCGTGCCGTCGAACATGCGCCCCGTGCGCAGCAGGGCGCCCAGGTCGCACATGTGCGGCTGGCCCGTGTGGCACCAGCGGCACTTCCCGCACGCCGGCAGGTAGGTGAGGATGACATGGTCGTCCTTCTGCACGGCGGTGACGCCCTTGCCGACCTTCTGCACGATGCCCGCGCCTTCGTGCCCCAGCACCACGGGGAACGGCCGCTTCAAGTCCCCGGTGATGACGTGCAGATCGCTGTGGCAGACGCCCGTGGCCACCATCTTCACCAGCACCTCGCCCGGCCCCGGCGGGTCCAGCTCGAGCTGCTCGATGGTGAAGTCCCGGTTCGTCCCGTCCAGCACGGCGGCCTTGATGCGCATGAGGTGGCCTCGGCGGGTTTACGGAAGATTGGTGACTGATGAAAGTTACATTTAGCGTTGGTCACAGGGCCAACAACGTTGGCGCTGCCCGTGCCGCGGACCTTGGAAACGAACGGATCCACAAACTCACTGCGTGCCCTTCACCGAATTTCAAATCTCCGGCCTTCAAAGCGAATCCCTTCGCTCGCAAGTCTCTTGATGACAGGAGTCCGAGAGTTGAATGCGGACCTTCCGGTAGCAACCCAGACTATGTCCTTTGGGTAGCCCGCAAGCCGCCTGCCATTGCCTCGCAGCCAGCCTGTCAGCCAAACATGCTTTGCCCTTACCTCGTCAACGTTCGCGCCGCTCTCCGCGGGATGCACTTCGATCCAGTATAGTCTTTCACCGTATGGGATTCCGGCAGCGCCGATCACGTAGTCCCACCGAGCGGCGTTCGGCGCTGACAATCGCAGCGACGTATCGAGGTCCACACTTCCTCGTAGCGATCGCTCGCCTCCGAGGCTGATCCGTCTCCTGTCTTTGCGCCGAAGCGCCTGCAGGCCCGCGCGATAGGCGCGCTCAAGCCCTGCAACGCGCACAACGTCATCTCTGAAAGCCATGGAAAGTCCGCGCCCTACCGATTTGACATGGCACGCGCTACCGCCTCGTTGGCCCGACCGCTGAATTCCAATAGCCCTCCCCAACTGGCCTCGTCGGCTGTGGGGGAGCCGGGGTCCAAGTCGGTGATGTCGTGCACCGTTCCCGCGGCGCCCCCGAAGTAGTACACCTTTGCCTTCTTGGAAAGCGCTATTTTGGCCATTTCCCGCAACGGTTGCGAAGAAAGTGGAGCATCAAAGATACCCAGCAGTTCGCTGGGCTTCGCCTTACCACGCTTCAGATGCCGAAGCGCCCACACGGTCTCCAGGACCTGCGGAGAATGCGACGATAGACATACTTTGTATCCGCGCACGATCAGCTCCAGCACCAACAGCAGCACAGTTGATATTGCCCGAGGATGGAGTCCCATTTCTAATTCTTCGATGACTACCCATTTTATATCGCCTCGTCGCGCGGTCTTTGCAGGCGGCATGAGCCAGTAGAGGCCGAGCAGCAGGGGGACGAATTCCCGCTGCCCCGCCGACCACACCATATAAGGCAAGGGGCTTGATTCGTTGCTCTGCTTCAGAACCAATCTCTTTTGAGAGCCCTGAGTCTCCACAGACAGACTGAAGTCCAGGAAAATGTTCGTTTTCAGGAGGTTGCGATAGTCTTCTTTTAGGCGATTCGTTTTAGGAAACAGCGCAGTTGGCGACGACAGCTCCTTTTCCATCAATAGGCGGAGCTCCTCGCTGTAAGAACGTACGACGTAAGGGTCCCCTGGCGAGTAATCCCCAAATGGTCGCGGCCACCCGTTACGTAGCGCCAGGACTCTTTGCGCCGGGATGAAGAAGACCGTCTCTTTCGGGCTCCGACCCCTGCGTCTCGCGAGCTGCCTCGGGTCTACGGGCTTCGCGTTCCAGTGCACCGTGCTCTTCCCGGCCTGCCAGAGAGACTGCATCCCCTCGCCGAAGTAGAGGTCGAGAAACCGCTCCAGGTTTCCGGACCAGTCCAGCCCGTAGTCAACCAACTGATTGTGAATGGCCCCGGTATCCTCCAGCAGCTTGAGCCATTGCAGAGTGATGCTCTTGCCGCTGGCCTGCGGACCGACGAGCACGGTCAGATCGGCGAAGGTCAGGCTGGCGTTCGCGATTGGGCCGATGTTTTCCAGCTTCAATGTCCGTTCCATTGCACTACCTCAAAGCAACTCACGTGTATCGACACAGCAAAGCCTTATCGGAGTCCTGCCTTGGGCTGTCCGAATCCGCTGGGTTGGCCTTGCGCGGGGCGTGGCCAATCGACTCCGCGGCGGCGCGCCGAAAATAAGTTTCTAGTCGAACCGAATCACCTGCCGCCCCACGCGGTTCTCGGCCAGGATGTTCTCGATGGCGGTGTTAATGTCCTCCAGGCGCAGCTCCTTCGTCACCACGCCGTTGAGATCCAGCTTGCCTTCCTCGAACAGGCGCACGTAGCGCGGGATGTCCGTGCGGAACTGGGCATCGCCGAAGAGCACGCCCTGCACCTTGCGCTGATAGTGGGTGAGCGCCCAGGGCTGGATCGGCACCTCCTGGATCGTCTCGGCGCCCACGCCGCAGACGATCATGGTGCCGCCCTTGCGCACGGAGAGGAAGGCGATGGGCCAGGTCTGCTCGACCTGCGTCCAGCCGACGAATTCGAAGCTGAAGTCCGTGCCCACGCCCCAGGTGATATCCATGATCTCGCGCACCACCTCGTCCGGGTCGCCGGTGTTGATGATGCCGTGGGTGGCGCCCGATTGCTTGGCGAGCGCCAGCTTCTCGGGGTGCTTGTCCACGGCGATGATCTTGCCCGCGCCGCTGCTGCGCGCGCCCTGGATGGCGGCCAGGCCCAGCCCGCCGCAGCCGATCACGGTGGCCGTCTCGCCGGGGCGGATGTGCACGGCATTGGTGGCCGCGCCGAAGCCGGTAGTGAAGCCGCAGCCCAGCAGGCACAGCCGCTCCAGCGGCAGGTAGTCCGGCACCACCACCACCGACGCCTGCGGCACCACGGAGTACTCGGCCCAGGTGCTGACGAACAGGAAGTTGTGGATGTCCGTGCCGTCCTTGCGGTGCAGGCGCGTGGTGCCGTCGAACATCTTGCCCGTGCGCAGCAGGGCGCCCAGGTCGCACATGTTGGGCTGGCCCGTGTGGCACCAGCGGCACTTGCCGCACGCGGGGAGGTAGGTCAGCACCACGTGGTCGCCCGGCTTGCAGTCGGTCACGCCCGGGCCGACCTTCTGCACGATGCCCGCGCCTTCGTGCCCCGGCACGATGGGCAGGGGCCGGCCCGTGCTGTCGCCCGTGTAGTAGTGCACGTCGCTGTGGCACACGCCCGTGGCCACCATCTTCACCAGCACCTCGCCGGCCTTGGGCGCGTCGAGAGTGAGCGTCTCCACCGTGAGCGGCTGCCGCACGCCGGAGAGCACCGCGGCCTTCATGCGCATGACAGGACTCGCGTTGGAGGTGACTGCACTTCAATAGCTCTCGCAAAGGCGCAAAGGCGCAAAGGACAGCAAAGAACTGCCACAGCAAAAAGGATCAACTTCGTTGCACCTCCAAGCGCAGGCGGGTTGGGAGTCTGCTGGCACACGGATGTTGAAGCATTAACCGCACGTGGTGCGGAATCGCGCCCCACAGATGAGTTGGTTCTTCCCTCCTCTCTCTGCGCCCTTTGCGCCTTGGCGTCTTTGCGCGAGATCGCATTTGCCGTTGCTTGGCGCCCTTTGCGAGAATCCAGATGCGACGCGCGCTCGCTCAATCGTAGCGGATCACCTGACGCGCCACCCGGTCGCCCGCCAGGATGTTCTGGAAGCAGGTGTTGATGTCGTCCAGGCGGAACTCCTGCGTCACCATCTCGTCCAGCTTGATGCGCCCCTGCTGGTACAGGTCGATGTAGCGCGGGATGTCCGCCCGGAACTGGGCATCGCCGAAGAGCACGCCCTGGATGCTCTTGCGATACAGGGAAAAGTCGCGCGGGCCGATGGGCAGCGTCTTCTTGTCGAGCTTGCCCACGCCCACCATGAACAGCGTGCCGCCCTTGCGCAGGCCCTCGTAGCCGATCTTCACCGTCTCGTCGGTCTGGTCGAAGCCGACGAATTCGAAGGCGTAATCGACGCCCACGCCCCAGGTGATCTCCTGCACCTCCTTGACCACCTCCTCCCAGTTGTGGCGGTTGGTGATGGTGTGCGTGGCGCCGAACTGCTTGGCCATGCCGAGCTTGGATTCATGCACGTCCACGGCGATGATCTTGCCCGCGCCGCTCAGGGCCGCGCCCTGCACCGCGGAGAGGCCCAGCCCGCCGCAGCCGATGATCATCACCGTGTCGCCCGGCTTGATGTGCGCGGCATTGGTGGCGGCCCCGAAGCCGGTCGTGAAGCCGCACCCCAGCAGGCACAGGCGGTGCAGCGGCAGGTAGTCCGGCACCTTGAGCACGGAGGCCTCCGGCGACACCGTGTACTCGCCGTAGGTGCTCACGAAGAGCAGGTTGGCAATGGGCTTGCCATCGCTGGCGCGGAAGTGGCGGTACGTGTCGTCCAGGTACTTGCCCGTGCGCAGCTTGGCCCCCAGGTCGCACATGTTGGGGTGGCCCGTGTGGCACCAGCGGCAGTGCCCGCAGGAAGGCAGGAAGGTGAGGATCACGTGGTCGCCCTTCTGCAGCGAGGTGACACCCTCGCCCACCTCGTGCACGATGCCCGCGCCCTCGTGGCCCAGGATGATCGGTTTCTCGCGCGGCTGGTCGCCGGTGTAGTAGTGCACGTCGCTGTGGCAGACGCCCGTCGCCATCAGCTTGATCATCACTTCGCCCGCCTTGGGCGCGGCCAGCTCGATGTCCTCGATCACCATCGGCTGGTGGGTCTCGTATAATACGGCGGCTCTCATGCGCATGGCACGCACCTCCTGCGGGGTAGGTCGTTCGGAATAGCGCACCCTAGCGCCTGCGCCGTGACCGCGCAAGGGACGCTGCAGCCGGGCTGGCGGGGGGCCCGCCCCGGCTGGGGTGCGGCGCGAAGGCAGCCTGCGGCGCCGGCCGGCGGGGCGCCTGGCAGGGCCGGCGCACACCCCGGCGCCCGCGCACCGCAGGGGCACGCGTGCGGAGCCGGCGCACACCCCGGCACTGGGTGGCGCGGCCCCGCCTCACGCGAGGTGGGGGGAAGCTACTTCTTGACGAGGCCCTTCAGTTCGCCGTTGGCGTGCATCTCCGTCACGATGTCGCAGCCGCCGAGGAACTTGCCGTCCACGTACACCTGGGGAATGGTCGGCCAGTTGGAGAACTCCTTGATGCCTTGGCGCAGCTCGGCGTCTTCCAGCACGTTGCGGGTCTCGTACTTCACGCCCAGCTCGTTGAATGCCTCGATGGTGGCCGCGGAGAATCCGCACAGCGGGGCCTCGGGCGTGCCCTTCATGTAGATCAGGATGTGGTGGCTCTTGACGTCTGCGGCGATGCGCTCCAGCACGTCCCCGCCTTGGGCGGGCGGTGCGGTGCGGCCCTGCTCGTCTCCGACGACCTTGAAGATGTTCTTGAAGGATGCCATGACCGCCTGCGCTCCTCTGGAAGCGGGTTCAAATGGGTAAAGCTTTGACCTATTTTAGCGCGCCTGGGGACGGATGCAACTTCGGCCCCCGCCCCGTTGCCGGGTCGGCCCGGCGGGCGCTCCCAGCGCCGTTTGAAAAGGCGACCCGAACCCGTTACCATTAGAGTGACTGAAACTGCGCCATTGGCTGGCGCCGGGTCGGCGAGGGATCGCGTCTCCGCCCGCGGGGGGAGGCGCTCCGGCCGCCAGGGAGGCGCGGCCGGGCCGTAAGTGGGCCGTGCCTGCTTTGGTCGCATGGCCCCAGCGTTGCCGCGCCGCAGCCGCGCTCGTGCGGGCTGCCGGGGGTAGCGTGCTGCAGCGCCGGCAGGGACGCATTGCGAACCCGAGCGACGAGTCCGCATCATGGATGATTCAATGCCACTCCAGCGGCGCAGCCTGAGCGACCGCACGTGGGAAGAGCCCTCGGCCGATCTGGGCGAGGACGCCCTGCGTGCCCTGCGCGATGCGCTGGGCATTTCGGCTCCCTTCGCCCGCGTGCTGGGCGCCCGTGGCCTGCTGGCCGCGGACGATGCCTGGCGCTACCTGCACCCCGAGGCCTCCCAGCTCCACGCGCCCTCCCTCATGCTCGGCATGCGCGAGGCGGTGCAGCGCATCGTCCGCGCCCTGGAGAACTACGAGAAGATCCTCGTCTTCGGCGACTACGACGTGGACGGCACCGCCAGCGCCAGCATCCTCTACGGGTACCTGAAACGCGTGGGCGCCCGGGTGCACTACTACCTCCCGCACCGGATCGCCGATGGCTACGGCTTCACCCAGGCCTCCGTGCAGAAGATCGTCGAGTGGAAGGCGGACCTGGTCATCACGGCGGATCACGGCTCCACGGACGTGGACGCGCCCGAGCAACTGCGCCGGCTGGGGATCGACCTGATCGTCACCGATCACCACCAGCTCGGCAACGCCCGGCCCGATGCCACCGCGTTCGTGAATCCGCAGCAGCCCGGCTGTCCCTACCCCTTCAAGGGGCTGGCCGCCGCCGGGGTGGCCTACAAGGTGATCTGCGCGCTGGACGAGCAGCTCAGCGCGCAAGACTTCTGGAGCGTGCACGGGCTTTGCCACACCTCGCCCGATTACTACCTGGACCTGGTGGCGCTGGCCACCGTGGCGGATATGGCCCCGCTGCGCGGCGAGAACCGCATCCTGGTCAAGCTGGGCCTGGAAGTCCTCAACTCGCGGCTGCGCCCGGGCCTGAGCGGGCTGGTGAAGGAATGCCGCATCCGCGGCCCCATCACGCCCGCGGTGATCGCCTTCAAGATCGCGCCCAAGATCAATGCGCTGGGCCGCGTGGGCGATCCGCGCGTGGGCATGCAGCTCCTGCTCTCGCACTCCTTCACCGAAGCGCGCCGCCTCGCGCGGCACCTGGTGGAAGTGAACCGGGAGCGCCAGGAAATCGAACGCGGCGTGTACGCGGATGCCTGCGAGCAGATGGAGGCAATGCCCGACCACCCCGCGCTGATCCTGGTGGGCCACCGCTGGCACCCGGGCGTGATCGGCTCGATCGCCACGCGCATCGCCTTCCAGAGCCGCCGCCCGACCGTGGTGCTGAGCCACCAGGCCGCGCCGGAGGTGATCGGCTCGGCCCGCAGCAGCGAGAACTACAACGTGCTGGGCGTGCTGGAGGACTGCCAGCAGCTCCTCGAACGCTTCGGCGGCCACCCCAGCGCGGCCGGCCTGATGTTGCACCAACCCAACCTGGAGGCCTTCACCCGCTTCTTCCAGGACGCCGCGGAGCGCGACGCCTCCACCGCCTGCGGCAACGTGAACTGCCTCAAGATCGAGACCTGGATCGAGCCGGCGGGCCTGACGGCGCAGTTCCTGGACGAAATCGCGCTGATGTCCCCCTTCGGCTACGGCAATCCGGAGCCGGTGGTCGGCGTGCGCGGCTTCACCCTGCGCGATCCCGCCGTCTTCAACGCGCGTCACCTGCGCTTCCGGCTGGCGTGGGAGGGTGGGGACGACCTGGAGGCCTTCGCGTGGGATCGCTCCCACTGGGAAGTGCAGGCCTCGGAGCGCTACGACGTGGCTTTCATGCCCCAGTGCGCCGGGGACGGGAGCCGTCCGCAGATTCGCGTGCTGGACCTCATGCACGCCAGCCCGGCGTAGCATCGCATCCGCACCTCCTGCGCGAGCCAGCCTGTGCTGCCCCGCTCCCGTGAAGCGGGGCGGGGCGGCGTCCGCCTGCGCGGTATGGCGCGCGACACGCGTCAGTGCGTGACCGCGGACGACGCTTCGCTGGCGGCGGACGCGGGCTCGTGGCGGGCGTGGGCCGGCTGCGCCTTGCGCGCGCGGGTGGCCTTGGCCGCCTTGGCGGGCGGGGCCGGCGGGGTCACCGCCGCGGCCGCGGACGTCAGGCGGGAGGCGGCCGGCATTCCTGGCTCGGCATCCTGTGGGGTGCGCGCCGCGCCGCCCGGCTGGGCCGCGCCCAGCTCGGCCGTCCGCCCCAGCACCTCGCCCGCTTCCCGCGCCAGCAGCGCATCGTAGAGCTCACTCATGACGCGGTCCTGATCGTCCTGCAGCGCTTGGTAGGTCTGGCTGGGATCGTTGATCAGCAGCGAGAACACCACCACGTCCCGGCTGAGCTGCAGGTAGCCGCTGATGTTGCTCACGCCGGCCAGCGTGCCCGTCTTGGCGCGCATCCGGCCCCGCATGCGCCAGGGGTAGTTGCGGTACTGCAGCGTCCCGTCCGTGAGCGCCACGCTGAGCGAGTTGATGAACTCGGGCCGCAGGCCGAAGTCACTCTGCACGTGGTTCAGCAGGCGCACCAGCATCAGCGCGCTGATGCGGTTGTCGCGGCTCAGGCCGGAGCCATCCACCAGGCGCAGCTCCTGGGGCGCCTCGGGGAATTCCTGCGCCATCACCCGGCGCAGCACCGCCAAGCCGTCCGCGGCGGAGACGCCCTCGCTCTTCTGGTTCAGGCCCATGGTGCGCAGCAGCACCTCCGCACCCAGGTTGCTGCTGTTCTTGTTCACGTCCAGCAGCACCTCGCGCAGGGGCGGGGAAAGCTCGGTGTGCAGAGGGTGCAGCGGCTCGGGCGCCGGCCCGCTGCGCAGGGGCATCGCGCCCTGGATCCCCGCCATCCGCAGCGCCGCCTTGAGCTGCTGGTAGAAGTGCACCTGCGGCCGCTCTACTGCCGCGGAGAACGGAACCGGCTCGGCGGCGGGGGCCAGGCTGCCCTGGAAGACGAACGTCGCCGAATCGCCCGACCACTGTTGCTCTACGCGGATCGCCGGCTGCTCCTGCGCGCCGGTCTGCAGCGCGGAGACGATGCGGAAGCCGGGCGTGCTGGTGAAGATGTCGAAGCCGGGCGTGCCGTGGCGGCTCGCGATCATGAACTGGATGATGTTCTTGTCCACGATGAACGGGCTGACGGGCGCGAACCACGGCTGGGCCTTGGAGACGTCCCCCCAGGACGCCGGGAACTTCTGGTCGTCGAAGCGCCGCCCGTCGAAGTAGATGCCGCCTTCCAGCCGGTTCACCCCGTGCGAGCGCAGCACCCACGCCACCCGCTGCAGGTCCGCGCCGGTCAGCGTGGGATCGCCCGTGCCCTCCACCAGCAGCCCTTGACGGGGCGCACCCCCCGCGGCATCGTGTTCCTCCACCCGGAAGAAGCGGGTGCGCCAGCGGTAGTCCGGCGTGAGCACGCGCAGCGCCGCATAGGTCGTGGCCAGCTTGGCGTTGGAGGCCGCGATCATCGGCTTGTGCATGTTGTGCTGGTACAGGTAGCGCCCTTCGCGGGTCGAGTAGAGCAGCAGCGCGAGCCGATCCAGGTCGAGTCCGGCCTGCTGCAGCGTCTGCTCCACCCAGGCCTCGAAGGCCCACTGCGCCGCCTTGGACACGCGGGGCGCGTCCTCCGCCCGGGCGCTGCCCGCCAGCAGGGCGCCCGCCAGCAGCAGGATGCCCAGGCACCCCGCCAGCCGGCTCGCCCGTGGCAGGCGCCGTGAACGCCCGCTGCCTCGTACGATGTGACACGTCATGACTGGCACAGCGCAGCGTCCTCCCGGATCACCCTTCGCCTCCACCCTCTTGTTTCCCATATCGGGAAATCCCATCGGTTTCAATCATTTCGCCGCGGCGGAATGGCTGCTCCGGCGGGGCGCGGGCCTGAGCGGCGTGTGCTTCCTGCTCTCCAACGGGCTGCACCCGGACCCCACCAAGAGCAACGCCCAGCTGGGCCGGGCCGAGCGCCTGGGCCTGTGCGAGCTGGCCATCGGCGCGGCGGCCGACCCCGCGCAGAGCTTCCTGGCGCGGCAGGCAGAACTGGCCGGGGAGCGCCTGCGGCTCCAGCCGGAGCTCATGCAGATATCGACCCTCGAGTTCGGGTTCGATCGCGCCGTGCGCTCCGCGGAGCTGATGCCCCTGCTGCGCGCCCAGGAGCCGGACTATCCGGGGCGGCTGCACTGGTGCGTGGGGTCGGACCTGATCCGGCGCATGGCCGAGCCCCGCATCTTCGCCGACGCGGATCTGGCGGCGCTCGTCGGCGCCTGCCATTACCACGTGCTGGAGCGTCCGGACGAGCCGTTGCAGCCGGCCCTGGAGCGGCTGCGCACGGCCCGCGGCGTGCGCCTGGAGTGCACGCCCTACCCCCAGGCGGAGTTGCCCGGCTGGCTCGCCACCTTCCTGGCGCTGGCCTCCACGCGCATCCGCCACGCGGCGGAAGCGGGCGACCCGCTCGCCGGGATGCTGCCCGCCCCCGCCGCCGAGCGCATCGCGGCCCAGGGCTGGTACCGCGCCGGAGATCCGGGGGCCCGCCTGCTGGCGCCCGACGGACGGGAGCTGGGCACGCGCTCGCTGCTGGCGCTGCGGCTCGATGCACTGCAGGCGGAGTTGAGCGCCGCCGCCGCTGGCCTCGCCGCCGCACTGCTGGCCCGGCGCGAACGCGGCACGCCCCACGGCCTGGCGCTGCTGGAGACGACCACGGGCGGGCTGATCACCAGCGCCCTGGCGGCGCGCAGCGGGGCCTCGCGCTACTTCCGCCAGTCCCGCTTCGCCTACGATGCGCACGCCAAGACCTCCCTGCTGGGCGGCCCGCTGCCCGCTGCCGCCGTGTCCGAGGCCACCGTGCTGGCCCTCGCCCAGGCCCTGCGCGGGGCGGCGCAGGCGGACTTCGCCCTGGCGGAAAGCGGCATGGCCGGGCCGCCGGACGCCAGCCGGCGCAGCCTCAAGTGCGGCCACTGCTGGTTCGCCATCGTCGGTCCGCGCGGCAGCCAGAGCGCCTCGCTGCAGCTCAATCCCTTCCTCACCCGCCGCGAGCACCAGCTCCAGTTCGCGCGGCACGCCGTGGCGCTGGCGAGGGACTTCGTGGCCGCGGACTGAGTGGGAAAGCGCCGGCCGCCGATTTTGACACATGTCAAGCCATTCCGGGCCCGGGACGGATAGGCTCAGCTTGCAGCCGACGCGGGCTTGCCCCGCGCCCCCTTCCGACCGCCTGCCGGAGAGCGTCATGACCTACCACGATCCTTCCTGCGCCTACTGTCCGCCCAGCGTGCGCGCCTGCCGCCAGGGCGAAGGGCCCGAGCGCGGTCCGGGCTACTGCCCCAGCAAGGTCGACCCGGAGGGCATCGCCGAGGCGTGGGAGTACCACAGCGACCCCTTCACCCTGCGCGTGGCCCACACCGCGGCGGAGGTGGAAAGCGCGGGCTACTGCCGCTGGACGCGCGTGGAGGAGATCGCGGACTTCGCCCGGCGCATGGGCTTCCGCCGGATCGGCATCGCCTCGTGCATCAGCTTCCTGGAGCAGGCAAACACCCTGAGCGCGTTCCTGGAAAGCCACGGCTTCGAGGTCGCCTCCGTCGCCTGCAAGAACGGCGGGGTGTCCAAGAGCGCCATCGGCATCCGCGACGAGGAGCAGGTGCGGCCCGGCGCCCACGAGTCCATGTGCAACCCCATCTCGCAGGCCGAATTGCTCAACCGCGCCGGCTGCGAGCTGAACGTGGTGCTGGGCCTCTGTGTCGGCCACGACAGCCTGTTTTACCGGCACTCTGCCGGCCTGGCGACGACGCTGGCCGTGAAGGATCGCGTGCTGGCGCACAATCCCCTCGGCGCCCTGCTGCTGGCGGACTCGTACTATTCGCGCGTGTGGGGTCCGCACCGCTCCGCGCAGCGCCCCACGCTGCCCGCCGAGGGCCGCCGCAAGGACGAAGCCCGCTGAGCGCGGCCGGCCGCCGCGGCGCGCTTGCGCTCCGGGCGCGCGGATGCTGGGATACGGAAACCGCCGGGCCTCGTTAACTACCGGGCCTCGTCAGCACCCGTGGGCCGGCTGCGCCGGCCGCCCCTGCCATCCCCGGCCTTGCATGGCATCCACCGCCGCCGCTCCAGCGCAGGCCGCCGCCGGCGACGGGCGTGCCGACGGCACGGGGCACTTGACCGACGAAGGGACGGCCTTCGTGCTGCGAGGCGTGGGGCGCCGCCTGCCCGACGGCCGCGCCCTGCTGGAGGACGTGAGCCTGACCGTGCCGCGCGGCGGCATCCTTTCCATCGCCGGCCCCAGCGGCGCCGGCAAGAGCACGCTGATCCGCCTGCTCAACCGCCTGGACGATGCCAGCGCGGGCGAGCTGCGCGTGCTGGGGCGGCCCCTCGCCGACTGGCCCGTGCGGGAACTGCGCCGCCGCGTGGCGATGGTCTTTCAGGAGCCCACGCTGCTGGGACTTTCCGTGCGCGAGAACCTGCAGCTCCCCTTCCGGCTGCAAGGGGAGCTGCCGGCGGATCTGGACGCGCGCATCCGCGCGGCGCTGGACGCCGCGGAGCTGGCGCCCGACCTGCTGGAGCGCGACGCGGACGGCCTCAGCGTCGGCCAGAAGCAGCGCGTGGCGCTGGCGCGCAGCCTGATCGGGCGGCCGGACGTGCTGCTGCTGGATGAGCCGACGGCCGCGCTGGACCCCGGCACCGCCGAGCGCCTGCTGGCCGGCCTGGCCCGCCTCAACCGGGCGGCCGGGCTGACGCTGGTGATGACCTCGCACCGCTTCGCCGAGGTGCGCCGGCTGGGCGGCCGCCTGGCGGTGCTGATGGACGGGCGCCTGCTCGCCGAGGGCCCGGCCGCCGAGCTGCTCGCGCACCCGCCCACGGCACAGGTCGCCGAGTTCCTGCACGGGTCGGGCGACGGCGCGGACGACGCGGCGGCGGCCCCAGCGCCGGGGCCCTCCGGCCGTGGCGCCGGCGCCGGAGGAGGCGCCCGGTGACCGAGCACGTCATCGCCCTGGGCGCGCCGGAGGTGCTGCTGCTGCTGGTGCTGATGGCCGCGGCCATGGCCGTCAGCGCGCTGTTGCGGCTCGGCCTGGCGCGCGAACTCGCCATCGGCACGGCGCGCAGCGTCGTGCAGCTCAGCGCCGTGGGCTTCGCCATCGGCTGGGTCTTCGAGCAGCGCACCTGGTACTGGGTGCTGCTGCTGCTGGCGGGCATGGCGCTGGTGGCGGGCTACACGGGCGCCCGGCGCACGCGGCTGAACCTGCCCGGCCTGGCGTGGCTGTTCACCGGCGTGCTCGTGGCGGTGAGCGCCGTCGTGCTGCTGTACGTGACGCAGGTCGTGCTGGGCCTGCACGAATGGAACCCGCGCTACCTCATTCCGCTGGGCGGGATGCTGCTCGGCAACGCCATGAACTCCTCCACGCTGGCCGTGGAGCGCCTGGTGGCCGAGCTGCACCGCAACGCGGGCGACGTGGAGGTGCTGCTGGCGCTGGGGGCGAGCCCCGGGCAGGCCGTGCAGCGCTACCGGCACACCGCCATCGGCGCCGCCGTGGCGCCCAGCCTCAACGGGATGCTCACGGTGGGCATCGTGACCCTGCCGGGCATGATGACCGGGCAGATGCTGGGGGGCTCCCCGCCCCTGCAGGCAGCCATGTACCAGTTGCTGATCCTGTTCGGCATCACGGTGTGCGCACTGCTGGGGGCGATCCTGGCCGTGTACGCCGTGGCCCCGCGCTTCTTCAGCGCGGCCTGGCAGCTCCAGCGCGCCAACTTGCGCGCCGCCCGCTGAGGCCGCAAGCGCGCCGGCGCGTGAGACCCCACCCCGCACGGCGCCGGGGGGCGCCGTGCCGCCCCTCCCCGCTAGGCAGGGAGGGGCTGCATGGCTTATTCCAAGCGGATCTGCGCGGCCGAGAAGCCCCCCTGCTCTGCCTAGCGGAGCAGGGGGGTTTGGGGGGATGAGGTCCCGCGCAC
>JBGOUY010000011.1:0-30887 GCA_041477795.1 bacterium
CCCGAGCTTGCGATCTGCTTGCCGCAGCAACAGTACGCCCGCATCCGAGGTCACCGCCCCGCCGTCAAACGCCGCCTCGACGCGCCGTCCTTGGACGCCTGGAAACTCCAGCTGATCCCTGCTACGAATCGTCATGGCGAAATCCCTCCTCCCTGGTGGCATTTAGCCGCATGAACACAGGGATTCTAAAGGATTTCGCCATCCCTTACATGAAATATCCGGGCTAGGATGCTGCGGTCACCGCGGGCGCTTGCCGCCCGCCATCGCTGAGCGAGGGAACCCGTGCGAACCGATCAGCTCGCCAAGTTGCTGGGACGATCCATCGAGCTGGCGCCGTTGCCCGTGACGGGGCGCTATCCGCAAGACGTGCTGAAGTGGGAGATCGGCAAGGGCACGGCCGGGATCGTGCTCTGCGTGGGGCTGGTCATCGCGCTGCGGCCCACGCCCTGGATCGGCGTTCCGCTGTTGGCCATCGCCGGGCTCTTCGGCGCCTACCTGACCCAGCAGCTCCTGCGGCTGCCGTTGCGCTTCGCCCTGGACGACTCGGGCGTCACGCAAGTCAAGGGCAGCCAGCGCACGGCCTTCCGCTGGACCGAGCTGCAGGACTTCCGCCTGAACTACTACCCCAATGGCCGCAAGGCCACGATGGGCATGCTGGTGCTCGTGCTGCACAACGGATCGGCGCGGCTCAAGGTGGATTCCACGCTGGACCACTTTCCGACGCTGCTCTCGCGTGCGGCGCAGGCCGCGCGGGAGCGCGAGCTGGAGCTGCACCCCACCACCGTCGCGAACCTGGCCCAGCTCGAGCTGTAATCGCGCACTCGGCTCAGCGCCCCTGCGCGGACACCTGCCCGTGCAGCAGCGGCACCAGCAGCCGCATCTCCCCTTGCTTGAAGACGAGGAAGCGCCCGGGCGCAATGCTCGCGGCGGCCACGGCACGCGCGAGCGCCTTGGGCGGCTCGTCGATGGGCTCGTCGGTCATGTCGAACGTACCCCAGTGCATGGCCACGCCCAGGCGCGCTTCCAGATCCTGCAGGGCCTGCACGGCCTCGGCGGGGTTGATGTGCATCGCGCGCATGAACCAGCGCGGCTCGTAGGCGCCGATGGGCAGCGCCGCCACGTCGATCGGCCCCAGGCGCTCCCGGATGTCCGCGAAGTCCCGCGAGTACCCGGTGTCCCCCGCGAAGTAGAAGCGCAGCCTGGGATGCTCCACGACGAATCCGCCCCACAGCGTCGTATTGTGGTCCCAGGGCGTGCGCGAGCTGAAGTGCTGCGCGGGCACCTGGTGGATGCGCAGGCCGAGGACGTCCGCATGCTCCCACCAGTCCTGCTCCACCCCAGTGACGATGCCCTCCCGGGCGAACCAGCGCTTCAGGCCGAGCGGCACGAAGAAGCGCGGCGGGCCGCCGGGCTGTGCCGCCAGCGCCCGCACGCTGGCGCGATCCAGGTGATCGTAGTGGTTGTGGGAGATCAGCACCACGTCGATGTGCGGCAGCGCCTCCAGGGGCAGCGCGGGCGGCACCCGCCGACGCGGCCCAACCCAGGAGACCGGCGAGGCGCGCTCGCTGAACTGCGGATCCGTGAGCACGTTCACTCCTCCCACCTGCAGCAGCAGCGTGGCGTGGCCGATCCACGTGAGCGTGGTTTCGCCGCCGTTGTCGCGCAGCCGGGCCGCATCGGGCGCGAGCACCTCGAAGCGATAGCCGTTCTCCGGCGGTGGCGGCAGATTCTGCCACATCCGCTGCCAGCGCCACTTGAGGAGGCTCTGGCGCTCCGGGTGCGGATAGGTGTTGCGGAACCCGTCAGGCGTGTGATGGGCCATGGCCGGGTCGTCGTAAGGATTGCCCTGGCAGGCGTGCAGCGCGATCCTCAGCAGCACCGGCAGAAAACCGCGCACGGCCGGCCCTCACTCGTCGGCCACGGGCCGCTTGAGCACGGCCGCCAGCTGCGCGGCCGCATCGGCATCGGCCGCGCAGAGGGAAAAGTACAGCAACACGTTGGCCGTATACCCCAGCGGCAGCGTGATCGAGCCGATCAGCGCGCCCAGCAGCGGGGTGAACGGGCCCATCGCCGCGTTGCCCTGCACGAGCAGCAGGAACAGCGGCAGGAAGCCCGCCACCAGGATGAAGAAGGAGAACACCACCGTGCCTTTGAGCCAGTGCTGCTTCATCAGCGTCACGGAGCGGCTCAGGCCCTCCACCACGCCGCGGCGCTCCAGCACGATGATGGGCACGGCCGGGGCGAACAGCGCCCCCAGCACGATGCCCGGCACGATCAGCACCATCAGGCCGGCAGAGATCAGCACGGCGGAGATGAGGTAGGCCACCACGACCGCGAGCAGGCCGCTGCGCAGGGTGAGGCCGTACACCTCCAGCACGGCGGGCTCCGGGCCCTGGGTGGAGCGACCGATCGCGAACGTCAGGGCCGCCAGGGCGATCCCGTTCATGATGACCGTCATGAACATCAACACCAGGAACGCCTCCGGCGCAGGCTCCCCCGGCGGGGCGATCAGCAGCTCCAGAGCCAGCAGCGCGAGGTGTGGGAACAGCGCCACCAGCACCAGCAGCCGAAAGTGATCGCGGTAGACGCGCAACGCGTTGGCGATGATCTCGCCGGCCGTCATGGGCTGCAGGTAGGGATGGCTCATGGCTGGCGCTGCCCGGCCGCGCCGGCCTTGCGCTGCGTCTCGCGCTCGCGCAGCTCCAGGCGGCGGATCTTGCCTGTGGTGGTGAGCGGAAACTCCTCCAGGTATTCGATCTCGCGCGGGTACTCGTGGCGGGCCAGCCGCTCCTTCACGAAGTCCTGGATCTGCCGCGAGAGCTCCGCGGAGGGCGTCACGCCCGGTGCAAGCTTGATGAACGCCTTGACGATGTGCCCGCGCAGCTCGTCCGGGGAGGCCACCGCCGCCGCCAGCGCCACTGCCGGGTGACGCTGCAGGGCGCCCTCGATCTCCGTGGGCCCGATGCGGTGCCCTGCGCTGATGATCACGTCGTCCGCGCGGCCCTTGAACCAGAAGTAGCCGTCCTCGTCTTGCTCGGCCAAGTCGCCCGTGAGGGCCCGGTCGCCGATGAACTTCTCGCGCGTGGCCTGCGGATTGCCCCAGTACCCGAGAAAGAACACCGGGTCCGCGCCGCCCGCGGCAGCGGCGCCGCGGTGCACCGCCACCTGACCCATGATGCCCGGCCCGAGCGGCTGGCCGGCCTCGTCCACCACGGCCACCCGGTGCCCCGGGTAGGGCCGGCCCATGGAGCCCGGCCGCACCGGCCACAGCGGCGCGCAGTTGCCCACCAGGTAGTTGATCTCCGTCTGTCCGTAGATCTCGTTGACGCGCACGCCCAGATTCGCCTCGGCCCAGTCCAGCGTGGACGCGCTGAGCGCCTCGCCTCCGCTCATGAGGGTGCGCAGCTCCAGGGAGAAGCGCTCGCGGATGCCGCTCACGTGCGCCATCATCTTGAGCGCGGTGGGCGGGATGAACGCATTACGCACGCGGTGCTCGGCCATCAGGCGCAGCACGCGTTCCGGATCGAAGGAGCCCTTGCCGCGATAGGCGACCACGGGAATGCCATAGTGCCAGGATGGGAGCAGGGCATCGGTCAGGCCGCCGATCCAGGCCCAGTCCGCCGGGGTGTAGAAGCGGTCCTCGGGCTGCGGCGCGAAGTTGTGCGACAGCTCGTAGCCGGGCAGATGGCCGATCAGGTAGCGATGGGCGTGCAGGGCGCCCTTGGGATTGCCCGTCGTGCCGGAGGTGTAGATCAGCACGCAGGGGTCGTCCGCCGCAGTATCGACCGGGGTGAACGTGCCGGAGGCCGCAGACACGGCGGCATGGAAGTCCAGCCAGCCCTCGCCCCGCGCGCCGGGCGGCAGCCCATCGACCACGATCACCGTGCGCAGCTCGGGCAGGTCGGGCAGCAGCTCAGCCAGCAGCTCCAGTTGCGCGGACTCGGTGACGATGGCCCTGGCGCCGCTGTCCCCCAGCCGGTAGCGCAGCGCATCGTGGCGAAACAACAAGGTAAGCGGCACGGCCACGGCGCCCAGCTTGTAGATGGACAGGTGCGCGATGGCCGTCTCGGGCCGCTGCGGCAGCAGCACCGCGCAGCGATCGCCGCGGCCGAGGCCCCGGCTCGCCAGCACCTGCGCGAAGCGGTGCGAAAGCGTCTTGAGCTGGGCGAAGGTGAAGCGCTCCTTGCCGCCGCCGTAGTCCTCGAAGATCAGCGCCTCGCGCTCCCGCAACTGCGGATTCTCCGCATGGCGGTCGCACACGTCCTGCGCGATGTTGAAGCGCGGCGGCACCTGCCAGCGGAAGGTGGCGCAGGCCTCCTCGTAGCTCCGCACGCGCGGGTCGATCTCTCGCGGACGCACCGTGTTCATGCCGTGGATTCCCTGGGGGGCGGCGCGCCGTGCAGGCCAAGCGACGCCTTCAGGCGGAGCGCTCCTTGTGGGGCAGCGGTGCGGATTGCGGACGGTCGCCGCGGATCATCTCCTCGATGAACGGCCGCAGCAGATTCAGCAGGTCCTGCCCCACCTCGGTGAGCTGGAAGCCGCGCCCCTGGCAGGCCGGACAGCGTCCGTCGTAGTTGATCTGGGCGATGCCCAAGGCCGTGAAGCCCGGCTGATGGCCGCTTCCGCGGCAGCGCGGACAGGTCTGCTTCAGATCGGTGATGACCATCGGCTCCTCCCTGGCGGTGCGCTTGGCAGGGGCGTCCTGCCCCCGTGGGGTGTCGGCATCCGCTGCGGCCCGGCGGCCTCTCAGCGGCCTGTGCTCCCGAGGCCGCCGTTCAGCGGCCTGTGCTGCCGAAGCCGCCACTGCCGCGCGGAGTATCCTCCAGCGACTCCACGGCCTCCACCTGCACCGGCTCCACGCGCCGCACGAGCAACTGCGCGATGCGGCTGCCCAGCAGCGCCTGCGCCTGGGCCGCGCCACCATCGGGCGCTGTGCCGACGTAGCGCAGCACCACTCGGATGCGGCCGCGATACTCCGGATCGATCACCCCCACGCTGTTGGCCTGCAGAAAGTCACTCTTGACAATACTGGAACGGGGCACGACTTCGCAATAATAGCCCATCTCGGCCTGCAGCGAGATGCCCGTATCGAAGGCGAACACGCCGGGCCGCAAGGGCTCCACCGCCATGGCCGTGAGGTCCAGCCCCGCATCGCTGGCGTGCCCCCGGGCGGGCAGGGGCATGTCCGGATAGTGCCGCTGGATTCGCAGAATCAACTGGGCTCCTTACGGTGCGTCCGCGGCCCGCGCCCCGAAGCGCGCGGATCGTCCATCCACCAGAGGGCGCAGGGAGCGGGCTCCCTGCCGCGGGTTCGAGGGGGCAGATCCCCCTTTAGGCGCCCGGCCTGGCTCATCATAAGTTGAGCGCCACGATGGTGACGCCGTCGCGGCCTTCGCCCTCCTTGCCGGGGCGAAAGGCCGTCACGTAGGGGCTGCCCTGCAGGTGCTCGCGCAGACCGGCCTTGAGCCGCCCCGTGCCATGGCCGTGGATCACCATGACGGGCGAGACGTGCTTCACGGTGCAGCGATCGAAGAAGCGCTCGGCTTCCTCCAGGGCCTCCTCCAGGCGCAGTCCGCGGACGTCCAGCGTGTTTTCCTCGGTGGAGAGGGCAAAGGCGATTTCGCGCGGCGCCTCCCCGCCCTGCGCCGTGGCGCCTCCCTCCACGAGGGTCAGCCCCCCCTCGCCGGTCCGCAGCGCCCGCGCGCTCGCATCGCTGCGTCCGCGGCCCGCCGCGGTCCCTGGCGAGTCCGCGGGCAGCGGGGCCAGGTCTTCCAGCGCCAGTTCCATGGTGAGCGCGCCCAGCCGCACGCGGGCCCGCCGGCCCTCATCGAGCACGGCCTCCAGCTCCGCGCGGCGGTTCAGGGAGGGCAGCCACACGCCCGCGCCAGGCACCAGCCGCGCCGGATCGGGCGGCCCCGCGCCGGCGCTGGCTGCCGCCAGCTCCGCCTCCGCCGTGGCCTGCTCGCGTTCCAGCGCGGCCAGGCGCTCGCGCACGCGGCTCACGGTGGGCAGGCTGTTGGCGCGCTGGAGGTCTCCCATCACCTCCCCGATGCGGCGGCGCGCGGTGCGCAGCTCGCTGCTGATGGCGCCGTGCTCGCGGCGCCGCACCTCGCGCGCGCGGACCTCCAGCGCCGCGCGGCTGGCCGCCACGGTCTCCTCGGCCGTGCGCTGGTGGGCCTCGCGCCGGCGCAGGCGCTCGGCGGCCCGCTCCAGGCGGCGCTGCTGCTCGGCCACCTGCGTCAGCAGCGTGTCCAGCGCTGCGGGCCGTTCCGCCAGGGCCGCCTCCGCCCGCGCCACAATGCCCGCCGGCAGGCCATAGCGCCGCGCGATGTGCAGCGCATAGCTGGCGCCGGGCAGGCCCACCTGCAGCCGGTAGGTAGGTTGCAGCCGCTCCACGTCGAAGGCCATGGCGGCATTGACGATGCCCGGATGATCCGCCGCCAGCTCCTTGAGGGCACCGAAGTGCGTCGTGATGAGCGTCGTCGCCCCCTGCGCCAGCAGGGTCTCCAGCACGCTGGCGGCCAGGGCCGCGCCCTGAGCGGGCTCGGTGCCCGTCAGCATCTCGTCCAGCAGCACCAGACTCCCCGCGCCGGCACGAGGCAGCCATTGCGAGAGAAAGCGGATCTGCGCGGAGAAGGTGGAGAGGGAGGTGGCCAGGCTCTGCTGGTCGCCGATGTCCGCCCACACCTGCGCGAACCAGTCGCAGCGCGAGCCGGCCAGCGCGGGAATCGGCATGCCGTGGCGCACCAGCAGGGCGCACAGGCCCACCGCCTTGAGCAGCACGGTCTTGCCGCCCGTGTTGGCCCCGGAGATGACCATGCAACGCATGTCCCCGCCCAGCTGCAGGTCGTTGCGCACAACGGCCCCACCCTCGGAAGCGTCGGAGCCGGCCGCCATGGCGGGCGCCCCGGCGGCTCCGGCCGCCTGCTCCAGCAGCAGCAGCGGATGGGCGACGCCGCGCAGGGCCAGCACGCCCTCGGCCTCCACCCGCGGCACGCTGCCCTGGTAGGCCTCGGCCAGGGCGGCCTGGGCGTGCAGCAGGTCCACCCGGCCGATCCAGTCCAGGTTGGCCTGCAGCTCCGGCGCGGCCTCGCCCACCGCATGGGAGAGCACGCGCAGCACCCGGTCCACTTCCAGCTCCAGCAGGCGCTCGGTGAGGGTGAGCGCGTTGGTGTCCTGCACGATGGACAGCGGCTCCATGAACAGCGTGGCACCGCTGGCGGACACGTCGTGCACGATGCCGGGCAGATGGCCCTTGAAGTCCGCCTTGACCGGCAGGACGTAGCGCCGGCCGCGCAGGGTGTAGAGCTCGTCCTGGAAGGCGTCCGCGAGCTTGCTCGAGCGCAGCAGCCCCTCCAGGCGGCGGTGAATGCCCTCGCGGCGTTCCGCGATCTCGTCGCGCAGCCGGGCCAGCGCGGGGTAGGCGTGCTCGTTGAGGGTGCCGGCGGGCGTGAGGGACTGGGCCAGGCGCTCGACCAGATCGCGCAGGGGGTGCAGGCCTGCGGCCAGCTCGGCCAGCCCGGGCGCGGCGGGCACGGACTGCAGCTCGGCGCGGGCCTGCAGCGCGGCGCGCTGCGTGGAGAGCACGGCGGCCAGCTCCTCGGCCTCCAGGCGCCCCTGGCGCGAGGCGCGCTCGAGCAGTCCCTCCAGCGCGCGGACGCCGGCAAAGTCGATGCGGGCCCCGCGCTCGCGGCTGGGGCGCATTTCGGCGATGAGCGCGAGGGAGCGGCGCACGGCGCCCAGGGTGGGCAGTGGCGCCAGAGCGGCGCACCGCGCGCGCCCGAAGGGCGTGGCCAGCCGCGCCTGCAGGGCTTCCCGCACGCGCGACCACTCGAGACTGGCCAGGGATTCGGCTTCAGCCACATCGTCCGCCGGCGCTGCGGGAGCCTGCGCCACTCCCCGCGTGCCGACGCCTCCGACGACTCCGCCCGCAGCCTCTGCTGCAACGGGGCCGGCGGCCGGGCTCGCCGCCTGCGACGCGCCAGCGGGGAGTGGAGTGCCCGACGCGGCCTGGGCTGGGTCGGGCGGCTGTCGATCGGAATCGCGCATGGGGTCCCTGGCGGAGCGCGGCACTCAGGCGGAGTACAGGGCGCGCAGCTCCCGCGTGCAGTCTTCCGCGGTCAGCGGCCCCAGGCGCCGCAGGCAGACCACCCGCGTGCGCAACCAGGGCATGGCTTCGTTGGGCGCGGGGGCCCAGTACTCGGGCAGGATCACGATCACCGGGGTCTCCTCCAGCGAGGGCAGGGTGCGCCGCAGGTGCTCCAGGATCGCAAAGGCCGTGTCGCGCCGCTGCTCGATGATCACCAGGTCGGCGCGCACGGTCTCCAGCTCGTTGGTGATGACCGCCAGGTAGGCCGCGAGGCTCTGGCGGTTGCGCTCCGCCAGGGCCGCAGCCAGCTTGGCCTGGACCGCCTCGGACGGCGCGGGATTGATGCCGGCCGCATCGCGCATGGCCTTGCGCTCCGGCGCGGGGAGCTCGTCCAGCGGCTCGTAGTCATCGTGGACGACCCGCGAGTGCTCCTCGTTGAAGCCCGGGTACAGCTCGCGGCAGGCGCCCAGCAGCGCGAGGCCGTTCTCCGGGATGGACGGCACGACGACCACGCGGTTCACCAGGGCGCGCGAGAACCAGCGCCGTTCGTGGCGACGCCGCAGCACCTCCAGACGTTCCAGCAGGGCCGGCAGGTGCGCATCCAGCCACGCGTCCAGGGCATCGCGCACCCACTGGCGCGCCAGCGCCTCCTTGGCCGCACCGATCTTCTCGCGCTCGTCGCGGTAGAAGCGCAGGGCAGAGTGGCACTCGGCCACGGCCTTGGCCGCCTGGGCGGACTGCGCCAGGATGTCGCTCTGCAGGCGGCGCAGCTTTTCCCGCGAGGCGGCGGTGATCACCATCATGCCGCCGGACAGGTAGTGCTTCACCGGCTCCAGGGACAGGGTGCGGAGGGAATCCGCATCGCTGTAGGGCGACAGGTCGAACCAGCGCTTCTTGGACACGCCGGACAGCGCCTGCAGCACGGCGCCGGCTTCCTCCTGATCGTGGCTGAAGACGAGCACCTGGCGCACGTTGCCGGGAATGGAGCCGGTCCACACCTGCAGCGCCTCGCGCGCTTCCAACAGCTCAGCGAGGCGATCCTGCGCGGCACCCAGCACCTGCAGTTCCTGCTCGAGGAAGCGCCCGCGGTTCTCCGCGATGCCGAAGCCCTCGGCCGCCTTGTGCTCCCGCAGCACCAGTTCCTCCACCTGTTCGCGCAGGGCGGCCTCGCTGAGCGGCGGCCCCACCGCCGGGATCGAACGGAAGGGCAGCTCGCGCCAGTCCAGCAGTCCGTCCAGCGGCGCGAGGGCCGCCAGCAGCTCGTCTTCCAAGGGCACCACGTGCGGCTCCTCCACCTGGACGCCGAAGCCCTCGCGGACCGAGGGGCCGATGCGCAACAGCAGCGCCGGCTCCCGGAAGGTGCCCTCCGCCGGCTCGGCGAGCGTCGAGCAGCGCTGGAATCCCCGCGCCCGCAGCCGGTCCGCGAAGGCCTCGCGCACCAGCGCCAGGCCGCCGCCGCACACGACGGGCAGGTCCGCCTTGGACTCGGCCAGGTGGATGCGCTCGCCCACCTCCCGCCCGCGCCGCTTCTGGCGGTTGCCCACCTTGCGCAGGGCATCGCGCAGCGCGCAGAACTGCGGCGAGCTTTCGGAAAGCTGGCCCAGATCCAGCAGAAACGGGAAGGCGACCCCGCCCACGCTCGCCCCTATCACGCGCGAGACGGGCAGGCCCGGGCACAGGTACAGCCCCTTGGGCTCGCGCAGCAGGCCCGGGCTGCCCGTGCGCGGCAGCTTGGCCTTCTCGGCGCGCAGGGTCGTTTTGAGCCATTCGTCCGGGCTCTGCGCCTCGCCATTGTGCACGATGGACTCGATCTCCGAGAAGCCGATCAGCACGCCGGGGCGTACGGCACTGGGCGTCAGGTCACGCCCGGCCGTATCGGGTCGGCGCAGCCGGAGCGCCGTGATATGCTCGTTGACGCGGATGCGCGGGAACTCGCTGGGGAAGCTGCGGATCACCAGCGACGGGTCCGAGAGAGTGAAGCGTGCCTGATTGTCCAGGTGCAGCTCCACTGGCGCCGCCAGTTGGACCAGTTGCTTGATTCCGCTTTCCAGGGCGGATAGGGTCAGAACCAGCGCTATTGGGGGTTGAGAATCGCGATTGAGCTTCCGCAGAAACAGGAGTCGCTTGCTCCAGTCCGCTCCGCTGGCCGGTTCGCAGAGGACAAAGTCCACCTCCTCGCGGCGCCACTGGTGCGGAAAGAACTCGCGAGCCAGATAGGCCAGTTCGCCGGCACTGGAGAAAATCCCCGCCGCGAAGGGATGATCGGGCAGGCTGTTGCGGAGATGATGGAAGACGTTCTTCCAGATCGCCGGACTCAGCCCCAGGGCGACGATTTTAACCAGCATCTCGGCAGGCCGGGGTGGACGTTGTGGTCCGCAAGCGATTAGGATCGTTACACAGTTAACCGTGCTTTTTCAAAAATCGTTTGCCATGCCCGACGACAAACAGTCCAAAGCGGCGGCGCTGGAAGAGACCAGTGAGGGGGACGACTCCCTCTCCTTTCCCCAGGCATTCGGCGGGGACGAGGAGACCCCCGAGGCGGTCACCGAGCTGCCGCAGACGATCGAGGCGAAGAAGGGCAACTGCCCGGACGCCGAGCTGGAAAAGTTGCGCCCAGTCTGCACGCTGGCCGAGCAGAACTACCAGTCCGTGCACGAGCATATCAAGGCCATCCGCCACTCCAATGAGGTGCTGCGCAAGTTCCATGCGCGCGACAGCAGCGTGACGCCGCGGGACGTGGAGCAGTCCAAGAAAGAGTTCCACGACGCCAAGCTGGCCTATATCCAGATCGGCAACAAGATCAACGAGGGCATCAAGCACGTGCACGTGCTGTCCAAGACCTACCTGGAGGATCTGCTGCTGCAGAACCTCTATTCCACCTACCTGGCCAAGCTCCTCGCCTCCCTGGAAACCCGCAACCCCGTCGAGCCGTACGTCAAGCGCATCGCGGACTATGTGTTCGTGTTCGAACGCGAGGACATCGTCCTCACCGCGGAAGAAGAGCGCCGCGACATGACGGTGCAGACGAAGAGGGCGGAACTGCTGACGGCCGCGGAAAAGCAGGTCGCGCGCCTGGAAGCCCGCTACCAGAAGCGCCAGCTGCAGAACCGGCTGCGGCAGGAAGATCGCCCCACCCACGTGCTGAACCAGCTCCTGCGCATCTCGCGGCAGGACCCGGAAGACATCCACACCTTCATCTGGCTGGCCAGCCTGCTGGCCGGTGAGCTCCCCAAGCAGCGCGACCAGAACAAGCGGCTGGAAGTGCGGGACAACATCCTCAGCTACTGCCAGCGCGCGTTCGGCATGATCGACGACTTTCTCAACCTGCAGGGCATCCAGAACCTGAGCGATCGGGACAAGCGCCGCGCCGAGTACCTCAAAACGATCACCCAGATCCGCAAGCCCCTGCTGCAGGGGGACAGCCGCAGTTAGCCCCCGACCCCCCGTCCTCACCGACCTCGCTCAGAATCCAGCGCCCACCTGTGCCAGCGCATGCTTGCCCTGGTCGGTCCACAGGAGCTGGAAATAGAAGTTGTGCAGCGTCTCGAAGGAGACCCCGGCCCGCCCATTGTTCTTGTCCGTGCGCTCCGTGGAGTGCAGGTGCTCCCACTCCCCCACGAATTGGATGCCCTGATAGAGCTGCGTCTTCAGCCCCAGCGTCACGAATCGGTTGTCCAGGTACAGGTTGAGGAGCGTGCCGCCCCAGCGGGCGAACGGGAACAGTTCGAAGCTGGAGATGGCGAAGAGCGAGGCGGTGCGATCGTCAATGCGGGCCGGGCGCTCTCTCGCATCCTCGACGCCCCGGCCCAGCAGCCCCACCGCCACGTAGCTGCGGTACTCGTCCAGGCTCAGGATCTGCAGCTTGGCCTTGACCTCCGCGTAGTCGAACTCGCGCACCGGCTCAATGGCGTAGTTCAGGTCCGCCAGCAGCTGAAAGGCACCGTGCTGGAAGCCATAGCGGACGTCGTACAAGTGCAGATCGGGTTTGGCGATGTCCGTGAGCTCCACGGCCAAGTGCACCGTGTGCGTGGTCGACTGATTGAGCGCGGTGGGGAACTTGATGATGGCGGCCTGGTTGACGCCCGGTTCCAGTTCCGCGGCGGGTACGGCCACCAGCGGCAACGCTGCAAGCAGCACGAACAATCCGGCGGTGCGGGCAACGACCTTCATGCAGCCCCTCCGTCCTTGGAATGGGGTGGCAACCGGCCTGGGCCGTGGAGCCGACTGGCCGACAGTATAGCAGCTTTAGGGGCCGCTGGCCCGTCAGCCGGAGAAGGCCAGGGCGAGCCGCGCCACCATGTTCAGGGTGAAGCCATCGTCCAGGCCCTGTGCCAGGCTGGAGGCGATGGACAGTTCTTCGGCGGCCTGGTCGCGCTTGCCCTCATCCAGGGCCAGCGCCGCCAGGCGCAGGTGCACGCGGGCGATGCCGCTGCGGTCGTCGTTCAGCTTGTAGAGCTCCAACGCCTTGCCCAGCAGCTCGGGCACCTTGGAGAAGGAGCGCTCCAGGCGCAGCGCATCGGCATAGTGCTCCATGGCCAGCGCATAGGCCTCGTTGGGCAGCCGATCGTCGGTCAGGATGCGGCCCAGGTATTCGATAGACTTGTTCGGGTCGCCGTTCAGGAGCGCGCTCTGGGCAGCCAGCAGCAGCACCTGGTAGCGGGAGATCTTGCCCGTCTCGCCTTCGCCCATTTCAGCCAGGGCGCGCTGCAGCGCCTGCTGCGCCTTGACGTAGTTGTGATCGCTGAGATGGAAGAAACCGATCAGGGTCAGCGCGCCGGCGCTCCAACCCGCGCGCTGCAGCGCAGGCAGGTCCAGCAGGTACTGCAGGTTTTCCACCGCCTGGGCGCCCTGGCCCCGGTTGAAGTACACCCGCTCGCCGGGGGAGCTGTAGAACGGAGCGCTGAACTGGTCGCGCGCCTCGAAGGAGCTGAGCAGGTGCAACTGCGCCAGCTCGAAGCGCTGATCCGCACTGGGCAGGCCCGCGCTTTCCAGCTTCTGCACCTCGTCCGCCACGCGCTTGGCCAGCGCGCCATCCACCCGGTAGCTGCCCCCGAACTGCTTCATTACCGGCAGCGAGGAGAGCACGGTGGAGTGCAACGACTCGGGGAACTTGGCCGGATTGGGAATAACGTAGTCCAGCTCGCGCTGAGCCGCGAAGAAGCCCACCGCGTGCGGCACCAGCAGCACCAGGAACATCACGCCGAAGATGAGGTCCCAGATGCGCATCTGCTCGTCCACCCCGAACAAGAGGCGTTGCAGGCGGGAGGGCACGCGCGTCAGGCGCACACCGAGGAAGTAGACGCCGTCGAAGTGGAACACGTCCTGGCCCTCGACCTGGCCCAGCCACCAGTATCGGGGGAAGAGCAGGCGCGCCGCGATCAGCGCCAGCACCACGACGGCCAGCATGAGCAGCACGGCCGCCGCCAGGTAGATGGATACGCCCAGCCAGTCCAGCGCTGCACGGCGCCAAAGCACAACACCCGGCAGGCCCATCCCTCCGGCCAGCAGCACCAGGTACAGCGGCAGGTTGGTCAACCAGAAGATCATTCGGACTCTCGCAGATCGTCGACGGGGCGCAGCCCCGCAAATTGGACGCGAAAGGGCGGCGCCACGCTCTCATCGCAGGCCAGCACGTGCCAGCGAGGGAAGAGTGCCGCGATGGTGGCCGGGGTGCTGGTCCATTCGGGGTTGAGGGAGGGCTTCACCTCCAACTGGCGCCGTGAGAAGCCCTGATAGAAGAATACACCCCCGGGGCGCACCATTCTCGCCACCTGCCTCAGGAACGTCCAATCGGTGAATCCAAACGCGCACACGGCGGAAAAGGTGCCCGCCGGCCAGGCCAGTTGGGCCACATCCGCCTGGATCCACTGGATCTTCGGGTGCGGGCCCCAGCAGCGACGCGCTGCGCGGAGCGCCGATTCCGATAGATCCACGCCGATCGCCCGATCCACCCGCCCGATAGTGGCGGCGATCCCCGCTCCCAGGCCGCAGGCTGCATCGAGCAGGATGCCGCCCCGCACGTACTCCAGGAATTGCAACGCCAGGGGGTTGGGCTCCGGCGTCGCACCCGCCTCCACCTGCTCCTGGTAGCGGCGATTCCACTTCCGCCGGTCCTCCGCAAGCGTCATGGCTCCTTGCGCCTCGCGGCACCCGCGGCAGTGTCGTTAACGATGAAACTTGTCACATCCCGGTGGAAAGGGTAAGACAAATCCATACGGAATTCTCCATCCCTCCGCCGGGCCCGCGCATCATGGAAGATACCACGCGGTTCGATGCCCCACCACAGCTTGCAGATCATCAGGATCTTCCGCTGCGTCCGCAGACCCTAGCGCAGTACGTGGGTCAGGTCGAGATCAAGGCCAACCTGCGCGTGTTCATCGAGGCGGCCAAAAAGCGCCGCCAGTCGCTGGATCACGTGCTCCTGAGCGGGCCGCCCGGCCTGGGCAAGACGACGCTGGCGCACATCCTGGCCCACGAGCTGGGCGTGAGCCTGCACAGCACCTCCGGCCCTGTGCTGGAGCGCCAGGGCGACTTGGCCGCGATCCTGACGAACCTGGAAGCGGGGGACCTGCTGTTCATCGACGAGATCCACCGCATGAACCGCCTGGTCGAGGAGGTGCTGTACTCGGCCATGGAGGACTTCAAGCTGGACATCATGATCGGCCAGGGCCCCATGGCGCGCTCGGTGAAGCTGGACGTGGCCCCCTTCACGCTGGTCGCCGCCACCACGCGCACGGGCCTGCTCTCCTCGCCCTTGCGGGATCGCTTCGGCATCCCGCTGCGGCTGAACTACTACAATGCGGAAGAGCTGCGCGAGATCGTGGAGCGTTCGGCCGGGGTGCTGGGCATCGCCATCGCCGCCGATGCCGCGCTGGAGCTGGCGCGGCGCTCGCGCGGCACGCCCCGCGTGGCCAACCGCTTGCTGCGGCGCATTCGCGACTTCGCCGAGCAGGCGGGCGAGGGCATCGTCACGCTGGCGGTCGTCCTGCACGGCCTGGAGCGCCTCGGCATCGACCGCTACGGGCTCGACCCGTTCCACCGGGAGATCCTGCAGGTGGTGGTGAAGAAGTTCCACGGCGGGCCGGTGGGCCTCAGCACGCTCACGGCCGCGCTCTCCGAGCCCAAGGACACGATCGAGGAGGTCTACGAGCCCTTCCTGATCCAGGAGGGCTTCCTGCAGAAGACGCCGCGCGGCCGCGTGGCAACGCCCAAGGCCTTCGGGCACATGGGCCTGCCGCCGGAAGCGGCGGCCGCGCCGCAGCTCGACCTGCCCGTGCGCTAGGCGCGGGCAGCCGTCTCAGGCCATCGCCAGCAGCAATTGCACCAGCACGCGCTCCAGCACTTGAATCCCGATCAATACGATCAGCGGGGAAAAGTCGATCCCGCCCGTCCCCGGCAGCAGATTGCGCACCGGAGCCAACGCCGGCTCGGTGATGCGGTACACGAGCGCGACGATGACATTGCGGGGGTCCGGGCTGACCCAGGACAGCAGCGCGCGCCCGATGATGAGGACAGAGAAGATGCGGCTGGCGATCTGCACCAGGTCGATCAGGGTATAGGCCATGGCGGTCAGCTCTGCTCGTCAGGGGGCAGGCCTTCGGCCGTGCGGGGACGGCAGACGGCCCATTGAATGGCACGCATGAGCGCAGCGCGAATGCCGGCGGACTCCAGCTCGATCAGCCCCGCCGCGGGCCCGGAACCCAACACCACCGCGCGGCTCCCGATCTCCGGGCAGCACCGGCGCAGCACTTCCGGCAGCGCCGCGCTCGCGGGCCCCCGGCCGATGAAGCCGCCGCTCGGGGTTGCCAGGCCCCTCCGGCAGCGCCCCGGCGCTCAGGGCCGTGCCCCGAAGATCGCCGTGCCCACCCGCACGATCGTCGCCCCCTCCGCGATCGCCCACTCGAAGTCGTGCGACATGCCCATGGACAGCTCGCGGAAGGCCGCGTCCAGCCCGAACTCGGCCCGCAGCGCGGCGTGCAGCGTGCGCAGGCGGGCGTAGCCGGCGCGGGTTTCCGCCTCGGAGAGGTCCGGCGGCGGGATCGTCATCAGCCCCGTCAGCAGCAGCCGCGGGCAACGCGCCTTGACGTGCTCCACCAGCCGGCGCAGGCCGTCCTCGCCGGTGAGCCCCGACTTGCTGGCCTCGTGCTCCAGATTGAGCTGGATCAGCACCTCCAGCGGCACAGCGGCGGACTCCGCATGCCGCTGCAGCTCGTTGGCGAGGCGCTCGGAATCCAGCGAGTGCACGGCGGCAAAGCGCCCCGGCACCGCGCGGGCCTTGTTGCTCTGCAGGTGCCCGATCAGGTGCCACTCCGGGCCGGGGCCGGTCTCCTCCATCTTGGCCAGGGCCTCCTGCACGCGGTTCTCCCCGAAGCAGCGCTGCCCGGCCCGGTAGGCCTCCAGCACGGCCGCGGCGGGCTTGGTCTTGGAGACGGCGAGCAGACGCACGGACTCCGGTGCGCGGCCCGCGCGGAGCGCTGCCTCGGCGATGCGCGCCTGCACGGCGGCCAGGTTTTCGGCGATGGAAGGGGGCATGCGGCGCGGGCCGTGGGAATCAGCGAATCTGCCAGATGCCCGCCTTGTCTCGGCGGGCGATGCCCTCGGCGTCACGGAACCGCTTTTCGTACTCCGTGTCGGGATCCCCCAGCATGTAGTAGCTCCAGCCGTTGTGCACCAGCCACAGGTTTACGCTTTCCTTGCCGATGAACACCATGCCGCGCAGACGGCTGGCCGAGCCCCCCACGATGTAGAAGTTCACCGTGACATCCTGCTCCAGCAGCTTCAGCTTGAGCTCATGGGTCACCTTGCCGAGGAACCACTCCTCGAAGCGGGGATTGCGGGCCCCGGTCTCTTCGGGCGAGACGTGGGCGAGGTCCACGCGCAGGAGCTCCTTGCGGTCGTCCCGGTTCTCCTTGGCCAGGTGCTGCGCCAGATCCTGATAGGCCGGCCGATAGTCCACGAACAGCCACATCATGGCGGCGCCGCCAATCGAGACCACCTTGCCCCTGATCGTCCCCTGCACCGGGAA
The DNA here is from genome assembly GCA_041477795.1 of bacterium. Classification (GTDB taxonomy): domain Bacteria; phylum SAR324; class SAR324; order SAR324; family JACQKK01; genus DATFMP01. Next base: position 17,115 of record JBGOUY010000011.1, read on the forward strand.
GTGCACCCATTGCAGGTACTCCCGCTTGAGTTCGTCGATGTCCTTGGAGGGCCGGTAGTGGTGGTAATGGTACTCTCCGGTGCGCTCGTCGATGTGGCCTCCGAAGTCGTCCAGCGCCCCGGGATGGGCCGTGGCCGGCGCGGCGGCCAGCGCGAGGGCCGCCAGCAAGCCCGCCAGCGCGGCGGCCCCGCGTGAGGCATGGCGAGCCGCCGGGGCGCAGCACAGCGCCGTGGCCCGCCGCGGGAAGGCCCGGGACCGGTCGGGGCAAGGGTGCGGACTGTGCAGGATCATGCGCCGGCTCCTCGTGCGCGGCCGGTGGGCTGGGCGCCCGGCGGAGTGCCGGACGGGGCGACCGGCCGCCTGGCGGCACGGGCACCCGCGGGATCGGCCGTGGCTACTTCTGCTTGACCAGCTTGACGGTGAGGGTCGAGGCAGTCACGTCCTCGATGGTCAGCTTGAAGCCGTCGAATTCCGTCTCGTAGAGGGATTCCGCCAAGCGGTCCGGCGCGTCCTTGGACTCCAGCTCCAGCAGCGCCACGCCGTCATTGTAGGACTTCTGCCGCACCTTGCGCACGCCCTTGACCGTGTTGCCCAGGGCGCGCCGCAGGTTCAGCACGTCGCCGAAGCTGCCTCCCTTTACCACCATCTCGATGCGCTGGCCCTCGTTCTTCTCCTTGAGCCACTGGTAGGTGACCTGCTCCATGATCTTGGGCGTGATCTCGTCCGCGGCCTTCTGCAGGGCCGTCACGGCGGCGGTGTCCTCGTTGATGTGCAGGCCCTTGCCGGTGGCCACGTCCGAGGCCATCACCTCGCCATTGTCCGTGCGGATCACGTCCAGGCCGACGGTGGCCTCCACGATGTTGAACTTCTGCAGCATGCTCTTGGCACCGATGCGCCCGCGGCCCAGCATCACCAGCTCGGCCTTGGAGACGCGCGCGGCATTCAGCAGGCCCTCCCGGTTCGCATCCCCGGAGCGGGCCTTGTTCAGCAGCGAGCCCTTGTTGAGCGTGCGCGCATCGATGAAGGTGAAGCCCTGCTTGAGCAGGATCTTGCGGATCTCCTTTTCGACCACGTTCAGGGCGCTATCGGACTTGTCGGCCGCGTTGCCGTCGCCGGAGGTATTCTCGATCTCCTGCACGACCAGCATGATACGGGGCTTGCCCACGCGCTTGTACAGGTTTTCCAGGGCGTTCTCGAAGTTCTGGATGAAGGCCTTCTTCACCACCACCGCCCGGATCGTGACGTTAAAGAACGGCCCGTCCTGCCCCTGCTGGATGATGTCGTAGCTGCGGATGAAGCCCTTGCTCTGGCTCAGCACCTCGTCCGAGACCAGGTCAAAGTTGCGCATCTGCGATTCGGTGGAGATGATCACGCCGCTGGCCTGCTCGACGGCGGCGCGCTGGGCGGCCTCGATGGCCTCGTCGCGGGAGCGGGCCGGGTCGTTGGCGTAGAAGCTGGCCACGCCCTTGGCATCGATGGTGACGGTCTCGCCGTCGGCCGCGCCGGGCTGGGCTGCGCCGGGCTGAGCGCCAGCCGGGGTCTGGCCGGGGCGCAGGCCCTGCTCCTGCTGGCGCTTGATTTCCAGCAGGCGCTGGGTGGCGGCATCCTGCGCGGAGGCCAGCCGGGCCGTACCGGCCAGCACCAGGGTCAGGACGGCGAGGGTCACGATCAGGCGCAAGCCGCCCGGGCGGTTCGCTGCTGCATCAAGGATAGGCACGATGCTGGGCTCCGAGGAGTGGTCGCACAGGGCCGCCAGCCGGCCGCGCGGGGTGTGGATCACACGGGCGTGAGTATAGCACATCGCCCGTGAAAGCGTAGGCTGGCGGCCCTGACCGCAGCCCTGCGCACGGGGTTGTCAGGGCCCCCGGGCTGCGCCTAGGATGCGAGGCAATGCATCCGCCAGCCCCTCTTCGGCGGGTGGCCCCTGCAACCGTCGGCGCTCCCCGCGACGCCTGGCCACTGGGAGAGAACCCCGTGAGCGATGCCTACGCCACCGTGGAGCGCTTCCTGAGGGGCTGGAAGCCCTTCGCGGAACTGGGCGGCACCATGCTCGGCGCGCAGATCCTGGCCCTGCTGGCCGAGCGCGACCCGGAGGCGCGGCGCCGGCACCTGGCCAGCGCCAGCGACCTGTACCGCCTGCACCGGCGCTACGAAGAGCTGGGCCTGTTGCGCCCGGGCAAGAACGAGCGGGCCGAGCAGTTCGAGCGTCTCCTCGCCGAGCCCGTCGAGGCCTTCGCGGCGGCCATCGAGCGCGGCGAGCAGAAGGAACACCTGACCCGGCTGCAGTTCTGCTTCGATTTCGGCCGCCACGCCGCTCCGCCCCGTGCCGCCCTGATGCGCGAGTTCATCCACAAGCTGTTCGACCTGGAGACGGGCGGCCTGGGCGTCAAGTACAGCCTCTACCCCGCCGGCGTGCTCTATACTTCCACCGGCAAGAGCCACGACGAGATGGCGCAGGACCTGGCCAAGCTGGGCATGGGGGGCGCGCCCGTGGCCGGGGGCACCATCGCGCGCACCGCGCAGCTCGATTTCCTGTACGACATGGCCTCCACGGCTTACAAGGCCACCAACGACCCCGATGCCGTCAAGGAGCCACTGCTGCGCGCCATCCGCAATACGGGGGGCCAGGAGGAGCGGGTGCGGCTGCGCTTCGATGCCACCCGCTCGACCGCGTGAGGCGGCGCGGGGCGGCCGGCGCGATCGGGCGTGGAGCGGGGCCGGCTCAGTGCGCGCCGCCCACCCTGGCGATGGAGTTGGGCAGCGCCTCCTCCTCGCTCAGCGGCAGGGGCACGGAGTGGAACTTGGTCTTCTCGTTCTCATGGTAGGGGTCCTTCAGCAGATCGCGGGTGAAGTCGAAGCGGTCGCGCTCCGAATAGGCCATGGCGATGATGCCCGTGTCCATGCGGATGGCATCCTTCGGGCAGGCTTCCACGCACAGCCCGCAGAACACGCAGCGCAGCTCGTCGATGTCGAAGACGACGGGGTACTTCTCCACCGACTTGTCCTCCACCTCGCCGGCTTCGATGTGGATGCAGTGGGCCGGGCAGATTTCCTCGCACATGTAGCAGGCGACGCACTTGATGAAGCCGTCCTCGCGCACGGTGAGGCGGTGCCGCCCGCGATAGCGCGGGGACACGCGGCGGTGCTCCTCGGGGTAGGAGATCGTCACCACGTCGCGCTTGCCGAAGATATTGCGCACGAAGTGATGTACGGTGAGCCGCAGGCCGACCAGGATCGCGGGCAGGTACAGCTCCTCGGCCAGGCCCCGCTGGCGATCCACCACTTTTACTTTCAATTCCATAGCGTCGCTGCTCCGTGACAGCTCGAGATGCGAGGGTCGTGCGCCGGCCCGTTAGAGGTGCCAGTGGTCGATGGCCAGCAGCCACACCGCCGTAATGAGCAGGTTGGCCAGCGCCAGCGGCAGCATCTTCTTCCAGCCCAGCTCCATGATCTGATCGAAGCGGAAGCGCGGCACCGTCCAGCGGATCAGGATCACCAGCCAGCAGAAGAACAGCACCTTGACGATGAAGGAGAGGATCTGCAGCGTCGCCACGATGAAGGTGGGCAGAGGCAGCAGCCAGCCGAACAGCTCGAAGCCGTCCGCGTGCAGCCAGGGCACGTGGTAGCCGCCGAAGAACAGCGTCACCGTCAGCGCGGAGGCTCCCACAATGGCGATGTATTCCGCCAGCATGAAGGCCGACCAGCGCATGCCTGAGTATTCCAGGAAGTAGCCCGCAATGATCTCCGACTCGCCTTCCGGTGCGTCGAAGGGCAGGCGCTTCATTTCGGCCAGCATGGCTGTGAAGAACATCAGGAAGGCCAGCGGCTGCGTGATCACGCCCCACTTGGGAATGAGGTCGCCGAACCAGTACTGGCCCTGGTTGGCCACCACGGTGCTCACCGTCACCGAGCCGTTGACCATGAACACGCCCACCAGCGAGAGGCCGAGGAAAATCTCGTAGGAGAGCATCTGCGCCGTGCTGCGAGTGGCCCCGAGGATGGCGAACTTGTTGTTGCTGCTCCAGCCGGCCAGCACCGCGCCGTACACCCCCAGCGATGTCACCGCGAACACGAGCAGGAAGCCGATGTTCACGTCCGTGATCTGGAAGGTGAAGCTGCCGATGGGTGCGGCCACCGGGATGATCGCCCACACCACCATCGCCGCGAACAAGCTGAAGAACGGGGCGATGGTGAAGATCAGCCTGTCCGCGTGAGCGGGGATCGTGTCCTCCTTGAAGATGGACTTGATCGCGTCCGCGGCCAGGTGCACGGTGCCGCGGCCCCGGAAGCGCCCCAGGTTGGCGCGGTTGGGCCCGATGCGGTCCTGCACCGCGCTGGACCACTTGCGTTCCATCAGCGTGAGCACGGTGCCGACGATCATGACGAAGCCCAGCACGATCACCAGGATCTTCAGGATCGCCTGGACAGCAGGATTGGTCAGGATGTCGAAGAGCAGGGTCATGCGCGTTTCCGGGTTCGTGGCCTCGGCGGAGGCCCCTGGGGCGGCTATCGTTCCAGCTCGCCGCCGATCATGTTGATGGAGCCGAAGATCGGCACGATGTCCGCCACGTAGTGGCCGATGGTCATCTCCGGCACGGCCGACACGAAATTGAAGCACGGCGGCCGCACGCGGCACTTCACCGGGTGCCCGCTGCCGTCCGAGACGACGTAGAAGCCCAGCTCGCCGTTGCCGCCCTCGACACCCATGTAGGCCTCGCCGGGCGGGGGCTTGGGCCCCTCCATGACGATCTTGAAGTGGTCGATCAGGCCCTCGATGCTGTTGAAGACCTCGTACTTTTCCGGCATCCACACACGCCGGTCCCGGCAGTGGTAGTCGCCCGGGGGCAGCTTGTCCACGGCCTGGCGGATGATGCGGATGCTCTGGCGGATCTCCTCCTGGCGCACCAGGAAGCGGTCGAAGCAGTCGCCCACCGTGCCCACGGGGATCTCGAAGTCCAGCTCGTCGTAGACGAGGTAAGGATCGGCCCGGCGCAGGTCATAGGGCACGCCCGTGGCGCGGATCATGGGTCCAGTGAAGCCGTATGACAGTGCCCGCTCGCGCGACAGGATACCCACGTCCTTCAGGCGGTCGATGAAGATCTTGTTGCGCAGGATCAAGACCTCGCCCTCGTTGACGGCCTCCTCCACCTTTTTCAGGCGCTCTTCCAGCATGGAGAGGAAGCCGTAGGGCAGGTCGTTGGCATTGCCGCCGATCCGGGTCCAGTTGGTGGTCAGGCGTGCGCCGGTCACCTCCTCCACCAGCTCCCACAGGTATTCGCGGGCCTTGATGAACCACAGGAACACCGTCATGGCACCGACTTCCATGGCGCTGGCGCCATTGCAGGTGAGGTGGTCGGTGACGCGGGAAATCTCCGACATGATCACGCGGGCGTACTGGGCTCGCCGGGGGGCCTCGACGCCGAACAGCTTCTCCACCGCCATCACGTAGCCCACGTTGTTGATGAGGGGCGACACGTAGTTGAGGCGGTCGGTGTAGGGGATGATCTTGATGTAGTTGGTGGCCTCGGCTTCCTTCTCGAAGCCCCGGTGCAGGTATCCGATGTCCGGCACCATCTCCTCGACCACCTCGCCATCGAGCCGGCACTGGAAGCGCGTGATGCCGTGCATGGCGGGGTGCTGCGGTCCGAGCTCCACCACCATCGGCTCCGCGCCGAAGTCCAGCGGCTTGAGATGGCGCGGCGAAGCGGATGTCGTCTCCATGGTGGCTCAACCTTCCGTGGGTTCCGTGACGGCGGCGGCGTGGGAGTGCTTGACGGGATGGAAGCGCTCCCCATAGTCGTAGCGCTCCCGCACCGGCCGCATGGGCACCAGCGGCTGCTGGTAGCCCTTGGGGTAGTCCTTGCGCAGCGGGTATCCCTCGAAGCCGTCGTAAAGCAGCAGCGGCGCCAGGTTCGGGTGCCCTTTGAATGTGATGCCGTACATCTCGTGGCACTCGCGTTCGTACCAGTTGGCGGCGACCCACAGGCCCTGGATGCTGTCCACCTCGGGCGCCTGCTCCGCCACGGGGATCTTCACGCGCAGGCGGTGATTCTTGCCGATCGACTTGAGGTGCACCACCACCTCGAAGCGCGGCGCGCGCGGCAGGTAGTCCACCGCGGTGAGGTCGATCATCAGCTCGAAGGCGCAGCGCGGATCGTCCTTGAGGAACGAGAACACGTCGAGCATGCCCTCGCGGCGGATGCTGACCGTCTCGTCCCCGTGCTGCGTGTGGTGACTCAGCACGCGGTCGCCGAAGCGCTCCAGCAGCAGCCGGGTCAGGGCCGGCGGCTGGGCTGCGGCGGCCGGCGCGGCGGCGCTCGCGGCGCCACCTGTGGCGGGGTCTTGGCTCATGGGCAATCGTGAAGGGGATGGGGGCGGCGCGGCGGCTATTCGCGGCTGAGCACCAGCGGTTCCTTGATCTGGCGCGGGTTCAGTCCGCTCGTGCCATGGGGCCCGCGCTCCTGGATCAGGCGCTGCAACTCGATGATGCCGTCCAGCACCGCCTCGGGGCGGGGCGGGCAGCCGGCAATGTAGATGTCCACAGGAATGATGCGGTCGATGCCCGGCACTGCCGTGTAGTTCTGGTAGAAGCCGCCCGAGGAGGCGCAGGCGCCGAAGGCGATCACCCATTTGGGATCGGCCATCTGCTCGTAGACCCGCTTGAGTATCGGCGCCATCTTCTGGTTGACCGTGCCCACCACCCACAGCACATCCGCCTGGCGCGGCGAGAAACGCGGGATCTCCGCCCCGAAGCGGGACTGATCGTAGTGCGAGGCGCTGACCGCCATGTACTCCATGCCGCAGCAGCTGGGTCAGCGCCGGCGGCGTCTCGTCCGGCCCGGCCAGGGTCGGACCGACCTGCCGCGTAGCTTTCATCGAGCACATGGATCCGCTGCTCCGTCTGTCGAACGGGAATCCCGCGGCTGCGCTGCGGCCGCGAACACCCGGCGGCGGTACGCGAGGGCGCTTCCCGCGCGGATGGTCAAAACCGGATCCCGCTAGCCCGGCTTGGACTCCGGCGCCTCGCGTCCCAGCACGAGCGGCTCGGCCGTCTGGCGCGGGTTCAGTCCCGTCGCGCCGCGCGGGCCCTTCTCCTGGATCAGGGTCTGCAACTGGATGATCCCCTCCAGCACGGCTTCCGGGCGCGGCGGGCAGCCGGCGATGTACACGTCCACCGGGATGATCCGGTCGATCCCCGCCACGGCCGCGTAGTTCTGGTAGAAGCCGCCGGAGGAGGCGCAGGCGCCGAAGGCGATCACCCACTTCGGATCGGCCATCTGCTCGTACACCCGCTTCAGGATCGGGGCCAGCTTGTGGTTGACCGTGCCGACCACGAACAGCAGGTCCGCCTGGCGCGGGGTGAAGCGCGGAATCTCCGCGCCGAAGCGCGCGCCGTCGTAGTGCGGCCCGTAGACGGCCATGAACTCCATGCCGCAGCACGCGGTGACGAACGGGTACTGGAAGAGCGAGAACTTGCGCGACCAGTTGATGACCGCGTCCAGTTTCGTCGTCACGTACGACTCGGCAGACGGGAATTTCACTCCCATTCCAGCGCTCCTTTCTTCCAGTCGTACACCAGCCCCAGCAGCAGGACCAGGAAGAACACGGACATGACCGCGAAACCGTAGAGGCCCAGCTCCCGGAACCTCACCGCCCAGGGGTAGAAGAACACGATTTCCACGTCGAAGATCAGGAACGCCAGCGCCACCATGTAGAAGCGCACGCTGTAGCGGCGGAACTGGGAGCCCTGCGTGGGCATGCCCGATTCGAAGGGCATCGCCTTGGTCGCGCTGGGCCGCTTCGGGCCGACCAGGATCCCGACGAAGGTGAAGAGCGAGGCGACGAGGAGCGCCACGACCGTCAGCATCACCACCGGGGCATACTGCTCGATGAGCATGGGATTCCGCTTGCGAATTCAGCCCGTCAGCGCCTGGCGCGCCGGCCCCCGCGGGGCCGCATCACCAGCGAGGCAGGCTAGCACAAGGGGCGCGGCGAATCCAAGGCGCCGCGCCCGCGCGGCAGGACCGCGGACGCCGACGCGCGCAACTATTCCGGCAGTTTGGCGGCAGTGCTGCGACGGCCGGCGTCGGCCCAGTCGTCTCCCGGGCCGTGGGGCTGGGACGAGCGCACTGGAATGCGCAGGTCCGCACCGGCTCGCGGCCGGCGCGTTCGATCGGGGCAACGGTCCGAGAGTGCGAAGGATTCACCCTACGCCGACCGCCCGGCGCCCGACCGGGCGGGTGCCGGACCGCTGGGCATAAGCCGGCACGAGACGTCGCTGCTTGGACCGGGCCAGTCTCCGGCGTTCGAATCGGTCGTGGCTGCCGCAGGGGATTTTCGCCGCACTCACCCCACGGCGACCTCAACCCGCACGGGTCTCAACCGCCGGGGTTGTCCGCTCCCAGGAACGCTTCCATGTGCCGCAGGTCGCGCGACAGATCCTCCACGACCTGCTCCAGCAGGTTGAGGACGGAGAGCATGCCGAGCACGACCTTTCCGTCCGCGGAAATCGGCAGGTGGCGGATGTGATGCTCCAGCATCAGGTTCAGCACCTCGAGCCGCGGCATGAATTGCGGAATCGAGATTACCGGCGCGGTCATCACGTCCCGCACCCGCGTGGTGCCCGGGTCGCGCCGCGCGTGCACGACCTTGAGCATCACGTCGCGCTCGGTGAAGATGCCGATCAACTGACCGGCCTCCACCACCGCGACGGCGCCCAGCTTGGCGGGCAGCGTGAGCTCGACGGCTTCCAGCACCGTGCTGTCGGGCGAGACTTCAATGGCGGGAACGTGGGCAATGCTGAGACAGTCCATGGCGGCCTCCAATCCGGCAAGCGGCATCGGAATTCGCACAAGAGGAGGAACTACGCTCGTCCCCGCGATGGCGATTGTCAAGCCGGAGCGGAAGCCCGGCGGACCTCCGCCGCGCATGGGCAATGACGCCCTGGAATGTCAGGGGGTTGCCGCGTCCTGTGCGCTCCGCCCCGTGCGTTGTGGCGCGCGCCGGCATATCCCGGACGGTCCGGCGGCAGGCCTGCGCGGATTGCCCGGCCCCGGCAGGGCCTGGCCACGAGAGAGGCAGGCGAGCACAGGGGGTGGGGGAGGGCGAGTGAAAAACTGTAGTCAGGAGGCGAGGTTCTGCAACCGCTTGCCGATCGCCCGTGCTATTGAAATTGTGTCTCGCGCTTGATTGACTACGTATCCGCGGTCGAGATTGTAGTCCGCGTCCGTCCGCAAGTCGCGGCACCTCCGAAGCATTCCTCCGACTGCGTTGATCGAAGCTTGCCGCTCCGGATTGGAACTCCGATATTCCTCGAACTGAAGAATCAATCTGACATGCATCCCGGCATTCTGAGAGGCGCTTTGAGGCAACTGAAGCCTCCTGCTTGCGAATCTGCACGAAGGATACGCCGAGTAGTACGCGCGGCTTGCAGCAGTCCGGTGTGCGACTTCTCCTAAAAAGTGGCCTGGAAAAGTGGCGCCCAGTAGAACCTCAGCAAACTCAATCAATTGTTCGGGCGTCGTACTCATTCAACGAGACTCGTCATGTACAGAGTCGTAACACACAGATCAGCCTTAAGCCGAGGGCTCATTCGGGCCAGACCCAGAGCCAATTGTTCGTTGAGATCAACAACGCGTTCGACAGGAAGTGGCAGGTGAAAATGCAGACTCATCCATTCGCTTTCTCCATCGGCCATGAACCGGATATAGAGGTTGTCGGCATAAGCATTGTTGGCTCTCAGGACGGATACTGCGGCTTCGAGCAACATTGCGACATCGTGTTCCGTTATTTCATGTTCATGTAGATACGCTGTCCCTCGTAGAGCAACTTCGTGGTCGTCTCGATCAATCTCGGAATCCCTTAGTCCCGAAAACTTTCCCAGAATCTCTTCGGCTTGGCCAAAGCGGCCTGTAATTGCGCAAAAGTGTAGAGCTTTTTCAAGGCCTCTAGCGTGCGATGGAATGAGCTCAAGGGCCCGCAATGCTTGTTCTCGGGCTTCCGCATAGTCATTTATGCAGTACAGGGTCGTCGCGTAGTTCATTCGAAGGCCATAGTCATTTGGCATTAACTGCAACGCGATAGAGAAGTTCTTGCGGGCTTCGGCTTCATCTTTGTCCAATCCCGCAAGCAGACCCAGGATGGCGCTGCTAAGAAAAATGTCGTTGGATCGGAGTCGCTTGGCTTCGCTTCGGAGTCTGGCAACGTCAAAGCTACTCGGATGCAGTTGCTCGCTCAGAGCCGCAGCCGAGTTCATCAACTCCTCCGCCTTCGTCTTCGGCTGTCCCTTCGCCATACCGTTCTCTCCCGATTCCCCACCCTACCCCCGCAGCGCCTCGGCCACCACCTGCACCAGGTGCCGCGCGGAGCGCCCGGTGCCGTGGGCGATCTGCTGGCGGCAGGACATCCCGTCCGCCACGACGGTCGCACCGGGCGCCGCCTCCCGCACCGCGGGGAACAGCCGCTGCTCGCCGATGGCCAGCGAGACGTCGTAGTGCTCGCGCTCGTAGCCGAACGAGCCGGCCATGCCGCAGCAGCCCGACTCGATCTCCCGCACCTTCGCCCCGGGAATGCCGCGCAGCACCGCCAGCGTCGCCGCCGTGCCCACGAGCGCCTTCTGGTGGCAATGACCGTGCACCAGGTACTCACGGGAGCCGAAATCACGGGAGCCGGACTCGCGGGACGCGCCGCTGTCGGTCGGCGCGCCGGGGGCCGGGTACTTGAGCTTGCCCGCGCGCGTCAGCTGCTGCAGGAACTCGTCCACGGTGGTGACGTGCGCCGCCACCAGCTCAGCGTCGGGCCCGGGCACCAGGTCCCGGTAGTCGTCCTTGAGCGTCAGGATGCACGACGGCTCGACGCCGACGATGGGCACGCCGCGCTCCGCATAGGGCTTGAGGACGCGCAAGTTGTGCAGGGCGTTGACCTTCGCCTGGTCGAGCAGGCCCTTGGAGATGATGGGCCGGCCGCAGCACTTGCGCTCGGGCAGCACCACCTCGTAGCCGGCGCGCTCCAGGATCTCCACCGTGTCGCGGCCCAGCTCGGGCGTGTTGTACTCCATGAAGGTGTCGTGGAAGAGGACGACCTGCGGCCGGGCGGTACCGTCAGCGTTGGCAGCGCCCTTCGCTTTGGCGGTGCCCTCCGGGTTGGCAGTGCCCTCCGCCTTCGCGGTGCCCTCCGCTCCGGCGGTGCCCGCGGGCCGCACGGCATCCGGCGGGGCGGCGTCCGACAGGGCGGCGTGCGGCCGGGAGTTGAACCACGCGCTGAAGGTGCGGGAGGCAAAGGCCGGCAGCGTGCGCCGGGGCGCGATCCCCGCCAGGCCGCCGGCCCAGCGCGCCAGCGGATTGGCCAGCGCCCAGTTCGAGACGGGCGCCAGGGCGCTGCCGATGCGGCTCAGCGCATGGATGTCCGCGAACAGGCGCGCCCGCAGGGGCACGCCCCTGACACGCTGGCGCTGATAGAGGAACTCGTACTTCATCTTCGCCATGTCCACCTTCGACGGGCACTCGGTCTTGCAGGCCTTGCACTCCAGGCACAGGTCCATCACCTCGTGGAACGCGTCGCCCGTGAACTCCTCCGGCGTGAACTTGCCCTGGATGAAGGCGCGCAGGGCATTGGCCCGCCCGCGCGTGGAGTGCAGGTCGTTGCGCGTCGCCTGGTAGCTGGGGCACATCGTGCCCGCGTCGAGCTTGCGGCACTGCCCGTTGCCGTTGCACATCTCGATCGCGAACGCGAAGCCGCCGTCCCTGCCGAAGTCCAGCGCCGGGCGGATCGCGTCGGGCAGGGTGGGCACGCCGTAGCGCAGGTTCTCCAGCGGGCTCGTCTGCGCAGCCACGATCTTGCCCGGGTTCATGATGCCGTTGGGGTCGAACGCGGCCTTCACCTCCCGGAACGCGCCGGTGAGCACCTTGCCGAACAGCTTTTCGATCAGCCAGGAGCGGGCCAGCCCGTCGCCATGCTCGCCCGCGATCGTCCCGCCGTACTGCTGCACCAGGTCCGCCACCTCGTTGAAGATGCCCAGCAGCTTCTCCTTCTCGCCGGGCTTCTTCAGGTCGATGAAGGGGCGGATGTGCATGCAGCCGACGGAGGCGTGGCCGTAGTAGCCGGCCGTCGTGCCGTGGCGCGTGACGATCTCGTCGAAGGCCTTGAGGTAGCCGGGCAGCTTCGCCGGGTCCACCGCCGTGTCCTCCACGAACGGCAGCGGCTTGGCCTCCGAGCGCACCCCCGCCATCAGGCCCAGGCCCGCCTTGCGCAGGTTCCAGATCTGGCCCTGCAGCTCCCCGTCGAGGGCCTTGACGTGGGCGTAGCCCATCCCCTTGCGCTTCAGGTCCGCCTCGAGCTTGTCGAGCCGGTCGCTCAGCTCGTCCCGCGTCTCGCCGTAGAACTCGACGATGATGATGGCGCCCGGCACGCCGGAGAGCCAGCCGGTCTTGCCGGCGAACACCGGCGAGCCGACGGCCTGCCCGATGATGGACTTGTCCACCATCTCCATCGCCGAGGGCTTGTGCGACAGGATCAGCGCGTCGGACTCCACCGCCTTGATCATGTCCTCGAACTGGGCGACGAGCACGGCCTTCATCCTGGGCAGGGGCACGATGCGCACCTTCGCGTCGCGCCAGACGGCGAGCGTGCCCTCCGAGCCCACCAGCAGCTTCGCCAGGTTCGGCGTCGCGGTCTTCACCATCTCGTCCAGGTTGTACCCGGACACGCGGCGCATGATCTTCGGGAAGCGCTCGAGCACCTCGGCGCGGTAGGTCTCGGAGATGCGCCTGACCTCGCGGTAGATGCGGCCTTCGAGCGAGTCCAGCCGCCGCTTGGCCGCGTGCCCGGACTCGTCGAGGGGGCCGAAGGCGGCGGCGCTGCCGTCGGACAGGATCGCGTTGACCTCCAGCACGTGGTCGATCGTCTTGCCGTACACGATCGAGCGCGCGCCGCAGGAGTTGTTGCCCATCATCCCGCCGATCGTGGCGCGGTTGCTGGTCGAGGTGTCCGGGCCGAAGCCGAAGCCGAGCGGCGCCAGATGGCGGTTGAGCTGGTCCTGGACGACGCCGGGCTGGACGCGCGCCCAGCCTTCCTCCAGGTTCACCTCTCCGATCCGGTTCAGGTGCGTGCTCAGGTCCAGCACCAGCCCATTCGTCACGCACTGGCCCGCCAGGGACGTCCCCCCGCCCCGGGGCAGCACCGGCACGCCGTGCCGGGCCGCGAGGGAGACGGCCGCGAACAGGTCCTCCTCGTGCCGGGGAAAGACGACGCCGATGGGCTCAAGCTGGTACATGCTGGCGTCGGTGCTGTAGAGTTGCCGAGTCAGCTTGTCGAAGCGCACGTCGCCGTCCAGGTCGCGGCGCAGCTCGTGGTAAAGCTCGCGGTACAGGTCGTTGCCCGGCTTGGAGTTCATGGGGCCGTAGTCCTTGGCTGCTGCGGGGGTGATGGGGTTGCGGCGGGAGGCCGCCGCAGGGTGCCGTCCGTGCAACGTACCGTCTGCGGGGAAGCCGATGCAACCGACGCCCGAATTCTCCCTCCGCGCCGTCACCAAGCGCTACGGGCACCGGCCGGTGCTGCGCGAGCTGAGCTTCGAGGTCGCGCCGGGCGAGTGCGTGCTGGTGCTGGGGGAGAACGGCGCGGGCAAGTCCACGCTGCTGCGGCTGCTGGCGGCGCTGACCCGGCCCTCCGCGGGCGAGCTGTCGTTCCGCGGCCGGCCGCTCAAGGGCGAGGCGGCCGACGTCCTGCGGCGCGAGCTGGGCGTGCTCTCCCACGAGACCCGGCTCTATCCGGACCTCA
>JBGOUY010000190.1:0-8701 GCA_041477795.1 bacterium
CCTGACGCTGCTCAGCCGTTCCAGACCGCACTCGTCGTTCCAAGGCGTCCTTTTCTTCCGCGCTCAACTGGATCGGTTTGGCTCTCATAGAGCCAACGCGTATCAAGTTACGCGGAAACCGAATAGTAGGTACTAGTGTGATGTCCCACAGGTTTCTTGGTAATTTCACAGCCGGACGCGATCGCCTCGCTGGGACCCCACCCCGTCACGCCTGCGGCGTGACAGCCCCTCCCCGCTAAGCAGGGAGGGGCGCGGGCTTGCAACCCATTTCGCAGCGATCAAGCCCCTTCCCTGCCTAGCGGGGCCTGCCCTGAGCGGCGTCGAAGGGAAGGGGTTGGGGGATGGGGTCCAACGCGATGCCGCAGCCCATTTATTATGTAAGTTACTTCCGGGACGCCACACTAGGCGGTGTCTTCGTCCAGGGTCAGCGCCACGAGCGGCGTGTCCGGTGGCGGCTCGCGCACCTGCGATTCTTTCTCGGCCAGCAGGGAGCGAATGGCGCGCAGGCCCGCCGGAGAGAGGCGCGCATCCCGCAGCGCCACCCACACCAGCCAATCTTCCAGCGGCAGCGCGCCTTCTTCGCGTTTGAACATGACGGTGTCGGGGCTGGGGAGGGCAGCCAAGCGGGCGGGCCGCCAAGCCATCCCAGGGGTTCACGCGAGGCCGGCGGCCGGGCTCTGCCCGGGCACCGTGAAGAGCGGCCCCACCGAGGGTGAGCAAACGGTAGTGTCCAGTATGTCCTGCCAAGGCGGATCGAGCAATGTAATTCCGGCGCGCGCGGCCCGGCCGGGCGCGCTGGCTGGCCGGGCCGCCGGCCTCGCGCGCTGGCCGCTCGCCGTGCTGTTCCTGGCGCTGCTGGGCGCCTGCCATCCGGACGGGGCGCAGCGCAGCGACGGCCCCGAGGAACTGGCGCTGGATGCCGCCGGCCGGGCGTTCTACGTGAGCCTGCCCACCCGCCCGGAGGCGCGCCAGCCCTTCCTGCTGCTGCTGCCGCCCCAGCCGCGGGCGGTCGCGCTGCTCTTCCCGGGCGGGGACGGCGCCAGCGGGCTCGCTGCCCGGGGAACGCTGCGCGAGGGCGAAGGCCTGCTCGTGACGGGGCGGGAGCGGCTCGTGGCCGCCGGCCTGGCCGTGGCCCTGCTCGCACCCCCCACGGACCGCGAGTCCCTGCGCGGCTTCCGCACCAGCGCCGAGCACGCGCAGGACGTGCAGGCGGCGCTCGCGTGGCTGCGCCGCCGGCTGGGGCGGCCGGTGTGGCTCGTGGGCGCCAGCCGCGGCACGATCTCCGCCGCCTCCGTGGCCGCGCGGCTGGCCGGCGCCGAGGGGCCGGACGGGCTGGTGCTCGCCTCGGCCCTCACGGTGGAAAACGAGGGCGAGTCGGTGTACTCGGCGGAGCTGGCGGCCATCCGCATCCCGACCCTGCTGGTGCAGCACCGCCAGGACGCCTGCCCTGTCACCCCGTTCAGCGGCGCCGAGCGGCTGCTGCGGGCCCTCGCCCACGCCCCGGCCAAGGCCCTGCTTGTCATCGAGGGCGGCGGGCCGCCCACCGGCTTGCCCTGCACGGCCACGCACTACCACGGCTTCGTCGGCCGGCAGGCCGAGGCGCTGCAGGCGATCGCCGCCTGGATCCTGGCGCACCCGCCCGCGCCGGCTCCGGGCGCTTGACGGGCCGCAGCGCAGCGCCTATGGGTGGACAAACCGTCGGAAGATCCAGAGGGGGGGCGAATGGCGATGAATCTTCGTCCGCTCGTCGCAATCGCAGTCGGGCTGATGGCCCTGGGCAGCGGCTGTGCCTCCGTGAAGGAGCACCCCGGCCCCGCCGAGGAGCAGCGCCTCTCCGCGGGGGCGGTCGTCGTCAGCACGCAACAACGGGAGGACGCACGGCAGCCCTTCCTGCTGCTGCTGCCGGCGCAGCCGTGGGCGGCGGTGGTGCTGTTCTCGGGCGGGGACGGGGAGATCGACCTGGATGCGCAGACCGGCGCGATCGGCCGCGGGGGCAACTTCCTCGTGCGCACCCGCACCGACTTCGTCCGCCTCGGGCTGGCCACCGCCGTGATCGCGCCGCCCACGGACCAGGACACGCTGCGGGCCTTCCGCACGACGGACGCCCACGTGCTGGACATCAAGGGCGTCATCGCGTACCTGCGGGCGCGCCTGAAGGTGCCCGTGTGGCTGGTCGGCACGAGCCTCGGCACCACCTCCGTCGCCACCGTGACCTCCCACCTGGCGGGCCCGGACGGCCCGGACGGCATCGTCCTATCCTCCACGGTGACCGGGACCTCGCGGGGCGCGCCCGAGTCGGTGTATTCGGCGAAGCTGGACGCGATCCGCGTGCCGACCCTGATCGTGCATCACCAGAACGACGCCTGCGGCGTCACGCCCCTTGCCGGCGCGCGGCGGCTGCTGGACGACCTGACCCAGGCGACCGCCAAGGAACTGGTGGTGATCGAGGGCGGCGGCCCCCCGCGGGGTCCCGTCTGCGAGCCTCACCACTACCACGGCTTCATCGGCAAGGAGACGGAGACCGTCAAGGTCATGGCCGACTGGATCAAGGCCCATTCCTGACCGGCCGGCCCGCTGGCCGCAGGAGCCCGGGCGCGACCCGCCGGGCACACACCGCATCTGAACGAGGACGCATGTCGGTTCACGAGGACACGTTGTGGAGCCAGGAGTACCAGCGATTCGTGGAGCAGTCGGTGCAGACCGGGCAGCTCACGATGCTGGAAGGCGACTCCGAGCACCGCCAGCACCCGCGCTTCCGGCTCTGCTCGAACATCGTGTGGACGGCGGGTGACTTCCAGTTCGCGATCGCGGACCTGTCCATCTCCGGCATCGCCTTCGATGCCAACCGGCCGCTGGAGGCGGAGCGGCAGATCACCGTGCGGCTGAGCGACCTGATGTCCGTGCAGGCGCGGGTGATCGGCAGCACGCGCATGGAGCCCACGGCCATGTTCTTCGCCGGGCGCTACCGGGTGCGCTGCCGCTTCGAGGACACCGTGGAGGGACTGCGCTTCCTGGTGCTGGTGAAGGACATGAAGCAGCTTCGCATCGACGCGTGAGCCCCGCCGGAGCGCTCAGCGCGGCTGCGGCGCAGACGGCACCCGAGGGGTTGCCGCTGCAGCGCCGCCCGGGGCGCTGCCTTGAACCCCAGCACCGCGTGGCCGCTCAATAGGTAACGGGGAGCCCGGCAGGGGCCTGCCCTGCCCGCGTCCCGGAATCCGGCGGCGGCCGGTGCTGCTGCTGCGGAACTCCACGCCGCGGCAGCGCCCCGCCCACTCCGCCCACTCCGCGCGCTCCCACCGGAGCCGTCTCGTGAAGCCGAGGCTGTTGACGGGGGTGCTGCTCGCAGCGCTGCTGGGCGGCCCGGCCTGCGTCGCCCGCGCGCAGGATTCGCAGGCCGCCGTGGACATACTGCAGTGGCTGATCCCGCTGACGGGCCTGGGCATGACGTATGCCTATGCGGACGCGGAGGGCAGCAAGCAGTTCGCCGAGTCCTACCTCACCACCGTGGGCCTGACGGCCTATCTCAAGGTGAATGTGCCCGAGCAGCGGCCGGACAACAGCCCGAGCCGGCAGTCGTACGTGTCGGGCCACGCCTCCTCGGCCTTCGCGGGGGCGGCGTTCATCCAGATGCGCTACGGGTGGGCACCCGGCCTGCCGGCCTACGCGGCGGCGGCCTACGTGGGGCGCGAGCGCGTCGAGGAGCGCGCGCACTATCCGTCGGATGTGTACCGCGGCATCGCCATCGCGCTGACGAGCGCCTTCATCTTCGTAACGCCCCATCGGCCGGCCATCCAGTTCTCGCCGTATTTCGGCCCGGAGGCCGCCGGCATCCAGGTCGTGGCGCGCTGGTGAGGCTCCGCTCCCGGCGCGGCTACCACAGCTCGGCGGGCATGGGCAGCCCCTCGAATAGCTCGAGCGCGAGCGGGCCCACGGGCAGCGAGCGCTGCGTCTGCAGCAGGTCGTAGACCTGGCGCAGGTGCTGCCCGGCGTGCCAGGTGCTGCGCTCCAGCAGCAGGTGCGCGCGCTGCTCGCCGTAGTAGGTCTGCACCGAGCGCATGAAGACGTCCTCCGGCGCCTGGACGAACCAGGCCGCCAGGCGCTCGCGCACCTGCTGGCCGTACGCCGCGAGCTCCTCGCCGCTCTGGACCTCCGGCGGGGCCGTCTCCCCCAGCCACTTCAGCGGCAGCTCGCCCTGCTCCATGCAGTCCACGAAGGCCACGCTGAGCCGGAACAGGTGATAGGCCAGGTCGCGCAGGGTGCGGTCGCGCTGCGGATGCTTCAGCGCGAGCTGCGCCGCCGTGAGGCGCTTGGCCAGGTGCTGCGCATAGTAGAGGATGTTGTCCTGCGCCTGGGCCAGCTCGCGCGGGCTGAGGGCGGGGGTGTCGTCGAACGGCACACCCACCAGCTCCGCCAGCGCGCCGGGATTCCAGCCGTGCACGAAGCGCCCGTCCAGGAGGGTGGCGGGCACGCGCGGGATGCCCAGCGCCGTCAGCTCGGCCTGCCGGGCCGGGTTGCCGTGCACGTTCACCGGCTCGAAGTCCACTCCCCATTGCGAAAGCAACTCTTTCGTCTTGGAGCAGGAGCTTCAGCCGGGCTGGTAGTAGACCTTCGGCTTCATGGCGGGCACCTCGCACGGCGGTTAGGCAGCACGGCGGTTAGGCAGCACGGCGGGCCGCGGCCGGGGGCCTTCGGCGGCGCGCGCTCCCTGTCCTCTCACGATTGCGGTCCGGCTGGCAAGGCGCGCGGCGGCGCGGCATTCCCAAACCGTTTCCGTTCATAATAGAATACGCGCCGAAGCGATACCAGGGCCGGCCGCGCGCCGGCTTCCCCGCACGAGGCAGCATGAGCGCTCCGGCCACAGCGATGACCGAATCGGAGTTCCGGCGGCTGGCCAAGGCGATCTACGACCGCATCGAGGCCCAGTTCGACCAGGTAGACCCGGACGACGTCGAGTGCGAGGTGGCGCAGGGCGCGCTGACGTTCACGCTGCAGGACGGCGCGCGCTGGGTGCTCAGCCAGCAGCCGCCCGTGCGCCAGCTCTGGCTGGCGGTGGCCTCCAAGGGGCGCGCCTTTCACTTCGACTACGACCCGGCCAGCGGCCGCTGGCGGGACGACAAGGGGGAGAACGTGGAGTTGCTGGCCTACCTGGAGGGCCTGCTGGAGGAGGTGGCGGGTCTGCGCATCGAGTTCTAGCGCCGCCCCGGCCCCCGCTTCGCGCCGCCGCTCCCATCCCTTCGCACCCGTACAGACACATGAGGCCATGATCCGCATCGCGCTGCTGGACGATTACCAGAACGTCGCCATGGACTATGCCGACTGGACGCAGCTTCCCGAAGGCGCGGCGGTGGAAACCTTCACCGAGTACATCGACGGCCCGAACGCCGTCGCGCAGGCGCTGCACCCGTTCCACATCGTGATGGCGCTGCGCGAGCGCACGGCCTTCCCGGCCGCGCTGCTGGACAAGCTGCCCAACCTGCGGCTGCTCGCCACCGCGAGCATGCGCAACGCCGCCATCGATGTGGAGGCGGCCACCCGGCTCGGCATCCTGGTCTGCGGCACGGCGGGCAGCGGCGTGTCCACCATGGAGCTCTCCTGGGCGCTCATGCTGGCGCTGCTGCGCCGGCTGCCCCGCGAGCACGCCAACATGCGCGAGGGGCGCTGGCAGGAGACCGTCGGCGTGGGCCTGGCCGGCAAGACCCTGGGCCTGCTCGGCCTGGGCCGCATCGGCGCCCTGATGGTGCCGGTGGCCAAGGGCTTCGGCATGCGCGTGATCGCCTGGAGCCAGAACCTGACGCCCCAGGCCGCCGCCCAGGCCGGCGCGGAGCGGGTGGAAAAAAACGAGCTGCTGGCCCAGGCGGACATCCTCTCGATCCACCTCAAGCTGAGCGAGCGCACCACCGGGCTGCTGGGCAAGGCGGATCTGGCGCGCATGAAGCCCACCGCCGTGCTGGTCAACACCTCGCGCGGGCCCATCGTGGAAGAGGCGGCGCTCCTCGACGCCCTGAAGGGCAGCACCCTCGCCGGGGCGGCGCTGGACGTGTACGGCGTGGAGCCCCTGCCCGCCGACCATCCCCTGCGCGAGCTGGACAATGTGGTGCTCACCCCGCACCTCGGCTACGTGACGGAGGAGGTCTACCGCGGCTTCTACGGCCAGACCCTGGAGAACATCCGCGCCTACCTGGAGGGCGCCCCCACGCGCGTGCTCAATCCCGACGTGCTCACGCACCTGCGCCCGCGCCCGGTCGCCTGAGCGCCTGAGCGCCGGCTCCCCTTTCGCCCCGCGGCCCCTCCCATGAGCGACACCGTGCGCATCGGCACCGGAGCGGGCTTTTCCGCGGACCGGCTGGACCCCGCCGTGGAGCTGGTGGCGCGGGCCGAGCTGGACTACCTCGTCTTCGAATGCCTGGGCGAGCGCACGCTGGCCTTCGGCCAGCGCGACCGCATGCGCGACCCCGCGGCGGGCTACAACAAGCTGCTGGCGCCGCGCTTCCGCGCCATCCTGCCGCTGGCCCGCGCGCACGGCACGCGCATCGTGACCAACATGGGCGCGGCCAACCCCCGCGCCGCCGCGGAGCGCACGCTGGAGGTGGCCCGCGCGCTGGGGCTGCGCGGCCTGCGCGTGGCCTGCGTGGAGGGCGACGACGTGACGGCGCTCATCGACGCGCCACGGAGCTGCCCGAGCTGGGGCGACCGGTGGGCGCGCTGGGCCTGCCCCTCGTGGGCGCCAATGCCTACATCGGCGCCGATGCCCTGCTGCCCGCCCTGCAGGCCGGGGCGGACGTGGTGATCGCCGGGCGCGTGGCCGATCCGTCGCTCTTCCTGGCGCCGCTGCGCCACGTGCACGGCTGGGCCGGGGACGACTGGACGCGCCTGGGCGGCGGCACGGCGGTGGGGCACCTGCTCGAGTGCGCCGCGCAGGTGACCGGCGGCTACTTCGCCGATCCCGGCTATAAGCCCGTGGAGAACCTCGCCTACGTGGGCTTCCCGCTGGCGGAGGTGGCCGCGGACGCCAGCGCCGTCATCACCAAGCTGCCCGGCACGGGCGGCTGCGTGACCCTGCGCACGGTGAAGGAGCAGCTCCTCTACGAGATCCACGACCCCGCGCGCTACTTCACGCCGGACGTGGTGGCGGACTTTTCCACCGCGCGCCTGGCGGAAGTCGGGCCGGACCGCGTGGCCGTGAGCGGCGCCGGCGGGCGGCCGCGCCCAGGCCAGCTCAAGGTGACCGTGGCCTTCGACGGAGGCGCACTGGCCGAGGCGGAGCTGAGCTATGCCGGCCCGGGCGCCAAGGCCCGCGCGCGCCTGGCCGGCGAGATCGTGGCGGAGCGCATGCGCCACGTGCACGGCTTCGGCGGCGAGCTGCGCATCGACCTGATCGGCGTCAACAGCCTGCACGGCAGCGCCGTGGAGCGCCCCGCGGAGACCGAGGACGTGCGCGTGCGCGCCGCCCTGCGCACGCCCGACCGGGAGCTGGCCGAGGCCCTGCTGTGGGAGGTGGAATCGCTGCTCTGCTGCGGACCGGCCGGCGGCGGGGGCTTCCGCGGCGCACTCACGCCCAGCGTCATCACGCACTCGGCCTTCCTGCCCCGCGAGCGCGTGACCCCGCGCGTCGCGCTGCTGGAGGCGTGAGATGGCCCACGCACCGACCGGCCGGCGCCGCGTGCCCCTGCGCGAGGTGGCCCACGCGCGCGCCGGTGACAAGGGCAACATCTCCTCCGTGGCCGTCTTCGCCTACGAGCCGCGCCACTACCCCGCCCTCAAGGCCCAGCTCACGCCCGAGCGGCTCAAGGCCGAGTTCGGCGGCGTGCTGCGCGGCGCCATCACCCGCTACGAGCTGGACGGCCTGCACGGCCTCAACTTCGTCATGCAGGCAGGCCTCGAGGGCGGCGTCAACAGCTCGCTGAACCTGGACGCCCACGGCAAGTCCTGGAGCTTCCTGCTGCTGGCGCTGGAGGTGGACGTGGAGGGATGACGGGCTGCGGAAGAACTACGGAACCGCAGATTCCGCAGATTCCGCAGATTGTATGTTTCTGGCGCGCCGATTGCGAACTCGACGCATTCGTGCGGCACATCCAGCCAGTGCCGCACGCGGAAGCGGCGCAGGAGCCCGCGTGGAAGGCGCATGGGCGTCGCGGGAACAACACCGCGCATGCTCCGCCAATGGATGCGGCGATTCGCTGTTGAAATCTGTGTCATCTGCGAAATCTGCGGTTGCAGTCGCTGTGTTTCGCAAGACCGGCGTATTTCCGCAGCCTGTTGAGGCGCCGCCTTACTCCGCGTCGTGGAAGATGATGCCCAGCGCGTAGCGCTCGCCCCGCACGATGCGGGCCACGCCGTGGCGCGCGTGGGCGCGGTACCAGCCGCGCGCTCCCCGCACGGGCCGCGTGTCGGAGGGGAAGATCAGCAGCTCGCCCTGCACGGGCAGCAGCGCCTCGCCGCGCGACTGCTGGCGCGGGTGCTGCTCCACGAGCAGGAACGCCCCGCCCTCGTAGTCCAGCACGGGCCGGCTCAGGAAGGCGGTGAGCTGGAGGGGAAACTTGAGCGGCCCGTAGAGATCCTGGTGCAGGCAGTTGTAGCCGTCCTGCGTGTAGCGCAGCAGGAGCGGCGTGGGCCGCGTCTGACCGCCGGCGTGGCAGCGCTCCAGGTACGCCTTGAGGCGCGCCGGGTAGCGGAACGGCTCGCCCAGCGCCTCCATCCACTC
>JBGOUY010000367.1:0-3750 GCA_041477795.1 bacterium
GAGCCGCACTTCAAACGGGATTAGCAGCATAGGGAGTCATCCGTGACGAAAGGAATTTGGGCGCACACGCCACTGCCACTCGCCCAACGAGATGCCAAGGACGGGCTGTGCATTGGACAGGCCACCCGCCGGGAACGGGGGCGCTGCGCTGCAATGGCGCAGCCACACTGGTAACGCCGTAACAAACCGCTGCGCATCCGTCCAGCGCATTCGTGCGGGACGGGTCGGCGGCGCCAAAAAATGGGCCCCCGAGTCGCAGGGGTGGCAAGCTGCCAGCCCATGCAGGCGACGGTCTCTAGTGGTTCTCGCGCGGGACGTAGTCCCCGCTGGCGCCGACCAGGAAGTCGAAGTCCGCCCCGCGGTCGGCCTGCAGGACGTGCTCGAGGTAGAGCCGGCCGTAGCCGCGGCCCAGCTTTTCGTGCACGGGCGCCTGCCAGGCCTTGCGGCGGCGCTCCAGCTCGGCCGCGGACACGTCCAGGTGCAGGCGGCGGCGGGCCACGTCCAGCTCGATCATGTCGCCGTTCTGCACCAGCGCCAGCGGCCCGCCCACGGCCGCCTCCGGCGCGGTGTGCAGCACCACGGTGCCGTAGGCCGTGCCGCTCATGCGGGCATCGGAGATGCGCACCATGTCCGTGATGCCCTTCTTGAGCACCTTGGGCGGCAGGGGCAGGTTGCCCACCTCCGCCATGCCGGGATAGCCGCGCGGCCCGGCCCCTTTGAGCACCAGCACGCAGGTCTCGTCCACGTCCAGCCTGGGGTCGTCGATGCGGGCGTCGAAGTCCTCGATGTTCTCGAAGACGACCGCGCGCCCGCGGTGCTGCATGAGGGCCGGCGTGGCGGCCGAGGGCTTGATGACCGCGCCGTTGGGCGCCAGGTTGCCCCGCAGCACCGCGATGCCCGCCTTGTCCTTGAAGGGCTTGGCGCGGGGGTAGATCACCTTGCGGTCGTAGCAGGCGGCGTCGGCCAGGTTTTCGCCCACCGTCTTGCCGCTCACGGTGAGGGCGTCGGCGTGCAGCCAGTCGCCCATCTCCTTCATCACGGCCGGCAGGCCGCCGGCGTAATAGAAGTCCTCCATCAGGTATTCGCCCGAGGGCTGCAGGTTGACCAGGCAGGGCAGGTCGTGGGCCAGCCGGTCGAAGTCGTCCAGCTCCAGCGGCACGCCCACGCGCCCGGCGAGCGCCAGCAGGTGCACCACGGCATTGGTGGAGCCACCGATGGCCGCGTTGACGCGGATGGCGTTCTCGAAGGCCTTGCGCGTGAGGATGTCGGCGATGCGCACGTTGGCGCGCACCATCTCCACGATGCGGCGCCCGCTGAGGTGCGCCCAGGTGTTGCGGCGCGCATCGGCGGCGGGGATGGCCGCCGCGCCGGGCAGTTGCATGCCCAGCGCCTCGGCCATGGAGGCCATGGTGCTGGCGGTGCCCATCGTCATGCAGTGGCCGGCGCTGCGGGACTGGCCGGCCTCGGCGGCCAGGAAGTCCGCCTGGCTCATGCGCCCGGCGCGCACATCCTCGGAAAAGCGCCACACCGCCGTGCCCGAGCCGATCTGCTCGCCGCGGAAGCGCCCGTTGAGCATGGGGCCGCCGGTGAGCATGAGGGTGGGCAGGTTCACGCTGGCCGCGCCCATCAGCTGCGCGGGCGTGGTCTTGTCGCAGCCCGACAGCAGCACCACGCCGTCCAGCGGGTTGGCGCGCAGGCTCTCCTCCACGTCCATGCTCATCAGGTTGCGGAAGAGCATGGTGGTGGGGCGCATCAGGGTCTCGCCCAGGGACATGGTGGGGAACTCCAGCGGGAAGCCCCCCGCCTCCCACACGCCGCGCTTGACCACGTCCGCCACGCCGCGCAGATGGGCATTGCAAGGCGTCAGCTCGCTCCAGGAGTTGCAGATGCCGATCACGGGGCGACCGCTGAACAGGTCGTCCGGGCGGCCCTGGTTCTTCATCCAGGAGCGGTGCACGAAGCCGTCGCGGTCGTCCAAGCCCCACCAGGCGGCGCTGCGGTATGCTCTCGGCTCGGTCATGGCTGGCGATCCTCTGCGGTGTGCGGTGCGGTGCAAGGGGCGCGGGTCGGCGCACGGGCCGGCCCGCAGCGCGCGGCGCGTCTCCGCCCGTGATACTGCGGATGCCCCGGAGCGGCAAGGGGCGCCGTCAAGGAGCGGAGCGGAGCGATAGGCGGCGGAGGCGGCGGGCCGTGGCCGGCCCAGGGCAATCGCAAAGTCGACTGCCATGCGCCAACGGCTCGGCCGGCGCGGGACCTCATCCTCCCCGCAAGCCGCGCCTGCGGCGCCGCTTGCGTCCCTCCTGCCCCGCTAGGCAGGGCAGGAGGGACTTTTCGCCACGGCCGGGTTTCCAGCGTGCTTGAGAAGCCCCTCCCTGCCGTGAGCCCCGCTTGCGGGGCGAACCAATAGCTCAGGGGGAGGGGCGGCACCCAGCCAACGGCTGGGTGCGGGGAGGGGTCGCCCGGCGAGACCGGCCGACATTGCGGTTGCCCTGTGGGGCGGGCGTCTGCCCACCGCGCTCGGCCGCTTACCGCACCTCGGCCTGCGGGCGCGCCTTCTTGCGGCCTTTGCGGCCCCAGTTGGCCAGCTTGCGCGCCTGCAGGGGCTTGGCGCCGGCGCTGCCGTCGCCGTGGCTGTAGGCCAGGTCGCGCTGCACCGTGCGCTCGGGCTCCACGGGGCGTGGCTCCGCGCTGAACTGGGCGCGGAAGAATGTCGTGACGCACTCGGTGCCGATGCGCGTCATCAGGTCCTTGAACATGGCGAAGCCCTCGCGCTTGTACTCGTCGATGGGCTTCTTCTGCGCGTAGCCGACCAGGCCGATGCCCTCGCGCAGGTGGTCCATGGACAGCAGGTGATCCTTCCACAGGTTGTCGTGGATGGAGAGCAGGATGTGGCGCTGGAAGTCCGCGAAGACCTGCTCCACCTGCTCCGGGCCGGGCGCAACGCCCTGGGCCGCGCGCATCATCTGCCCCAGCCCGTCGCGCTTGCTGCCGTAGAGCCTCTCCACCTGCTGCATCAGCGTGGCGCGCAAGGAATCGGGCGACAGGTCGTCCGCGTTCCAGTCCAGCGCCGGGGCCGCGCCGAAGGTGGCGCGGAACTGCGTGTCCAGGCCCTCGGTGTCCCAGGCGTCCAGGTGCTTGGACTCGGTGTGCACCGAGATGACCTCCTCCAGCGTCTCGTCCGCCAGGTCCAGCAGCACGTCGCCGATGTCGCTCCCCAGGATATCGCGGCGACGGCCGTAGATGATCTCGCGCTGCTTGTTCATCACGTCGTCGTACTCGAGGACGTGCTTGCGGATCTCGAAGTTGTGGGCCTCCACCTTCTTCTGGGCGTTCTCGATGGCGCGGCTGATGAGGACGTGCGTGATCGCCTCGTCCTCCTCCACGCGCAGGCGCGTCATCAGGTTGGCGATGCGCTCGCCCCCGAAGATGCGCATCAGGTCGTCGTCCAGCGAGAGGTAGAAGCGCGAGGCGCCCGGGTCGCCCTGGCGCCCGGAGCGGCCGCGCAGCTGATTGTCGACGCGCCGCGACTCGTGGCGCTCGGTGCCCAGGATGAACAGCCCGCCCAGCCCCGGCACAGCGGCGCCGAGCTTGATGTCCGTGCCGCGCCCGGCCATGTTGGTGGCGATGGTGACCTGCCCTTCCTGGCCGGCCTGCGCGACGATCTCCGCCTCCTGCTCGTGGTACTTGGCGTTGAGCACCGTGTGGGGGATGTCCACGCGCTTGAGCCGGGCGCTCAGCGCTTCGGACGAC
>JBGOUY010000222.1:0-7584 GCA_041477795.1 bacterium
CGCCCGGACAGGCCGGGTGCGGCGGCAGGGGCGCCCCCAGCGCCCGCACGCGCGCCACGCCCCAGCGCCCCAGCCAAGCCGCCTCCTCGGCGGCCGGCGCGCGGTCCGTCACGGCCACCAGCACGGCCTCCAGCCGCCGCGCCAGGGCGTGCGCCTCGTAGAGCAGCTCCGCCGCCGCCGGGGCCAGCCCGCCCTCGCGCTCGCGCGGCAGCCACGCCCACATCTCGCCGCCGGTTCCTGGGCCGCCGCTCATGATCGCGCTCCGCTCAGGAACAGCGCGCGGGGGAACACGTCCCCCCGCACCCCCCGGATCAGGAATTCAGCACCCTTCATTTACAGCCTTTCAGCGCGCAACGTCCCTGACGCAAATGGGGTGAAGGGGGTGAAACTCCCTTCCGGGGGTCTGGGGGCAGCGCCCCCAACTGACGTTGCG
Organism: bacterium; assembly: GCA_041477795.1. Lineage (GTDB taxonomy): Bacteria > SAR324 > SAR324 > SAR324 > JACQKK01 > DATFMP01. Next base: position 434 of record JBGOUY010000222.1, read on the forward strand.
GTCGTCACGCCCACTCCAGGTCGAGGCCGCACAGGCGGCGGGCGGCGCGGTGGCCGTCCAGGATCGCCTCGCCCACGTCCTTGGGCGCCAGGGCGTCGCCAACGCGGTACAGCTCGGGCACGCGCCCCTGCAGCGCGTGGTAGAGGCCGTCGCGGGGCCGGCCATGGTTGACCGGCACGATCCAGTCCACGCCGGGCAGCGTCGTCCGCGTGTTGGCGTAGATGTCCAGCAGCACCGGGTCGGCGCGCACGTCCAGCACGATGTGGCGCGGATAGAGGCGCAGGGTGCCCTGCGGGTAGCGCCCCATCCGCCCGTGCCACAGCTCCAGGTCCAGCGTCACGCCGAGCTGCTGGCCCACGGTGAAGGCGGAGGTGACCAGGCTGATGCGGCAGCCGCACTCGGCCAGGTATTCGGCCAGGCTGGTGGCGGAGTGGGAGCCGACCTCATCCACGATCAGCACGTGCAGCGCGGCCTCCCGCGCGGGGCGCGGCCCGGCCAGCACCGCGATCGGCATGCGCACGCGCGGGCCGTCCATGCCCGGGATGTGCGCCGGCGGCACCTCCTCCTGCCCCGTGGCGACGATCACGGCGTGGGGCGCCTGCGCGGGCGGGGCGGCCAGCACGTCCTGCGCGGTCACGGCGCGGCCGAGGCGCAGCGCCACGCCGTAGCGCTTGAGCTCGCTGCTCTTGTTGCGGATCAGGTCGCCGTATTCCAGGCGCTGGGGAACCTTGACGATCCAGTTCACGGCCCCGCCCACGCGCTCGGCGGCGTCGCAGAGCGTCACGGCGTGCCCATGGTGCGCGGCCACGATGGCCGCTTCCATGCCCGCCGGCCCCGCGCCGATCACCCACACGCGCTTGGGCGGCACCCCGGGGCGGGGCGGGGCGTAGCTCTCGTTGCCCAGGCGCGCCTCGCTGCCGTTGGCGGGGTTCTGGATGCAGCTCAGGGGGGCGTTGAGGCCCATCAGGCCGATGCAGTACTGGTTGCAGGCGATGCATTTGCGAATCTCGGCGGCCTGCTCCTGGGCACTCTTGGCGGCCCAGTCCGGATCGGCGATCTGCGCGCGCACCACGCCCACCGCGTCGCACACGCCGTCCAGCAGCAGCCGGTCGGCCAGGAGGGGGTCGTTGATGCGCCCCACGCCGATCACCGGCACGCGCACGGCCTCGCGCACGGCGGCCGTGTGGCCGCTCTGGTAGCCGGCCGGCACGATCATCGGCCCCTCCACCATGTACAGGCGCCCGGTGGTGCCGATGCTGGTGTTGACGAAGTCCAGCAGGCCGGTGGCGTCCAGCCGCGCGGCGATCTCCACCACGTCGGCCAGCTCCAGCCCACCGTCGATCAGCTCGTCGGTGCAGAGGCGGATGCCCACCGCCAGGGCGTCCCCCACCGCCTCGCGCACGGCGCGCAGGCATTCGTGCGTCAGGCGCAGGCGCGCCTCCGGCGAGCCGCCGTAGGCGTCGGCGCGGCGGTTGGTGTGGGGCGACATGAACTGGCGCAGGAGGGAGGAGTGCGAGGCCTGCAGCTCCACGCCGTCGAAGCCGCCCGCGCGCACGTGCCGCGCCACGCGGCCGTAGCCCTCCACCACTGCGGCGATCTGCGCGGCCGTGATGGCCTGCGGCAGCTCGCGGAACAGCCCGTCCGCCACGGGCGAGGGGCCCCAGAGCGGCTCGTCGTTGAAGAAGCTGAAGCCCTGCAGCCCGTTGTGGTTGAGCTGGCAGAAGATCGCCGCGCCCTCCGCCTTCACCGCCGCGGTCAGGCGCCGGTAGTGGGGAATCACCGCCGGGTCGTAGGCGTGGATCAGCTTCTCGTAGGCGCAGTCGGAGGGGTGGACGCTCTGCTCCTCCGTGATGATGAGGCCCACGCCGCCCCGCGCGCGCTCGCGGTAGTAGGCCGTCAGGCGCGGCCCGGGCCGGTTGCCCTCGGCGAAGTTGGTCAGGTGCGCGGAGAACACCACGCGGTTGCGCAGCGTGACCGGCCACATCCGCAGGGGCGTGAAGAGCAGCTTGTACTGGCTCATGGGCGCGCTGAGAGATCGAGATGCTGGGCAGGCGGGCGCGAACGGTCGGGTGGCCTGGCGGACGCGCGAGGCGCCGGCAGCGTGGATGCTGCGAGGCTAGCACAGGGGCGGCCCGGCCCGGAATGCCCGCCGCAGCCGCCGTTGGGAGTGCCCCTGTCCGACTTGCCCATTCAGTCCGCGTGCGGCTGCAACGCAGCCGCACAACCCACATGGGGAGCGCGAGGGGGCCTGCTCCCTCGCACGCTGTTTGGTCGTAGCTGTGCTAGGCTCGCCGCGAGGAGGGGCGCACCGGCGCGACTCAGTCCGGTTCCACCTCGCCCCGCTTCGCCAACCTGGAACGCTGAGGAGCCTCCATGAGCAAGACGCGCCGCCTGCGCCGCCCGCTCGCGGCCCTGGCCTGCCTGCTGCTGCTGCCGCCGCTGCTGGGTCTGGCCGCCCAGCGACCGGCGCAGGCCGCCTGGAACGATGCCGACGTGGCGGACGTGGCCAGCGCCCTGCGCGATGGCCGCGCCGTGCACAAGGCGGACGGCCTGCGGCCCGACCAGACGCAGTTCATCTACTTCAGCCTGGACACCACCTCGGGCTACCTGATCGATTTCCGGGCGCGCCTCTGCTACGCCGTGTTCCGCCAGGGCGTGACCAAGATCCCCTGCCGCAGCCTCAAGCTGGGCTATCCGCAGTTCGCCCCGCTCATCACCTGGGAGCAGGACGGCTTCGGCGGCTGAGGAGGCGTCCTCACCCCCGCCCGCCTGCGGCGGGCACCCCCTCTCCGCCGAGGATGACCCGCACGGCCGTGGCTGGGGCCTCCCCCCGGCCCGCTGGCGCGTGCCGGCCCCCTCCCAAGGAGGGGGCAACGGCGCAGGCGGCCGCCGTGAAGTTCCCCCTCCTTCGGAGGGGGTCAGGGGGAGGCCCCGGTGCCGGCGTCCGGAGCATTCCCCGCTGAACTGATGCCATACACTCGCTGAATCTATGTCGTCTGCGAACTCTGCGATTGCGGTGCAATTGACTGCAAGTGCCGCGAAACCCCACAGCCCGTCAGCGGCCACGGTCAAGCCCCCGCCCGCAGCGCTTGCCCTCACCCCCCGTTTCTGCTGGGGTGGGGCGGCAGCGGGCGCCCCGGGGGCCTCTGCCGCGCAGCGCCCCTCTTGCCCATCGCCTCGACCCTCGCCGCCATGAAGCTGGACGCCGAACTGGGAGTGTACGATCTGGCCGCCGTGCCGGCCGAGGCCGCGCGCCTGGAGCGCCTGGGCTTCGACGGCCTGTGGAGCTTCGAGACGCAGCACAATCCCTTCCTCGCGCTGGCCTTCGCCGCCTCGGGCACCCAGCGGCTGGAGCTGGGCACCAACATCGCGGTGGCCTTCGCGCGCACGCCCATGGCCACGGCCATGGTGGCCTGGGACCTGGCGCAGGCCAGCGGCGGGCGCTTCCGCCTCGGCCTGGGCACGCAGGTCAAGGCGCACATCGAGCGGCGCTTCGGCGTGGAGTGGGGCCGCCCCGCGGCGCGCATCAAGGAGTACATCCGCTGCGTGCGCGCCATCTGGGAGACCTTCCAGAGCGGCAAGAAGCCCGACTTCGAAGGGGAATTCTACCGCTTCAAGCTGATCTCGCCCTTCTTCAACCCGGGGCCGATCGCTCACCCGCAGATTCCCATCTACCTGGCCGGCGTGAACCCGGCCATGTGCCGGGCCGGCGGCGAGGTGGCCGAGGGCTTCCACATCCACCCCATGCACTCGCCGCGCTACCTGCGCGAGGTGGCCCGGCCGGCCCTGGACGCAGGCGCGCGCAGCCGCGGCAAGACGGTGGAGGACCTGGAGCTCTTCGCCCCCGTCTTCGCCGTCACCGGCCGCACGGCGCAGGAGACCGCCCGCCAGGAGCGCACCGTGCGCGAGCAGGTGGCCTTCTACGCCTCCACGCCCAGCTACCGCTGCGTGCTGGACGTGCACGGCTGGGCCGGCAAGGGCGAGGAGCTGAGCCGGCTCATGCGCGCCGGGGACGTGGCCCGCATGGCCGCGCAGGTCACGGACGAGATGCTGGACGCCTTCGCCATCGCCGCGCCGCCGGAGCGCCTGCCCGCCGCCCTGCGCCAGCGGTACGCGGGCCTGCTGCACCGCGTGGCGCTCTACTACCCCATCCCCCCCGGCGACGCGGAGGATCTCTGGAAGGCATTCGTGTCGGCCTTCCGGCAGGCAGCCTGAGCCTCTCGGCACCATCGTCCTGTGGGCCGCCCACGAGCAGGCAGCGGTAAGCGACACGAAGAGGGCTCGCGGGGACGCTGCCCCCGCACCCCCGCAAGGGAGCGCAGCCCCCTTGACCCCATGCACAGTACGTATGTGCGCGGCTGCGGAGCAGCCGCGCAATCCCATCAGGGGAGCGCGAGGGGGGCCTGTCCTGAGCGAAGTCGAAGGGCTTGCTCCCTCGCATGCTGTGGGTTCGATAGCCCGGAGCGAGGTGATTCGATGACGACGCTGGCTCTCACGCCCGACGAGCTGCTCACGACCACGCGCGCCGTGCGCAAGCGGCTGGACCTGACGCGGCCCGTGCCGCCGGACCTGCTGCGCGAATGCTTCGAGATCGCGCTGCAGGCCCCGACCGGCAGCAACGTGCAGGGCTGGCACTTCGTCGTCGTGACGGAGCCCGCGCCACGCCGGGCGCTGGCGGAGCTCTACCGGCGCGGCTTCGCGCAGTACCGCGAGTCGCCCCAGGCGATCGACAAGCTGTTCCGCAGCGATGCCCGGCGCAGCGCGCAGCAGGCCCGCGTGATGGATTCGGCGAGCTATCTGGCCGAGCACCTGCACGAGGTGCCGGCGCTGGTGCTTCCCTGCCTGCAGGGCCGGCCGGACCCGCAGGCCCTGATTCCCCCCCACACCCGCGGCGCTTCCATCTACCCGGCCGCCTGGAGCTTCATGCTGGCTGCGCGGGCGCGCGGCCTGGGCACCTGCTTCACCACGCTGCACCTGCTCTTCGAGCGCGAGGCGGCCAGCCTGCTGGGCATCCCCTACGACGAGGTGGCCCAGTACGGCCTGATTGCGACGGGGTATTACACGGGGGAGGACTTCCAGCCCGCCGCGCGTCAACCGCTGGCGGACGTGCTGCACCTGGAGCGCTGGTAAACAGCGCGACCCGGCGGCGCGGGCGCTGGTAAACAGCGCGACCCGGCGGCGCGGGCGCTGGTAAACAGCGCGACCCGGCGGCGCGGGCGCTGGTAGGCGGCGCGGCGGGCCGCACGCACGCTGGCGCCGCAGGGCCGCTGCGCTTCAGCGCCCCTTGAAGACCGGCGTGGTCTTCTCGAAGAAGGCTTCGATGGCGGCCTTGTGATCCTCGGAGGTCTGCACGACGCTCTGGGTCACCGCACAGATGTCCAGGAAGTCGCTCAGGGACGTGCGCTGCGCCTGCTTGAGGATGCGCTTGCCCATGCGCAGGGCGCGCGGAGGCTTGGCGGCAATGGTCGTGGCCAGGGCGCGCGCCTCGGTCATGAGCTGGTCGTGCGCCACCACGCGGGACACCATGCCCAGCCGCAGCGCCTCCTGCGCATCCACGATCTTGCCCGTGAAGGTCAGCTCGGCGGCGGCCTGGTAGCCGATCTGGCGCACGAGGAACCACGAGCCGCCATCGCCCGGGATGATGCCCAGGTTGAGGAAGGTCTCGCCGAAGACGGCCTGCGTGGAGGCGATGCGGATGTCGCACATCATGGCCAGGTCGCAGCCCGCGCCGATGGCGTGGCCGTTGATGGCGCCGATCACCGGGACGTCCAGGGCGTCGATGGCGAGCGGGATGCGCTGGATGCCGCGCCGGTAGCGCTCCTGCAGGTGCACGGCCGGGCCGCTCATTTCCGCCGCGCGCTCGCGCATGGCCTTCACGTTGCCGCCCGAGGAGAAGCTCTTGCCCGCGCCCGTGATGATCAGCACGGACACCGCGTCGTCGTACTGGACGCGCCGGCAGGCCGCTTCGATTTCCTCGATGGTGGTCTGCCCGCTGATGGAGTTGCGGGTGTCCGGCATGTTGAGGGTCAGCGTGGCCACGCGGTCGGCCACCTCGTAGAGGATGTCGCTATAGTCGCTCACGGGCGCTCCTGGAACGTGCGATGAGGGGGATGCAAGGGTGTCGGATTCGACCGTCGTAGGGGCACCGTCGTCGCCGTTGTAGGGGCGCAGCATGCTGCGCCCCTACATGCATTTGGCGTCTACCCGCGCGGGTTAGCGCCCCTTCCAGCTCGGCTTGCGCTTCTCGGCGAAGGCCAGCGGGCCCTCGATGCGGTCCGCGGAGTGCAGGAACACCTCCGTGAGCGGCACGGGGGTGTGCATGGCCTGCTCCACGGTCAGGTGCCGGTTCATCAGCCCGGCCTGTTTGCTGAGGCGCAGCGAGAGCGGCGCGCACTCCATGATCTCGCGGGCCCAGGTGCGCGCGGTGTCCAGCAGGGCGGCGGCGGGCACCACCTCGTTCACCAGGCCCAGCCGGTACGCCTCCTGCGCGTCGACGGGCTTGGCGCGCAACAGCATGCCCATCGCCATCTTCTGCGGGATGAAGCGCAGCAGGCGGTGGATGCCGCCCGCGCCGGCCACCAGTCCCACGCGCGGCTCGGGCAGGCCGAAGCTGGCATGGTCGGCGGCGATGATGAGGTCGCACGCCAGCGCGATCTCGAAGCCGCCCCCCAGCGCCACGCCGTTGACGGCCGCGATGAGGGGCTTCCACAGGTCGTGCCGGTCCGTGATGCCGGCGAAGCCGCCGTTCCACTGCAGGTCGAAGGTCTCGCCCGAAGCGGACACCTTCAGGTCGTTGCCGGCCGAGAATGCGCGCTCCCCGGCCCCCGTGACGATGGCCACCCACTGCTTGTCGTCGGCGGCGAAGTCGTCGAAGGCCTGGCCCAGCTCCGCGTGCGCGGGCGGATGGAGCGCATTCATCACCTCGGGCCGGTTGAGGGTGATGGTGGTGATGTGCTGCGCGCTCTGGACCCGGATGAAGCGGTAGGTCATGCACGGCCTCGCGAGAGGAAAGCTGCGCTGACGGGAGGGATGCCGGGCGGCGTTGCCCGCCCGGCGGGCGCGGTGCAGCCGGCGGGCACGGTGCAGCCGGCAGGCACGGTGCCACGCGCGCCGGCCGGCGCCGCCCCCACCCGCGGCGCTCCGGCGCCTGC
>JBGOUY010000382.1:0-3420 GCA_041477795.1 bacterium
CTGTGCAGTTGCTGTTCCTCCCCGCGTACAGCCCTCAACTCGCGCCGGTCGAGCGGGTCTGGAAGCTGGCGCGCAGGCTGTCCACGCACAACCAGTACTTCGCAACCCTCGGCGAAGTGCTCGCTGCTGTCGAAGCTTGCTTCGATCGCTGGCAGAAATCGAACCCGGTGTTGCAGCGCTTATGCGGCATCATTTAAGACGCTATGTTTAGCGCACGCGCCGCAGGGCGGTCATGAGCTGGCTCAGGTGCGTGGCCGGGTAATAGTGGCCCCGGTACTGCCGGACGAGCTGCTCGCGGCCGGCTTCCAGCACCGCGGGGCGCTCCTCGCAGCAGAACCAGTAGATGCGGTTGCCGCGCACCCGCGAGGCCTGGCAGATGCGCTCGATGCCGTCGAAGTCCCCGAAGGCCAGCACCACGCGCCCGCGGAAGTCCCACTCGCGCTGGGCTTCCGGCAGGCGCTCCCACGCGTCGGCGAGCTGGCGCGCGGTGATATAGAAGTTCGGCGCGTCGTACAGCTCGCAGTCGCCCAGCTCCTCGGCGATGCGGGCGATGGAGCCGAACAGCCGCGCCTGGTGCTCGCAGGAGGGCGAGGTGTCCAGCACCACGGCCACCTTGCGCTTCTCGCGCGTCATGCGGCACTGGCTGAGCAGGCGCCCGGTGAAGCGGCGCCGGATCAGCTCGTTGAGGTCCCACTCCTCGTCGCCCTCGCTGGGCAGGTCGGCGGAATCCTCGGCCACCTTGGAGATCATGCGGGCAAAGCGCGTGGACAGGTTGCGCAGGTAGTGCCCCTCCAGCCCGAAGGCCTGCGGGGCCAGGCCCAGGTTGAGGGTCGTGCGGCGCCGCTGCTCCTCCTCGCGGCGGCGCTGCTCCACCTCGTCCGGCACGTCCAGCTTCAGCTCGGCGGGCGGAGCCTCTTCGGCGTCCTCGTCGCCTTCGCCCGGCTCGCCGTCGGTCGGCCCGCCGTCGCCGGCCTCATCCCGTGCGGAGGCCGGCTCCTCGCCGTCGTCGTCGGCAGCGCCGGCCTCGGCAGCGCCTTCTTCCGCATCGGCGAGGGCGTCCTCGTCCTGCGCGCCGGGCTCCGCCTCGCCGGGCCGCTCCCCATAGGGCCGGCCCTGCTCGTCCCGCCGCAGGCGGCGCCGCGGCACGGGGGGCCCTTCGCTCCAGCCGGGGATGCGCCGCAGCCAGTCGCGCCGGATGGCCGTCATCACGCCTCCCGCACGGTCTTGCGCATGAAGAGCTTCATGCCCTCGCGGCGGATGCGGCCCAGGTCGGTCTTCACCTCGTGCAGGCCGAAGATGCCGCCGTCTTCCACGGCCGGGGGGAACTCGCCGTTCTTGGCCACGAAGTGGATCAGCTCGGACTCAATGTGCGCCACGTGGCCGTCGTAGTAGTCCAGCGCCGGCTGCGTGAGCGAGCGGTAGATCTTGATCGACTCGGCCTCCTCCTTGCTGCCGGGCGTCTCCACGTCCGGCCTGAACTCCGGCGCGGCCAGGGTGCTGCCCACCACGGTCAGGTTGCGGTAGTCGCAGGTGACGCGCCCCCACACGCGCAGGTTGCGCGTGATGAGCAGCCCGAACCAGTCGCGCAGGTGGCGGTGCTCGCGCAGCACGAACAGGTAGTCCTGGCGCAGTTGCTCGTTGGCGGGCAGGCCGCCCTTGGCCGCGCCGCCCTGCAGGCTCTGCTCGGCCATGCGCCCGGCGAGGATGGCCCCGCGCGGGCCGTAGAGGAACTCCCACAGCTCGCGCGTCTCCGCGTAGTCGCGCGTGACGACCTCCAGCACCGCGGGCGTCCAGCGCAGCTTCACGTTGCGGTAGCGCATCAGCATCTCCCCGGCGGTGAGGGAGTAGATGCAGCAGCGCTCCGCGTCGTCCGGGGCCGCGGCCTGGGTCTGGGCCTTGAACTCCAGCAGCATGCCCTGCGCGATCTCGCCGCCGTGGTGGGCCTCCAGCAGCAGCTCGCCGCCATCCTGCAGGATCAGCGCCCACTCCTCCGGCCGCTCGAAGCGCAGCGGCTCGAACACGATGATCTCCGCATCGCCCACCTGCGCGATCTTGAGGTCGGCCGCGTCGCTGGGCGAGGCCTCCGCCCCCGGGCGGGAGAGCAGGGCGCGCGCCACGCCGTCGTAGCCCGCCTCGCTGTGCTTGACCACGCCATAGATGCGCCCGGGCTCGGCCGTCACCGCGCGCTCGGGAATCTGCGCCAGCCAGGGGCGCTGCACGCGCGGCATGGCCGGGTGCGTGCCGGGGCCGGGCACGTCGGCGGAGGAGGGCTCGTAGTTCTTCACGTCCAACGCCGGCCGCCCCTGGCCGAGCTGGAAAGTCGCCGTGGGCAGCGGCAGATCCTCGGCGGACTTGAGCAGCTCATGGTCGTCCCAGTTCTTGCTGATGAACTGGAACACGAGCCGGTTCCAGTCCGCCCGCTCGCCCAGCAGGTCGATGGCGTCCAGGAGCTGGCGCAGCTCCTGGATGGTGACCGGCTTGGTCAGGTTCACCAGCAGCGAGCGGCGGTACAGCGTCACGGCGGCGGGCAGGTAGCGGTGGTCGCCGTGGCTGTCCCGCAGGGCCTGCTCCACCAGGAAGGCGGGCGGCGGCTTGAGCTCCAGCAGCGGCAGCCGGCGCAGCAGGGGCTCGGAAAGCTCGCGCTCGTCGTTGAGCGTGACGAAGACGATCAGGTGCTCCTGCTTGGCGCGCACCTCGCTGCCGGGCACGGTGACGCGCCCGTTCTGCAGGAAGTCCAGCAGGAACGCATCGGTGGAGGGATGGGTCTTGTCCCACTCGTCCAGCACCAGCGCGGTGGGGCCCTGCTGGCTGGCCTCGGCGGCCTGGGGCAGCACGCCCTTCTGCGTGCGGAAGCCGCTGGGCTGCGCGGCGTCGGGCAGGATGGTCTGGTACAGCTCTTCCTTGCGGCAGCCGGGGAAGGCCTGGAAGAAGAAGGTGCGGCGATCCTGCACGCGCCCCAGCGCCTCGGCCAGGAAGGTCTTGCCCGAGCCGGCCGGGCCGGTCAGGAAGCAGCCTCCGGTGGGCTTGGCGAGCAGGGCCGCCTGCACCTGCCAGGACAGCTCCTCGGTGATGCGGTAACCGACGGCGCTCAGTTGCTCTTTCAGGCTGGGCGGTGCGTTCAGGCTCGACATGGTTTCGACATCGGCTCGGGGCCGGCGGCGGCCGGTGACACGGGTGCGGAGTGCGCCGGGCTTGGCGCCCGGTTTCCCGATTGTAGCACACGGCGCCGCCGGGGCACGCGCGGCCGGAACCCGCCGGCGCATCCCTGCGGGAGCGCGCGGCTCTGCCCGTCCAGCGGCGCCTGCACGGTGCGCTCCCGGCGGGGGCCAATCCCCATAGGTGTTAACCTATTCAATCAGCCTGCTGGTGGATCGCATTGCGGCGCAAGACCTCATCACCCCAACCCTCTTCTCCGCAAAC
>JBGOUY010000108.1:0-13130 GCA_041477795.1 bacterium
GCGGCTGGCCGTCCGCGCCCGGCCGCTCCAGCATCATCAGGAAGAAGCGCTCGAACCAGCCGATCTGCGGCGCGGCGATGCCGATGCCCACGTACTGCTCCATGGCCTGGGCCAGCGTCTCCAGGCGCTGCTGGAAGGCCGGCGTGGCGATCTGCCGCACGTCCACCGGCGCGGAGGGCATCGCCAGGCGCGGGTGCCCCATCGTCACCAGCGGGGGGATGGAATTCTGATCAGACTCCATAAATTGCTGGGATGTTGATTGACGCTGATCGTGCAACTGGCGAGAACTCATCCGCCGCTTGCGAGTTTTTCTATGAGCTGGCCGACCCCTGAAACTTGATACTGCACCGATTCGAGCAGGTCGCTGACGCCCGCCACCGTAGGGAACTCATACAGCGGCCGTCCACCACCATCTACGATCTGAAGAACTGGGCGCTCAGACCAGTCAAACCTATCTTCATCCAATGCGATCTTGGACCGTCTAGAGAAGATGCGGAGTCTCTGGCCTTCAAATTCTGTTCCGTACGCAATCTCGACCACGTCGCTCGACCCACGAGTATCGGGCGGCGTGACTATTTCCCACTTCAAAAGCCCCCGCTGCGTAAGCTCATTCAGCTTCGCAAGCGCTTTCGTTCCCGCTGAGGGCCTGTCCATAGCGGCTACCTCCACTTGGAGTCTTCTCCCAGATTTTTCAGTTCCTCCTCGAGCTCGAGAAGGGTCGTATACACTTGGTACGCACTTCCAAGGGATTGGTTGGCCACTCGCGCAGTGTATCGCTTTACCGCCTGCTTAGCTCTACGAACAACCGGCTTCGCTGATCCCGTTGATATTCGCGCAAGGCTGCGCAATGTGCTTGCACTCTTGTGCAGTTGTTCAAGGACAACGAGTTTCGATTGATCGTAGTCGCGGAGCGCTCTGCTCAACTCGGCGTCATGATTTCGGAGGTCATTCCTCAATTGAGGTAGTCTCGCGCGTAGAAGGAATAATCGGCGAACTGCGGAGATTCCCAGTACGGCAACCAACGTGAATCCCAATCCAAGGACCGAAGCAATATTGCCAACACCGTTGGCAAAGCTGCTATCAAGGAATCTCACGACGGCGTCGAGCACGATGCCTCAGGAGATCGGGGTCATCCGGATCATTCTCTACTCAACCACGAGCCGGTGGTACTTCTTCTTGCCCACGCGCAGCAGGATCGCGCCGTCCTGCACGTCCGCGCGGGAGAGCGACTCGTCCTCGGAGGCGACGCGGCGGTTGTTCACCGAGACGCCGCCCTGCTTGATGAGCCGGCGCGCCTCGCTGCGGGTCTTGGCCAGGCCCACCTCCGCCAGCACCTCCCAGACGGGCACGGCCGGGCGGGCGGGGCCGAAGTCGATCGCGGAGCTGGGCGCGTCCGCCAGGTCGCCGGCGCCACCACCCGCACCGCCACCGCCGAAGAGAGCGCGCGCCCCCTGCTCGGCGCGCCGGGCCTCCTCCTCGCCGTGGATGAGCCGCGTCGTCTCGAAGGCCAGCACCTGCTTGGCCTGGCGCACCTCCGCCCCCTGCAGCGCCTCCAGCTCCGCGATGGCGCCCGGCTCCAGCAGCGTGAACAGGCGCAGGCACTTGGGCACGTCCCGGTCGTCCACGTTGATCCAGTACTGGTAGTACTCGAAAGGCGAGGTCTTGGCGGGATCGAGCCACACGGCGCCCTTTTCCGTCTTGCCCATCTTGGCGCCCGAGGCGGTGGTGTGGAGGGGAAACGTCCAGCCGTAGACGGGCTTGCGCTCCAGGCGCCGCACGAGGTCCACGCCGGAGATGATGTTCGCCCACTGGTCGTCCCCGCCCATCTGCAGCAGGCAGCCGTAGCGGCGGTGCAGCTCCAGGAAGTCGTAGCTCTGCAGGAGCGGGTAGTTGAACTCGATGAAGCTCAGGCCCGCGCCCTCCTGCGCCAGGCGCGCGCGGAAGGTCTCGAAGGTGAGCATGCGGTTGACGGAGAAGTGCGGCCCGATGTCCCGCAGGAACTCGATGTAGTTCAGCCCGCGCAGCCAGTCCGCGTTGTTGGCGAGGACGGCGCCCGCGCGGAAGTCCAGCAGCGTGCCGAGCTGGCGCTCCAGGCCGGCGATGTTGCGGTCGAGTTGCTCCACGGAGAGCATCTGGCGCATCTCGTTCTTGCCGGTGGGGTCGCCGATCATGGCCGTGCCGCCGCCCAGCAGGGCGATGGGGCGGTGCCCGGCGCGCTGGAAGTGCAGCAGCGCCATGAGCGGGATCAGGTGCCCCGCGTGGAAGGAGTCCGCGGTGGGGTCGAAGCCGATGTAGGCGGTGAGCGGCCCCGCCTGGGCCGCCGCGGCCAGGCCCGCCTCGTCCGTGCACTGCGCGAAGAAGCCGCGCTGCCGGTAGACCTGCCAGATCGTCACTGCCTGCCTCCCTTGCCTGCGGATGGCGGGGCGGGGGATGTGCCGGTGCCCGCGCCCAGCGGCCGCTGCATCAGCACCGAATCCACCCAGCGCCCGAATTTGAAGCCCACGCCGGCCAACACGCCTACGTGGGTGAAGCCCAGCCGCGCGTGAAGGGCGATCGAGGCGACGGTCTCGCGCCCGCCGATCACGGCCACCATCTGGCGCAGCTCCAGCGCCTCGCAGCGCGCGATCAGCTCGCCCAGCAGCAGGCGCCCCAGCCCGCGCCCCACGCGCCCCGGCGCGAGGTAGATCGAATCCTCCACCGTGTAGCGGTAGGCCGGGCGCGGGCGGTACGGCCCCGCGTAGGCATAGCCCGCCAGCGTGCCCGTGTCCTCCACCACCAGGTAGGGCAGGCCGCGCTCCTGCACGGCGGCGAAGCGCCGCCCCATCTCCTCCAGCGACGGCGCCGCTTCCTCGAAGGAGGCCACGCCGTGCCGCACGGCATGGCCGTAGATCTCCGTGATGGCGGGCAGGTCGTCCTGCCGCGCCTGCCGCACCGCCGGCGCGCTCATGCGACTCCTCCTGCTGCGGCGGTCCCGGTGCCGCTGCCGCGGCCCTCCGGCGGGCCGGCCCCTTCCGACCGGCCATTATGACACAGGAAGGCGCCCCCAACGCAATCGGCGCCGCGCACGGGTTTTGGGTCAGTTTGAATTCACAGCGTGCATCGAGGTCGTCCGCGCCCTTCGAGACAGGCCCGCACAAGCGGGCCTTCCTCAGGAACGCGGGCTCGCGAGCAGCCAGCCAGGCCGCGTTCCTGAGGAGCACCGCGCAGCGGTGCGTCTCGAAGGGCGCGGCCGTCAAAGCCAGCGTACCAATCGCGTTCGCCCGGTTTCGGCAATCTGCCCCACTACCCGCGCACGGCCCACCCGGCGCTGCGCCAGCGGCAGCCCCGTAGCCAGCGCGCCGCCCCGCGGGCTACAATCACGGCCGCGCGGCCGTGCAGGCCGCGCCTCGCTGCGGCCGGCTGCGCGCCGTGCCAGCGCGAGCGCACCGCCCCACCGCCGATCGCGGCCCTCCCCTATGACCGCCACCCTGGACGAACTGAAGACGCTGGCCGGGCGCTGCCTGGGCATCCCCGTGCGGCTGGGCGAGCGCCTGGCGGGGGGCGGCTCCGAGCGCGCCTACCATCGCCTGGAGGCCGGCGGCCGCCCCGCCGTCGGCGCCATCGGCGGCAACCTGGCCGAGGTACGCGCCTTCCTGGCCTTCACGCGCCACTTCGCCGCGCGCGGCATTCCCGTGCCCCGCATCTACGGGGACGACGCCGCGGCCGGGCTGTACGTGATGGAGGAGCTGGGCGCACACACGCTGGCCGACCGCCTGCGCACCTGGCGCGGCGAGCCGGACGGCACTCCGCCAGGCGGCAATCGGCGCGCCCGCGCGGCGCTGGAGACCGTCGTGCGCTGGCTGCCGGTGATCCAGTTGCGGGGCGGCGAGGGGCTGGACGACGCCCTGTTCTGGGAGGGGCGCGAGCTGGACGGCGCCGCCTTCCAGCGCGACGTGGAGCGCTTCAGCGTGCAGTACGTGCCGCGCTTCGTGCTGCGCCCCGCACCGCTGGACGCGGCCGTGCGGGCCGACTTGGCCGCGCTCATCGCCCGCCTGGACGCCGTGCCGCGCCCACACTTCTGCTACCGCGACTTCCAGACGCGCAACATCATGTGGCTCGCGCGGGAGGGCGAGGCGCAGGAGGGCCCGGTGTTCCTGGACTACCAGGCCGGGCGGCGCGGGGCGCTGGCCTACGACCTCGCCTCGCTGCTCTACAGCCCGGACACCGGCGCGGACGACCCGCTGCGCGCGCACCTGATCGGCGTGTACCTGGAGGCGCTGGCCGGCCAAGGCGTGCCGCTGGCGCGCGAGACGTTCCTGGCGGCGTTCCACCCCATCGTGCTGGTGCGGCGGCTGCAGGCGCTGGGCCGCTACGCCGAGCTGATCGCCGTGCGCAAGCAGACCGCGTTCCTCGCGAAGATTCCCCCCGCCCTGGCCGAGTTGCGCCGGCTGCAGGCCGGCGGCGCCTTCGCCTTCGGCCTGCCGGCCCTGGAGGCGTGGCTGGCGCGCGTGCTGGGGGAGGACTGACCGGCGCGGCACCTGTCCCCGTCCCGACGGCCGTCCTGTCCGCTTTCTCCCGAATCTGTCCAACCATTCCTGCTGCGCCGGGCGCCGCGTTGTGCTATAGTGGTTGGGTTGCCAAGCCGCTCCTGGAGCGGTTCTGCGCGATCGGGGCGAAATTTCAAAACGAACCCGATTGGGCTTGCTCCCGCGCATGCTGTGATGCTGTGCGCGGCTAGGCCTGCGCCAGATCGGGCACGCGCCGCCACGCATTCGTGGCCCGCTCGAAGGCGTGGGCGAGCTGGAGCACGCCCCAGTCGTCCTGGTGCCGGCCCACGATCTGGATGCCTACCGGCAGGCCGTCGGCGGTGAAGCCCGCCGGCACGGAGATGCAGGGGTGGCCCGTCACGGTGATGTACCAGCAGGCCTTCATCCAGTCGATGTAGGTGGGCAGCTTCACGCCGTTGATTTCCGTGACGTAGGGCTGCTTGACGTCGAAGGCGGGCACCTGGTTGGTGGTGCAGACGAGGAACTCGTGGGTTTCCATGAACGCGCGCATGCGCTGGTAGAGCGCCGTGCGCTTCATTTCCGCGCGCGCCACCTGCGGGCCGCTGAGCTTCATGCCCTGCTCGGTGTTCCAGATCACCGTGTCCTTGATCTGATGCCGGTGCTTGGGCAGCAGCTCGGCATAGCGCGCCTCGAAGCGCCAGGCACGCCAGACCTGGAAGATCTCCTCCGCGTCCGCGAAGTCCGGGCAGGCCTCATCCAGCGCGCAGCCCAGCGCGGCGAAGGCGGCGCGGCGGCTCTCCAGCACGCCCAGCACGCGCGTGTCGACCGGCAGGCCGCCCAGGTCGGGCGCCCAGGCGATGCGCACGCCGTGGAAGTCGCGCTCCAGAGGGCGGCGGAAGGTCTCGCCCGGATCGGCCAGGGCGATGGGCGAGCGCGCGTCCGGCCCGGCGATGGCGCTCAGCATGAGCGCCGTATCGCGCACCGTGCGCGCCATGGGGCCCTGCACGGAGATGGTCCACCAGCCGAGCGGGTTGGGGTAGACCGGCACGCGCCCGGGCGAGGTGCGGAAGCCGACCACGTTGCAGAAGCCGGCCGGGTTGCGCAGCGAGCCGCCCGTGTCGCTCCCGTCGGCGATGGGCAGCATGCGCGTGGCGAGCGCGACCGCCGCCCCGCCGCTGCTGCCGCCGCAGGTCTTGCCGGGGTCATACGGGTTCACGGTCGTCCCGAACACCGGGTTGAAGGTCTGCGAGCCCGCGCCGAACTCCGGCGTGTTGGTCTTGCCGATGGTGATGGCCCCGGCCGCCCGCAGGCGCTGCACGATCAGCGCGTCCTCGTCCGGCACGTTGTCCGCGTAGATGGGCGAGCCGTAGGTGGTGCGGATGCCCTTCGTCGGCACGAGGTCCTTGTGGGCGATGGGCAGGCCGTGCAGCGGCCCCGGCGGCTGCTTGCGCGCGAGGGCGGCGTCGGCGGCGCGGGCGCCTTCCAGCGCGCGCTCGGGCAGCAGGGTCACGATGGCGTTGACGGTGGGGTTGACGCGCTCGATCTGCGCCAGGTGCGCCTGCATCACCTCCAGGCAGGAGACCTGCTTCTCGCGGATCAGGCGCGCCAGCTCGGTCGCCTCCTGGAAGCACAGTTCGGTGGCGGACATGGGGGCCGCTCGGGGCAAGGGTTGCGGATGGGCGGCGCGGGCTCGCACAGGCGCCGCGCGTGGGTTCAGCGGGCCAGGCTGCGCAGCAGGGTCACCAGGCCCATGCGCAGGCCGATGGCCAGGCCGCGCTCGTTCATCTCGAACGCGGCGTGGTGGTGCGGCATGGCCTCCTTGTTGTCCGGGGCGATGCCGACCCAGAAGTAGCAGCCGGGCCGCTGCTGGAGGAAGAGGCTCATGTCGTCGCTGCCCATCACGGGCGGCACGTCCACGATGGCCGCCGCGCCGACTTCCTCCACGGCGCAGTCGTGCACGAAGGCCGCCTCGGGGGCCGGGTTTACCACGGCCGGGCAGCAGTCGCCCACCAGCCGCAGGTGCGCCTCGGCCCGGTAGGCCTGCGCGATGCGGCTGGCGAAGGAGCCCAGGCGCTCCACGAGCTGGTCGCGCACGCGCGACTCGAAGCTGCGGATGGAGCCGCGCAGGAGGGCGGTCTCCGGGATGATGTTGTGCTTGCTGCCGCTGCGGATCTCGCCGACGGTCAGCACGGCGGGCTCCTGCGCGGCCACCTCCCGCGAGACGAGGTCCTGCATGCCGATCAGGATGTGCGCGGCGGCCGTGATGGGGTCCACCGACAGGTGCGGGTAGGCGCCGTGGCCCCCGGCGCCCTTGACCTCGATGTCGAAGAAGTCCGAGGAGGCCATGGCCGGCCCGGCGCGCACGGCCACGGCGCCCGCGGGCAGCAGCGTGGTCAGGTGCAGGCCGAACACGGCCTCCACGTGGGGGTTCTCCAGCGCTCCTTGCTCGATCATGGGCTTGGCGCCGCCGAAGGTCTCCTCGGCCGGCTGGAAGAGGAACACCGCCGTGCCGGGCAGGTGCTGGCGGCGCGCGGCGAGCAGCTCGGCCAGGGTGATGGCGATGGCCGTGTGCCCGTCGTGCCCGCAGGCGTGCATGGCGCCGGCGTTCACGGACTTGAAGGGCAGGTCGGGGATCTCGTCGAGCGGGAGCGCATCGATGTCCGCGCGCCAGGCCACGGTGCGGCCGGGCCGATCGCCGCGCAGCACGCCTACCACGCCGGTGCCCGCGATGCCCGTGCGCACCGTGAGCCCGGCGGCGTGCAGGCGCTCGGCGATGACCGCGGCGGTGCGGCGCTCCTGCCCGCTCAACTCGGCGTGGCGATGGAAGTCGCGCCGCAGGGCGACCAGGCCCTCGCGGCGTGTGCGGATCTCGTCCTGCCAGGCCAGCGTGGTCTTGCTCATGGCGGTTCCTGCTTGGCTCCTCTCGGGGGGCGGGACCGGGGCTAGGCTTCGCCCGCCAGGGCATGCAGCATCACGTTCAGCGCGACGCGCAGGCCCACGGCCAGCCCGGCCTCGTCCATGGTGAAGTGCGGGCTGTGGTGCGGCGCCAGGGTGCCGTCGGTGGGGCCGATACCGACGCGGAAGTAGGCGCCCGGGCGCTGCTCCAGGAACAGCGCCATGTCGTCGCTGGCCATGACGGGCTTGCCCGGCGGTGCGTGCTCGGCCCCCACCTCCTCCTCCAGGCAGCGCTGCACGAAGGCGCTGGGGGCGGCGGGGTTGATCACCGGCGGCGTGCCCTCGCCCTCGAAGGTCAGGCGCGCCTCGGCGCGGTACGCCTCCGCGATGCGCGCGGCGAAGGTGCCCAGGCGCGCCAGGATCTGCGCGCGCACGGCGTTGTCGTAGGTGCGCAGGGAGCCCCGCAGCAGGGCGCGCTCGGGGATGATGTTGTGCATGCTGCCCGATTCGATCTGGCCCACCGTCAGCACGGCGGTGTCCTGCGCGGGCACCTCCCGCGAGACGAGGGCCTGCATGCCCACCACGATGTGCGCCGCCACCGTGATGGGGTCGCGCGAGAGGTGCGGGAAGGCCCCGTGGCCGCCCTTGCCGCGGATCTCCACGTTGAAGAAGTCCGCCGAGGCCATGGCCGGCCCCGGGCGCACCGAGACGAAGCCCGCTGGCGCCAGGGTCGTGAGGTGCAGGCCGTAGACCTGCTCCACGTGGGGGTGCTCCAGCGCGCCGGCGGCGATCATGGGCGCGGCACCGCCGAAGGTCTCCTCGGCCGGCTGGAAGAGGAAGACGGCCGTACCGGGCAGCTCGCCGCGCCGCGCCGCCAGCAGCTCGGCCAGGGTGATGGCGATGGCCGTGTGGCCGTCGTGCCCGCAGGCGTGCATGACGCCCGCATGGACGGACTTGAAGGGCAGGTCGGGCACCTCGTCCAGCGGCAGCGCATCGATGTCCGCGCGCCAGGCGACCACCGGCCCCGGGCGGGCGCCGGGCAGCACGCCCACCACGCCCGTGCCGGCCAGGCCCGTGCGCACCTCGAGCCCCGCGGCGCGCAGGCGCTCGGCGATGATTTCGGCGGTGCGGGTCTCCCGCAGGCTCAGCTCGGGGTGCTTGTGGAAGTCCCGCCGCAGCGCCAGCAGACCCTCCTGGCGCTTGCGGATCTCGTCGGCCCAGGCCAATAGGGTTTTGCTCATGGGACTCCAAGAGCGTGGCGGCATGCGCGTGACCCGCACACCTTGCCCCGACGCCGCGGCATTGGCAAGCCCGGCGCGGTGCCGCGGCCGGCGGTGCGGGGCTGGAGGCGACGCGAGGCGGCTAGAATTTCTCCGCCGCCGGGCGCAGGTCCAGCTCCTGGGTCCAGGTGCTGGGGTGCTGACCGTGCAGGTGCCAGTAGACGTCCGCGATGGCATCCGCGGAGAGGTAGGACGCCGCCGCGCGGCTTGCGGGAGTGCGGGCCGCGCTGCGGGGGTTGTCGATCTGCCCGTCCACGACCACGTGCGCGACGTGCACGCCCTGCGGGCCGAACTCGCGCGCCATGGACTGCCCCAGCGCGCGCAGGCCGAACTTGCCCACGGCCAGGCCGGCGAAGCGCGCCCCGCCGCGCAGGGAGCCGGTGGCGCCCGTGAGCAGGATCGTGCCGGCCTTGCGCTGCAGCATGGCGGGCAGCACCTGCTGCGCGGCCAGGAAGGCGCCCAGGCAGTTGGCCTGCCACGCCTCCACGAACTGCTCCGGCGTCAGCTCCAGGATGCCGCCGCGCTGGAAGGCGCCCGCGTTGTAGACCAGCACGCCGGGCGGCCCCAGCTCGCGCTGGATGCGTGCGAAGGCGGCCTGCACGGCGGCGGGCTGCGTGCCGTCCGTGGGCAGCGCCAGCACGCGCGTGCCGGCGGGCTCCAGCTCGGCCCGCACGGGCGCCAGGCTCTCGGCCCGCCGCGCCAGCAGGGCCAAGGCAAAGCCCTCGCGGGCGAAGCGGCGCGCCAGCGAGGCGCCCAGGCCCGGGCCCACGCCGACAATGGCGATGACGTTCGAGTCGCTCATGGGTGCATCGGCTCCGGTTGGGTGCAGGGGTGTCCGGCGGCGGGTGCGCCCACGCAGGCTGCGGGTGCGCCCATGCGACTGACGGCAGCGCCGCGCTGACCCGTCACGGCGTGCGCAGCTCGCGCTCCAGCGCCTCGGGCGTGTGCACGGGCAGGCGGCAGGTGCGATCGCGGCAGACGTAGGCCGTGGCCCGGCCGCCGATGGCCTGGCGGCCCTCCAGCAGCGGGATGCGCGCGGCCAGCGCCGGCACCTGCTCCGGCGCGGCCAGCGCCAGCACGGCGTTGGGCCGGTAGCCCCGCCGCACGACCGCCAGCAGGGCCTGCGTGTCGGGCGCCTGCGGATCGCCCACGATGGCGATCTCCAGCGGCGCGGCGAGGTGGAAGTCCAGCGCGGCGAGCATGGCGGAGAAGCTCACGCCCGCGCGCTCCAGGTGCTCCCGGAAGCCGGCCAGGATGCGCAGGGCATCGTCCTGGAAGCCCTCGCGCACCCCGTAGGCGTGCAGGCGCAGGAAGGCGTGGACGGCGCTGCTGTTGCCGGAGGGCTCCACGCCGTCGTAGCCCTCCATGGTGCGGGCGATCAGCGTCTCCGCGTCGCTGCCCGTATCGAAGTACGGGCCGTGCTCGTTGCGGAAGAGCCGGTTCACCTCGCGCAGGAGGTGCAGCGCCTCATCGAACCAGACGGGGGCGAAGGTGGCCTCGTAGAGGTCCAGGCAGGCCTGGGCGAAGGCGGCGTGATCCACCAGGTAAGCCCGGAAGCGCGCCTCGCCGTCGCGGTGGCGCCGCAGCAGACGCCCCTGGCCATCCTTCAGCCGCGTGCGCAGGAAGGTGCCCGCACGCTCGGCGGCCTGCACGTAGCGCGGCTCGCCGAAGGCCGTGCCGGCCTTGGCAAAGGCGGAGATCATCAGGGCGTTCCAGGCGGTGAGCACCTTGTCGTCCCGCAGGGGCCGCACGCGCTGTTCCCGCGCGGCGAAGAGCGTTGTGCGGGCCCGCTGCAGCCGCTCGCCCAGGGCGTCCTCGGACACGCCCAGCGTGCGGGCCACCTCGGCCAGCGGGCGGGGGGTGGTGGGGATGGAGCGGCCGTGCTCGAAGTTGCCGCCCGGCCGGATGTCCCAATAGGCGAGGGCGGCCGCGGCATCGTCCGGGCTCAGCGGCGCGCGCACCTGCTCCGGGGTCCAGACGTAGAAGCGGCCCTCTTCGCCCTCGCTGTCCGCGTCCTCGGCCGAGTAGAAGGCGCCCTGCGGGGCGGTCATGTCGCGCAGCACGTACTCCAGCACGTCCTCCGCGTAGGCGCGGTAGAACGGCTTGCCGGTGACCTGATACGTCTCCGTGAGCGCCTGCGCGAAGAGGGCGTTGTCGTAGAGCATCTTCTCGAAGTGCGGCACGCGCCACTGGTAGTCGGTGCTGTAGCGGCTGAGGCCGCCGCCGAGCTGATCGTAGATGCCGCCGGCGAGCATCGCCTTGAGCGTGTGCTCCACCATCTCCAGCGCCGCCGCATCCCCGCTGCGGGCGTGGTGCCGCAGCAGCAGGGAGAGGCCCATGCTGGGCGGGAACTTGTTCTGCGGCTGCAGGGCGAAGCCGCCGTCCTTGCGGTCGTATGCCTGGCGGTACTGGGCGAAGGCCAGCTCGAGCGGGCGGTGGCTCCACTGCAGGCCGGGCGGGCTCTGCAGGCCCGCATGGCGCTGCAGGTGCTCGGTGAGGGCCTCGGCGTTGCGGAAGACGTCCTCGCGCTTGTTGCGCCAGGCATCGGCGAGAATCTCCAGCACCTGCCGGAAGCCCGGCCGGCCGGACTGCTCCGTGGGCGGGAAGTACGTACCGCCCGTGACCGGGCGGGCATCGGGCGTAGTGAACATGTTGAGCGGCCAGCCGCCCTGCTGGCCCATCGCGTGGAGGGAGTCCATGTAGATCTTGTCCACGTCCGGCCGCTCCTCGCGATCCACCTTGATGGCCACGAAGTGTTCGTTGAGGTAGCGCGCGAGCGCCTCGTCCTCGAAGGACTCGCGCTCCATGACGTGGCACCAGTGGCAGGCCGCATAGCCGATCGAGAGGAAGATCGGCCGGTCCTCGGCCTTCGCCCGCGCGAGCGCCTCCGGCCCCCACGCGTACCAGTCAACCGGGTTGTGGGCGTGCTGGAGCAGATACGGACTCGTCTCGCTCGCGAGTCGGTTGGCCATGAGCGCATGGTACCCACGGGACCCGGTGGCGCGCGGCACGTGAGCGGCTGCTCCCGGGCGGTACGCTTGTGGCGTGCAGCACCTGGCCGGAATCCGCGACACCCTCCGGACGACCGGTCGGGAGTGGCGGGCGTTCGGCGATGACCGCTACCGGACGTACCGCCGGATCGGCGGTTCCGCTGCCGTCGTGTCGGCACTGGCCGGCGACGGCCTGACGATCCCGCTCCTGCTCGCCCTGGGCACGCATCCGGCGGTCGCGACCGTCATCGGCGTCCTGCCGTTTGCGTTCTCGTCCGCCCAGCTCGCGGTCCCGAGCCTCCTGCGCCGGTCGGAAGGCAACCTCAGGACCGTCACGCTCGGCATCCTCGCCGTCGGGGAGACTCGCGGCTTCATCCTCGCCGCGGTCACGCTCCTGGCGTGGGCGAAGGTGATCCCGTCGCCAGTGGCCATCGCGGGGATCGCCGCGGTCATGTGCATCGGCGGCGCGGCCACGACCATCGGCGGCACGAACCTCCTTGCCTGGTACGGCGCGATCCTGCCCGATCCGGAGCGCCGGTTCGTGGCACCACGCGTCATGGGAATCACGCTGGGTCTCGGCGCCGTCCTGCTCCTGCCAGTCGCGCTCGTCGTGCAAGGTGCGCTGGCCGTCATCGGAATCCGCGTGTACGCGATCGTCTTCGCCATCGCCGGTGTCGCCGGCATCGTCGAACTCCTCGTGGTCAGGCGACTGCCGAACCCAGGGCGGGTCCGGGTCGCCGCCCACGGCGCTGCGCCGTTCCGGACGCCCGCGCTTGACGGGTTCATCCGGATCATCACGATCGCCGCGTTCGGGGCCGGGATGGGGCCGTACCTGTCGATCTACGCGATCTCGGTGCTCCACCTGCCGCCCGGCTTCGCAATCCTCCTCGCGGCCCTCTCCAGCGCGGCGTCGCTCGTGAGCTCGACGATCGTCGGCAGCCTGCTGGCCCGCGGGTCCGCCTCACGGACACTCCGGGTGTCGTTCCTGTTGCGGGGCGGCTCGATGATCATCGGGCTCCTGGCCCTGCCGGCGAATCCCCTCGCATGGCTCGTGCTGTGCGTGGTCGCGGCAATGGCGTCCGCCGGGGCCGCGGCTGCCGTCCTCGCCTCCAACGAACGACTGCTTCGCCTGACCGCAGGAGCCGACCTCATCGGCGCTCAGGGTCGCTTCGTCGCGGGCACGGCTCTCGGCCTTACCGTCGGGCAGATGGCGAATGGCATCCTGCTCGCGATCCTGCCCCTGGGCTATCCCGCGTTCGCAATCCTGTTCGGCGTGTCGGGCGTGACCCGGTTCGTCACGGCGGTGCGCGTGGAGGTCTCCGAGACCTGGGCCTCGAGCACGATGGTCCATCGAATCGACGACCTGAAGCCACCGAAACCAGGCTAACGGCCCGGCGGATTGATCGGCGATACCATGCCGCCCATGGACTACGGACTGATCCTCCCCACCATGCCGGCCGGCGCGAACGCCGAGGGGA
>JBGOUY010000368.1:0-3712 GCA_041477795.1 bacterium
AGGAACGCGGCTTTGGCTATGGAGGCGAAGCGGGAAGTACAAGGACTCCGCGTTGCTGAGGGGCGAGCGGCGCGAGCGTCTCGAAGCACGCGGAGGCCGGCGGCGGAACGATCCATGTGGGAACTCGATTGTCAGGCAGAGCCTAGCGTGGGGCTGTCGCCGTCTCGGGCAGCAGCGGGATCAGGGAGCGCCAGACGGCCTGCCAGCGCCCGTCCTCGTGCGCGAAGACGTACAGGTCGTGGCCGGTGTCCTGGAAGGAGTCGCCGTCCATCACGTAGGTGAGGTCGTAGCGATAGCTGACGACGGCCGTGGCGCCGAACACCTCCACGCGCACGTCGGCCTCCTCGTAGGACTGCACGCTGGCCGAGCGGGCAAACTCGCGGTAGCCCTCCGCGCAGGCGGCGGCGCCCTGGATGCGCTGCTGGAAGCCGGGCGGCTCCATCACCATGCGCTCGTGCAGCACGGCGGCCAGGCCCTCCAGCTCGCCGCGCAGCCAGGCCGCGTTGATGCGTTGCAGGGCCGCCCAGACCGTACGCTGGGCGTCCGTCGCAAACTCGGGCGTCATGCGGGCCTCCCCCTGTTCCGTGCGCGACCGGGCCGGGCCGCCGGTGCACTCGACCGGCTCAACTGTACCGCAACGGCGCGAATCCAGATACGCTTCGGCCCCCGGCGCTAGCAGGCTGCGGAAGAACCACGGAACCGCAGATTCCGCAGATTTCACAGATTACCTGCTGGACGTAGCGCAAATTCTGTATTCGGTGCATCCGCTGGGCAAGTCGAGCGCGTACTGTCTGTGGAGGCAACGCGGGAGCCGGCTCTGGAAACCCGTTGGCTCCACGGGTGTTCCATCCGATATTGCCGGCGCAGGCAGGGCCGACGGTTGGTCTTTGAAATCTGTGTCATCTGCGTAATCTGCGGTTGCAGTGGGTGTTTTTCGCAAGACCGGCGTATTTCTGCATCCTGCTAGCGCAGACGCTCCAGCACCAGGTTGCCGGCGCGGTCCACCCGGCAGCGCATGGCGGGCTCCAGCACGGTGGTGGCATCGGCCTGCTCGATGACGGTCGGGCCGGCGAAGTCCGCGTGCGCGGGCAGGCGCGCACGGTCGTAGATGGGCGTGTCGCGGAAGCCCTCGGCGAAGTAGACGGGCCGGCGCCCGCTGCAGGCGCGCTCCAGCGTGGCGCCGGGCGGCGGCGGCTCGGGGCGCGGCGCCGTGGTGGGGCGTTCCCCGCTCACGGCCGTGCGCAGGGTCACCACGCGGATCGCCCGCTCGCCCACCACGTCGCCGTACTGCTCGCGGTAGGCATCCTCGAACGCGGCGCGGTTGGGGGCGCGGTCGCCCGGCGCCGCGGGCAGCGTCGTGCGCACCTCGTGGATCTGGCCATCGTAGGCCAGGTCCGCTTGGTACACGGCGGAGATGCGCGCGATGGCCACGCCCGTGCGCTCGATCAGCGCGCGGCCCTCGGCCACGTGGCCGTCCATGATGCGATAGAGCGCCGCGGGCTCCAGGCGCTCCAGCAGCTCGTTGACGCTCTGCACGAAGTCGTGCCGCACATCGGCCGTCAGGCAGCCCAGGGCGGAGGTGATGCCGGGCCAGGGCGGCACGAGCGCGCGCGCCACCTCCAGCTCGCGCAGGAGCGCCGCGGCATGGAGCGGGCCCGCGCCGCCGTAGGCGAGCAGCGTGAAGTCGCGCGGGTCCAGCCCCTGCTGCACGGTGAGCATGCGGATGGCCGCGGCGATCTTGTGATTGGCCACCTGCAGGATGGCCCAGGCCGCGCCGGTGGCGTCCAGGCGCAGCGGGCGGCCGATCGTCTCCGCGATGGCGCGCGCGGCCGCGTCCACGTCCAGGCGGTAGCCCGCCGCGCGGCCGATGGCCTGCGCCGCGTTGATGCGCCCCAGCACCAGGTTGGCATCGGTGACGGTGGGCCGCGTGCCGCCCTGGCCATAGGCCACCGGCCCCGGATCGGCCCCGGCGCTGTGGGGGCCGATGTTGAGCACGCCGCCGCGGTCGATCCAGGCGATGCTGCCGCCGCCGGCGCCGGCGGTGCGGATGTCCAGCATGGGCACGCGGATGGGCAGGCCGTATTCCAGCGAGGCCTCGCGGGCGGTGGCCGGCCGGCCGTCCACCACCACGGCGATGTCCAGGCTCGTGCCGCCCACGTCGCAGGCGATCAGGTTGCGCTCGCCGGCATCCTCGCCGATGCGCGCGGCGGCGGCCACGCCGGCGGCCGGGCCGGAGAGGATCGTGTTCACCGCGTAGCGCCGCGCCACGGCCTGGGAGGCCACGCCGCCGTTGGACTGCACGATCAGCACGTCGCGGTCGTACCCCGCGGCGGCCAGGGAGGCCATCAGGTTGGTCAGGTAGCGCCCGATGAGCGGCTGCACGTAGCCGTTCAGCACGGCCGTGCTGGTGCGCTCGAACTCGCGGATCTCCGGCAGCACGTCCGCGGCGGAGACGACGAAGGGGTTGGGCCAGCAGCGCTCTAGCACGGCCTGCGCGTGGCGCTCGTTGTCCGGGTTGGCATAGGCGTTGAGGAAGCTCACCACGCACACCTCCGCGCCGCGCGCCAGCAGGCGCTCCGCGGCCGCGCGCAGCTCGGCCTCGCGGGGGGTGCGCAGCACGCGGCCGCGGTAGTCCGTGCGCTCGGGCACCTCCACGCGCCGCTCGCGCGGGGCGAGCGGGGCGAACTGCCCGCGCAGGCCATAGGTGTCCGGCCGGTCGCGCCGGCGCAGCTCGATCACGTCGCGGAAGCCCTCGCTCATGATCACGCCCACGCGGGCGCCGGTGCGCTCCAGCACGGCGTTGGTGGCCACGGTGGTGCCGTGCACGATCAGGCCGATGCGCGCGGGTTCGACCTGCAGGGCGCGCAGGCCGTCCAGCAGGGCGATGGAGGGGTCGGCCGGGGTGCTCGGGACCTTGGCCACGCGCACGGCGCCGCTGGCCTCGTCCTGCAGCATCAGGTCGGTGAAGGTGCCGCCGATATCCACGCCGACGAGAAGGGCCATGGGGCCGCGCTCCGCACTACGCAGGAAGGGAGGGGATCGCGCTTCGCGGGGAGCCTAGCCCGCCGCCCGGAAAAAAACACACGAAAAAACAAAGGCCGGCCGCCCCGCGCGGGGAGCAGCCGGCCGGATGCGAGGCCCGCCGGAGCGGGACGCATAGCTGCGGTCGCGCGCTCAGTAGGTGCGCTGCAAGCCCTTGCCGGGCGCAACGGTTATCGGCTGGGCGACCGAACCGTCGTCCGTCCAGAAGAAGTCTCCCATCAGCTTGACGAGCCCGTTGGCGGCCGGTGTCGCCCCCGTGCTGTCGGTCACGACCACCTGCGTCGCCGTGCCCTCGGTAACGGCGATGGGGGTGCCGAAGGTTATCGTCGCCCCCTTCTCGTTGAAGGAGACGATCGTGCCGGTGGTACTACAACCAAGGCCCAAGCCGTAGAGGACTTTGGCTTGGCTGAACGCGGTGCCGAAGGTGCGCACGTACTCGATGGCGTCGTTGCTGCCGCCCTCGTTGTGGCAGGGGGAGACCCACGAGGCCACCGGGAACGCCGTCACGGGCGAGGTCTCCAGGCTGAAGAACTCGTCCGGGAGCTGGGTCGGATACTCGGGCCCGGTG
Source organism: bacterium (assembly GCA_041477795.1). Classification (GTDB taxonomy): domain Bacteria; phylum SAR324; class SAR324; order SAR324; family JACQKK01; genus DATFMP01. The sequence goes on from JBGOUY010000368.1 coordinate 3,611, forward strand.
CAGGTGGGGCCGGCCGCGTTCACCGGCTGCGTCAGGTACAGGCGATCGCCCGAGCGCTGGCCTAGCGAACACAGGGTGAAGCCGATGGCAGGCACCAACTCC
>JBGOUY010000220.1:0-7610 GCA_041477795.1 bacterium
AGATCTACCGGCAGGTGCAGCGCGCCCGCGCCACCTACTTCCGCCCCATCGAGAACCCGGCCCAGCTCGAGCAGCTCTACAAGGAGCTGGACTTGCAGGCCGCCAAGGCCGCCTCGCCGCTGCAGCAGGGCGTGCTCTGGCTCGCCTCGCGGCTTCAGCAGCAGGCCATCGCCTGCCTGCAGCGGCCCTCCACCCCGGAACAGATCGCGCAGGTGCTGGCCGCCATCGGGCAGCAGCGCGCCAGCTTCGCCCGCCTGCTGGGCGATGGCGAGCAGCTCACGCTGGAGCGCGTGGAGGCGATCCTCGCGGACGTCGTCCAGAAGACCGTGCCCGGCACGCTGGGTGTCTTCGAGCGCACGGCGCTGGCCGGCCACCTGCTGGAAAAGGTGCGCGAGGCCGGGCGGCGCCCGCGCAAGCTGAACGTGTCCACCGACGATGCGCCTCGCAACGACGCCATGACGGCGCTGCTGGCGACCTTCCTCGAGCCCGTGCGCCAGGCCGAGCTGAACGAGGCCAAGCTGCGCTACGCCCGCCTGAACGAGGAGGAGAAGAACAAGCGCTACAACGAGTTCCGCCGCGCCCTGCTCCGCATCGTCGGGGAGGTGGCGCCGGCGGCCGCGGAGGGCTTCGACGCCTTCAGCGATGCCATCGAGCGGCGGCTCTATCCCTACCCGGAGCCGCTCCAGTTCATCCGCACCTTCGCCCGGCCGATCTGGAACAACGCCGCGCAGAGCAGCCTTTTCGCCAGCGCCACCACGCCGCAGAGCGTGGAGCACGCCTACGAGCAGGCCGTCAAGGCCAAGCAGGGCAACCCGGTCGTGCTGGAGATCGCCAAGGCCATCGCCCTGCACAACTTCAAGCAGGCGAGCCGCGGCAAGACGGTCAACCTGGCGGAGATCAACCTCAAGTCCGAGTTCGGCTGGCCCACGACCCTCGCTGAGCTCAAGACCGTGATCTGACCGCGCGCGGCGGCAGCACCCGGCGCGGCGCCACCCCAGCCTGGGAGCACGCCATGAAGTTCGGTTTCGCCTCGACCCCCGTGGGTCCCCGCGGGCAAAGCGACGAGGATCTGTACCGGGAGGCCCTGGCGGACGCCAAGCTGGGCCAGGCGCTGGGCTTCCAGTCGGCCTGGGCGCTGGAGCATCACTTCACGCCGTACTTCCCGCAGCCGGACCTGATGGTGTACCTGGCGCACCTGGCGGCGCAGTGCCCCGGCCTGGGCCTGGGCACCTGCGTCATCGTGCTGCCCTGGCACCACCCGCTGCGCCTGACCGAGCAGATCGCCATGCTGAGCCTGCTCGCGCAGGGCGACCTGTACCTGGGCCTGGGCCGCGGCACGGCGCGCTACGAGTTCGACCGGCTGGGCGTGGACATGACCGAGACCCGCAGCCTCTTCGCGGAATGCCTGGCCATCCTGCGCAAGGGATTCACGGGCGAGCCGTTCAGCTATCAGGGCCAGCACTACCAGTTTCCCACGCTGCGCATCCGGCCCAAGGCCCACCTGGAGCGCATCAAGCTCTACGGCGCCATCGGCAGCCCGGAATCCGCCGGCGTGATGGGCGACCTGGGGCTGCCCGTCATTCACACGTCGAACTTCCCCGACGACATGGCGGAAGGCTTCGTGCGCACCTGGCAGCAGCACAGCGGCGCCACCGATGCGCAGATGCGGGCCCACGAGTGCCCCATGATGATCAATCCCACCATCGTCGCCCCGACGGACAAGGAGGCGCGCGAGCTGGCGCACGCCTACTATCCGCACTTCGCGCGCACGCAGATGGAGCACTACGAGACGAAGGACGACTATTGGAAGAACGTGCGCGGCTACGAGGCGCACTCGCGCTTCTTCGCCAACCTGTCGCGGCTGGTGAGCGATGCGGACTTCCGCGACCGCTTCTTCGACAACAAGCTGGTGGGCACGCCCGAGCGCGTGATCCGGCGCATCGAGGCGATTCGCGACAAGCTCAAGGTGGGCCACGTGGTCACCGTGCACACCCAGTACGAGATGGAGCAGTCCCTGCGCCGGCGCTCCATGCAGATGTTCGCCGAGCAGGTGCTGCCGCACTTCCGCAACGCCGCCGAAGCCGCGTAACGGCGGGGCCTCCCCCCGTCCCGCCTGCGGCGTGCCGGCCCCTCCCAAGGAGGGGGCGCGAGTCGACGGATCGCGATGGGTTCCCCCCCCTTCTCCGCAAACTGTTCAGACCGGAGTCAAGGCTTACAGGTGTGCGGGGACATGGTTAACAGGTTTTGTCGTCAATCCGCTCCTCAGATCCAGGTGCAGGATGACGTGGTGGCAGAACAGGAGCTCCCGCACGCCATCGGAAACCGTGGGCCGCAGACCGACTGGGTACCCATAGAGCGCTTTGGGGATGCGATACTCCCGTCCGCTGTAGCTCAACCGTCCCCCCAGTTGGACCTTGCGGATCGCCACCCCGCACGGGGTTTGCGCCCAGCACGTCGTGGCGCTGAAGCCGCCGCAGAGCCCTTCCGCAAGAAACTGTCGGGTGCTCAGTCTATACAGTGGGGGGGGGGCAGGGCCCCCTCGCAGCAGTTGTTTTGCACAGCCGTTCTAAGCTCGCGCCGCCTCACTGCTCCCCCAGCCATTCCGCCAGCACGCGTGCGCTGTTGCGCTGCTCGTCGCGCGCCGCATAGACCAGCGTGACGGGGCCCTGCGCCAGCAGGGCGCGCAGGCGCGCCACGGCCTCGCCATTGGCCGCCAGCTCCGCGCGGTAGCGGCGCTGGAACTCCGCCCACTTGGCCGGCTCGTGCCCGAACCACGCGCGCAGCGGCGCCGAGGGGGCGATCTCCTTGAGCCACTGGTCGATGCGCGGATCGGTCTTGCGGATGCCGCGCGGCCAGAGGCGCTCGACCAGCACGCGCGCGCCGTCCGAACCCGTGCGTGACTCGTAGACGCGCTTGAGGGGCGGGGTGCCGCTGCTCGGGACCATGGCGATTGCGGCCGAAGGTAGGTAGGTAGGGGCGCAGCATGCTGCGCCCCTAGCGTTGTGTTCTGCACCGTCGTTGCGGAAATCGTATCAGGCCACCGCGCCGGAGGCGTAGAGGGCGTCGATGCGCGCGGCGTCGTAGCCGAGCTCGCCCAGCACCTCGCGCGTGTGCTCACCCAGCCGGGGCGGGCGGCGGATGGGGCGGCTGCCGAAGTCCGAGAGGTGGAACGGCACGCCGGAGGTGCGGATGGGCCCGTAGTCCGGGTCGTCCGTCCCGATGAAGGGCGCCAGCGCCTCCACCTGGCCGTCGGCCATCAGCTCGGCCAGGTTGTTGATGCGCGAGCAGGGCACGCCCGCGGCCACCAGCGTCTCCACGACGGCGGCCGTCTCCCACTGGGAGAGCGCGGTGTTGAGGTGGCCCAGGAACTCCGGCAGGTTCGCCATGCGGCCGGGGTTGTCCTTGAATTTGGGCTCCTGCAGCATTCCGTCCAGCTTGAGGGCGCGCGCCATGCGCTCCCACAGGTTCTGGTTGGCGGCGGCGATCAGCACCCAGCCGTCGCCCGTGCGGAAGGCCTGGTAGGGCGTGGCGCTGGCGTGCCCGGAGCCCAGCTTACGCGGCAGCAGGCCGTTGTTGAAGAACGGCACGAGCTGCACCAGCATCAGCCCCAGCGCGGACTGCAGCAGGGAGCCGTCGACGCGGCCGCCCAGGCCGGTGTCCCGCCGGCGGTAGAGCGCCGTCACGGTCGCCAGCGCGGCGGAGAGGCCGGAGGTGAGGTCGAGGAACGAGACGCCCGTGCGCACCGGCTCGCCGTCGGGCAGCCCCGTGAAGCTCATGATGCCGCTGTAGGCCTGCAGCAGCGTCTCATAGCCCGGCCGCTTCGCCAGCGGGCCCGTGCGCCCGAACGCGGTGATGGAGGTGTAGACGAGGCGCGGATTGGCTTGCTGCAAGGACTCGTAGTCCAGCCCGAACTTGTCCATGTCCCCCGTCTTGAAGTTCTCCACGAGCACGTCCGCCCCGGCGGCCAGATCGCGCACGATCTGCACGCCCTCCGAACGCTTCAGGTTCACCACGATGCCGCGCTTGTTGAAGTTGAGCGCCATGAACGAGTCGCTCATATCCTGGGTGAAGGGCGCCCAGTAGCGCGTCTCGTCGCCCTTGGCGTCCTCCACCTTGATCACCTCGGCGCCGAGGTTGGCCAGCGTGTGGCCGCAGAAGGGGCCGGCCAGCACGCGCGAGAGGTCAATCACGCGGATGCCCGCGAGGGGCAGGGTATTTCCGTGGGGCATGGCGAGCGCTTCCTGGCGGGTCGGGAGCAGGGTGGCCGGCGACGGGTGGGCGTGCCGCGCCGCGGGCTGATGCCTTCGTGATGCCTTCGTGAAGCCGAGGTATACCCCAGCGGGACGCGGGGGGACAAGCCGCGCGCGGCTGTGCCCCAGCGCAGCCCGTCGGAGCAGCGCGCTCACTTCTTCCTCCAGGAGTTCGTGCAGCCGCCGCTCGTTGAGAGGCTCGCCGGCCGGGCGGCTCCCAAAAGCGCGCCTTGCGTCCTTGCCCGCTGCAATTGAATCCAGCACTATTGCAGGAGGGCCATTGTCGGTGCTCACATTCACGGCGGTGGAGGCGCCCAGATGGGGATCAGGGAGCTGCTGGAAGACAAGCGGGAAGAGATCCTGCGGATTGCCGCCAAGCACGGCGCGCGCAATGTGCGGGTCTTCGGGTCGGTGGTGCGCGGCGAGGCGGATGAGGCGAGCGACATCGACTTCCTGGTGGAGCTCGAGCCCGGACGGAGCCTGCTCGATCACGCGGCCCTGCTGCTGGAGCTCCAGGAATTCCTGGGGCGCAAGGTCGATGTAGTCAGCGATCGCGGGATCAAGCCTCGCATCCGTGAGCGGGTCTTGCGCGAGGCCGTACCGCTGTGAGGGACGATCGCGAGCGGCTGCGGGACATCCTGGAGGCGATCGACAACATCCAAACTGAAGCCGAGAACGGCAAGACCGCGTTTGAACGCGACAGGCTTGTCCAGACCTGGATCATCCACCATCTACAAATCATTGGCGAGGCTGCCAGCAAGGTGAGCCAGCCGCTGCAGGAGGCCGAATCTCGCATTCCCTGGCCTCAGATCGTGGCCATGCGGAACATCCTGGTGCACGAGTACTTTGGGGTCGACTTGGAGGAAGTCTGGCGGGCCGTGGAACGCGATCTGCCTCCGATGAAGCGAGCCATCTAAGCTCTGCTTGCCAGCCTGCCATCAGGCCGTCGTTCCTGAACTCCCATCATCGATACGTGTCTTCGCGGCGCAGGCCGGCATAGTGGAGCACCACCTCGTTCCCGAGAATGTCGTAGCGAAACCGCCAGCGGCCCAGTCGGAGGCGGTATTGCGCCGTCGCCGGCATGGCGCTGATTTTCGCGGGCATCGCCGCGGTGGACGGGCGGCTGCACCGGGCCGGGAGCCGCTGGGGGCTCCGCCGGGCTGGCAGCCGCTGGGGGCTGCGCCGCCGGCTATGACTCCAGCAGGTGCTGGCGCAGGATGGCGGTGTACGGCACGGCGCGGGAGATGTAGGGGAAGTGCCCGCCGCTGGGCAGCGAGTGCACGGTGGCGCCGGGATAGCGATCGCGCACCTCCTTGCGGATCGCCGGCGGGATCACCGGGTCGTCCTGGCACTCGATGATCGCGATGCGCTCGTGGGGGATCGGCAGGGGCGGCACGTCGTGCGCCTTGAGCAGCGCCAGCACGCGCGCCTTGAGGTGCCGCGCGGAGATCAGCTCGCGTCCCTGCAGGCCGATCACCTGCTTGGCGAGCGCCAGCCCGGCGTCGCTCTCCGGCCAGTCCGCCACGCGCGCCAGGCGGGCCGCCTTGAGCTCCCGCGCGGGCATGGCCTCCATCTCCTCCAGCGGCGGCTGCGTGGGGCGCCAGGAGGAATGCGGATCGCAGAGGGAATTGCCGATGAAGAGGGTCTCCACCCGCTCCGGGTGGCGCAGCGCGAGAATCTGCGCCGTGTAGCCGCCCAGCGAGGAGCCCAGCACGCTCACCTTGCGGAGGCCCCGCTGCCGCAGGATCTGCACGGCGCCGTCGGCGAAGCGCTCCACGTCCGCCACGGCGGGGTAGGTCAGCGCGATCAAGCGCAGTTGGCGCGCCAGGGCGCGCATCTGCTGCCAGAAGATCTCCGCCGTGCCAAACGTGCCGGGCAGCAGCAGCAGCGTGGGGCGGCTGTTGGGCCGCGCCTGCGGGGCCGTGTCGATCACGCCCCAGCGCGCGCCCAGCAGCACGACGGAGCGCTCGGGGTGTTGCTTGCGAAACCGCATCAGGTCGGCAAGATTGCTCATGACGCACGGCTCCGGCGCGGGAACGAACGGAGACTCCCGGCCACGGGGGTGGACGCTGACGGAGATGAGGCCCTCACCCTATCCGCTTTCGCGGCGTACGGAAAGGGATGTCGCGGTGACAGGGGGGCGCGGCGGGGCGGGAACCCGGCAACCCGCGGAAATCCCGGATGCGGGCGAACTTCAGGGGCGCAAGGCAGCGCGGGCCAGGGTCGCATGACGCAGCGGCTGGGCGTCGCGAAAGGAGCGCTACGATCAGGAGCGATCAGGAGCCCGGCGCGACCACCAGGCTCAGGGCGCGGGTGGCCAGCCGTTCCATCACGGCCACGTCGTCCGCGGTCTTGGCGAGCAGGATCGCTCCGTAGAGATAGGCGAGCAGCGCCTGCGCCGTCGCCTGCACGTCCGTGTCCGGCGCCACCTGTCCGGCGTCGCGGGCCTCCAGCAGGGCGCGCTCGAAGTAGCCGGCGAAGCGGCCGAAGGTCGCCTCCAGGCGCAGGCGCATGGTCTCGTCCTGCGCGGCGAGCTCCAGCGCCAGGTTGCCGAAGGGGCAGCCCAGGAAGTGACCGTTGCGCTGCTTGGTGAGGGCCTGCTGCCGCACGGAGCGCTGGAAGGCGCGCTCGATGCGCTGCAGGGGCGGGACGTCCGGCTGGAACGCGGGCTCGAGCACCTCGCTGCGCGTGCCCTCCCACCAGGCGTCCAGCGTGGCCAGCGCCAGATCCCGCTTGGAGGGGAAGAAGTGGTAGAAGCTGCCCTTGCGCACGCCGGCGTTGCGGCACAGGTCGTCCACGCTCACGGAGGCATAGCTGCGCGCGCGGATCAGCCCCACGGCCGTATCGATCAGTCGCTCGCGGGCGTCGCTGGTGCGGCCCATCTCTGCTCGGCGCTCCTCTGGGCGGTGGGTACGCGCTCCGGCCGGCCCCGTGCCGGCCTGGCCGAAAGCGCCATGATTTCATGACTATAGCCGGGCTGGCGGGAAAGCGCAGCCCTTTTCTGGGCGGCGTTCCAGGCGCCGCGCAGCGGGCCAAGCCGGGCCGCTCCGGAGTGGCCCGTCCGCGGGCGGGTGGGTGGCAGGGATAGTTGACCGTCCGGCAGGGAGCCCCTAAGATTGCGGCAGCTCCGGCAGCTCCGGCAGCTCCGGCAGTTCCGGCAGCGCGGCTGCCGCCCCGCGACGGGACGCGGCACCGCACCTGCCACCCGCGCTCCCGCCGCCGCTCATTTCCCATCGTGACGCCGCCATGATCGACCTGTACACCTGGGCCACGCCCAATGGACGCAAGGTGTCCATCCTGCTGGAGGAGGTGCGCCTGCCGTACACGGTGCACTCCATCAACATCGGCAAGGACGAGCAG
>JBGOUY010000322.1:0-4626 GCA_041477795.1 bacterium
AAAGCCAAGCGCTAAGGGACGCAGGGCGGGATCCAGGGTTGCGAGACCAAGCGGCGAGAGCGTACGGAGGCCGCCTTGACGGCGTCAGGGGCCGGGCTTATCCTCGAAACAGGATGCCAGTACGCTCGATCTCCGCTCGCAAGAGGTGCGTTTGAACGAGAACGGTCTGCACCTGGACAAAGCCTTCCTGATTGCGCTGCAAACCCCCGACATATCCGATGCCAAACAGGCGGATTCGCTGGATGAGTTGACCGAGCTGGCCGGCAGTATCGGCTACGAGTACGTCGGTCGCCTCGTCCAGCACCGGGAACAGAGGCTCCCGGGCAGCGTGTTCGGTTCGGGCAAGCTCACCGAAATCTGCGAGCAGGTGCGCCTGCTGGGCGCCGACGTCGTCATCTACGACGGAAACCTTTCGCCGGCCCAGGGTCAGAACCTGGAGCAGGCGGTTGGCGTGATGGTGCTGGACCGCACGCAACTCATCCTCAGCATTTTCAGCCGCAATGCCGACACGCGCGAGGCGCGCCTGCAGGTGGAGTTGGCGCACCTGAACTACATGCTGCCGCGCGTGGTGGGGATGTGGGCGCACCTGGACCGCGAGCGCGGCGGCATCGCGGGCAGCAAGGGCGCCGGCGAAAAGCAGATCGACATCGACCGCACGCTGATCCGCAACCGCATCGCGCGCCTGCGCAAGGAGCTGCGCCAGCTCAGCCAGGAGCGCAGCACGCAGAAGAAGAGCCGCGCCAACTGCTTCCGCGTGAGCCTGGTCGGCTACACGAACGCCGGCAAGTCCACGCTGATGAACCGCCTCACCGATTCGCACCTGATCGCCGAGGACCGGCTGTTTGCCACGCTGGATTCCACGACGCGCGTGCTGGTGGAAGTCAATCGCCCCAAGATCCTGCTCTCCGATACGGTCGGCTTCATCCGCCGCCTGCCGCACGAGCTGGTAGCCTCGTTCCACTCCACGCTGGAAGTGGCGCGCGATGCGGACCTGCTGCTGCAGGTGGTCGACCTCAGCCACGAAAGCTGGCAGGAGCACATGGCCACGACGGCGCAGGTGCTGGAGGAGATCGGCGCGCACACCGTGCCCCGCCTCGTCGTTTTCAACAAGGTCGATCGCCTGACGACCAAGGTGCCCCTGCTGCTGGCCAAGCGCCAGGTGCCCGACGCCGTGTTCTTCTCCGCCCTGCAGGACGACTGCGAGCCCCTGCGCCAGCGCATCGTGCAGTTCTTCGAGCAGTCGATGGTGACGACGCCGCTGCGGCTGGAGTACCAGGACTCGGGCGAGCTGGCCAAGCTGTATCGCTGGAGCCGTGTGGATGCGGTGCGCTACGAGCAGGACGGCATCCACATCACGATCACCTCCACGCCGGTGAATCTGGAGCGCATCCGGGCCAAGCTGCGCGTGGAACCCGAACCGCTGCTGGCAAATCCGACATGAGCAAGAGCCGCATCGCCCTGGCGCAGACGACGACCACTGAGGACTTCCAGGCCAACCTGGCCGAGGCCCTGCGCCGGGTGGACGAGGCGGCGGCCGGGGGCGCGCAGCTTGTCGCCTTCCCCGAGGTGTTCCTGTACCTGGGCGGGCGGCAGGGCAAGCTGGAGCATGCGGCGAGCGTGGACGGCCCCCTCGTGGCGCAGTTCCGCGCGGCCGCCGCCCGCCACGGCATGATGATCCTGCTGGGCAGCATGCACGAGCGCATTCCTGGGCGGGACGACAAGGTCTTCAACACCTCGGTGCTGATCGACGCCACGGGCGAGGTGCTGGCCACCTACCGCAAGCTCAAGCTGTTCGACGTGGAGTTGCCGGGCCTGACGATCAAGGAGAGCGACACGATCGAGGTGGGCGATGCCCTGCCGCCGGTGGTGGATACGCCCATCGGCAGGGTGGGCCTGACGATCTGCTTCGACCTGCGCTTCCCGGATCTGTACCAGCACCTGCGCCGCAAGGGGGCCGAGGTCGTCTTCGCTCCCTCCAACTTCACCGCGCCCACCGGGGCCGTGCACTGGGAGACGCTGCTGCGCGCGCGGGCGCTGGAGAACCAGGTGTACCTGGCCGCGCCGGCGCAGTGGGGCAAGCACAATCCCAAGTTCAGCTCCTGGGGGCACTCGGCCCTGGTGGACCCCTGGGGCACCGTGTGTGCCCTCGCGCCCGAACGCACCGGGCTCACGTTTGCCGAGATCGACCTGGAGTACCTGCAGCAGGTGCGGCGCGAGCTGCCCATGAAGGTGACCGAGGGCTGAGCCGCGTCGCAGCGAGCCGCAGCGATCCGGCCCAGCCGGGCGCGGCGCGCTTTGGCCCACCGGAGCGTGCGCCACGAGACGAGCGCCAGGCGGGAGCGGCGACGCCTCAACGCTTGACCGCCACCACCATTTCCACTTCCACGGCGACTCCGCCGGGCAGCGCATTGCAGCCGACGGCCGCGCGCGTGTGTCGCCCCTTTTCCCCCAGCACCTCCACGAACAGGTCGGAGGCGCCGTTGATCACCTGCGGCTGCTGCGTGAATCCCGGCGTGCAATTGACGAATCCCCCCACGCGCACGATGCGCTTCACCTTGTCCAGGCTGCCCAGCTCCTGTCGGGCCTGGGCCAGCAGATACAGCCCGCAGCTCCTGGCGGCCGCATAGCCCTGCTCCACCGTCAGCTCTGCCCCCAGTTTACCCACGAACGCGAGTTGGCCGGCACTGTCGCGCGGGAGCTGCCCGGAAACGAACAACAGGTCGCCTTCATGGGCGCACGGCACGTAGTTGGCCACGGGCGCTGCGACAGACGGCAGCGTGATGCCTAGCTCCTTCAGTCGCTGCTCAATGCTCATGAGGTGTGCTCCTCGCTGCGGGGGCAAAAGGTGAGTGTTGCAATGGGTCTGGGCCGGGCGGCACTGCCCGCCGGGACGGGCGGTGTGCGGCCGCAGGCTCCCGCCTGTGTACCCCAATCGCGCGGCACTTGCCAACGCCCCCGCGCGTGCCCGCTCCGCCCGTGCCGCCCGCGTCGCCTGCCAGGAGCGGGTTGGCATCGGCCGTGGCGTCCCGTACACTGGATGGAACCCGTGCCGGTCGTCGGCGACTTCCGGCCCGCCCGCTCCTGACCGCGAGGCCGCACCTCAGCCTGCCAGCGCCCATGCAGTTGTTCATCGATATCGACGGCGTGCTGCTCAACTTCGAGCACGCCTTCGTGCGCTGGCTCAACGCGCACCACCAGCTCGGACTGCCCCCGGACTACGAGGCGGAGAGCTGGGACTTCGAGGAGGTGCTCGAGCCCGACATGCTGCGCGACGGCTGGCACGCCTTCCTCGAATCGCAGATGGCCGGCGAGCTGCCCGCCCTGGTCGACCCGCAGCAATTCAACCGCCTGGCGAGCCGACACACGGTGCACCTCCTCACCAACTTCCCCGAACCGCACATGGACAAGCGCCTCGCCAACCTGGAGGCGCACGGGTTCAGCTATCACTCGCTGCACTACTGCGGCCTGCACGGCTACAAGGAGCTGCGGCCGCGCAGCAAGGCGGAGGTGATCCAGTCGCTGCGGGCCGCGCGGGGCGAAGTGCTGTTCGTGGACGACCACCCGGACAACTGTGTGGACGTGCAGCGGCACTGCCCGGAGGCGGAAGTGTGGCTGATGAGCCGGCGCTTCAACCGCGCCTTCGCGCATCCGCTCATCCGACGCACCGACGGCTGGGACGCGCTCTTCGCGCGGATCGAGGGGAGCGGCGCCCCTGCGCCCGCAAGCCTGCCGTCCGAGTCCCGCGCGCCCAGATCCCGCCCCATCCTGGCAAGCGGAAAGTAGCCGCGAAAGGGCAATCGCGCGCAGCATCGGTCAACCGCGGATCGGGCAGGCGGAGCCTTGGCCCCCGCACCCCGCACAGGAGCGTCGCTCCCGGGGCCCTGCGTGCGGGTGGGGTTCCGCCGGGTGCGCTGCAGACCGACTCGCAATCAAGGATGGCATAAATTCCCGCGTCCCTGAGGAGCGCGAAGCGCGTCTCGAAGGGCGCCCGCCGCGTCCTTCGAGACGTCCCGCTGCGCGGGACTCCTCAGGCACGCGGCCTATCGTAAAACTTTGAATGCGAGGCGGAATTAGACCCGGCCGGCGGCACGAGTTCCCTCGGCCTCCGCAGGCTTCTGTCGGGTACAAGAGACGCGGCCTGTGCAGGCCGCGCTCTGGCTGGCAGGCTTACTGCGGCTCGCCGCTGCGCTTGAGGATCTCCACCAGGCCGCCATTGTGGCTGGGGATGGCGCCGCGGATCAGCAGCAGGTTCTTTTCCGGGACGATCTTGGTGATCTCCAGGTTGCTCACGGTCACGCGCTTGGCGCCCATGTGACCGGGCATGCGCTTGCCGGCGAAGACCCGCCCCGGGAAGGTGCGGTTGCCGATCGAACCGGGCTGGCGGTGGAACTTGGAGCCGTGCGCCGCCGGGCCACCGGAAAAGTGGTAGCGCCGCACGACACCCTGGAAGCCGCGGCCCTTGGACGTGCCCGCCACGCTGACCTGCTCGCCTTCCTTGAAGATCGTCAGGTCGAAGGTCTGCCCCACCTGCACGGCGGAGATGTCGTCCACGGGGAACTCGCGCAGGTGCCGATGCGGCTGCACGGTCTTGAAGTGCCCCTTCATGGGCTTGGTCACGCGCTTGTC
>JBGOUY010000154.1:0-10009 GCA_041477795.1 bacterium
CTCGCCGACCAGTTGCATGAGTTGGAACGGCTGCGCGAGGACCTGCTCTCCTATCGTCGGCACATCGGCCGGCGCCTCGCCGCGCACGGCACGGACGGGCCGGCGCCAGACCCGGAGCAGCCAGCGCAGAGCGAGGGCGCGCCATGAGCCCGTCCCCGGTGGAATTCTACTTTGAGTTCGCATCGCCCTATGCCTTCCTCAGCAGCGAGGTCATCGAAAGCCTCTGCGCGCGGCTGGGCACGCCGCTGATCTGGCGGCCGATCCTGCTGGGGCCGATTTTTCGGCGCACGGGCGCCCGGCCGCTCTTCCTGGACGGGCTGCGCGGGGACTACGCCCGCCGCGATTGCCTGCGCTGGGCGCGGTTGCACGGCATCGCATTCAGGCACTGGGCGGCCGCCCCCACCAACTCCCTCAAGGCTGCGCGCGGCGCGCTTTACTTGCGCGGCCGGCCCAGCCAGGTGCCGTTCATCCATGCCTGCTTCCGCGCGCACTTCGTGGCGGGGCGGGACCTGTTCGACGATGCCCTGCTGGCGGAGATAGTAGCGGGGCTGGGAGAGAACGTGGCGGCCTTCCAGGCTGGCGTCGCCCGGCCCGCGCTCAAGCGCGAGCTGGCCGAGGAGACGGAGGCCGCCTATGCGCGCGGGGTGTTCGGTGCCCCGACCTTCTTCTTTGGGGACGAGATGCTGTGGGGCAACGACCGTCTGCCGCTGCTGGAGCGGCTGGCGCTGGAACGGCAGGCAGCTCATGGCGCGCCCTGCTGAGCGGCGGGCTCGGTGCCGTGCCGCCCTGCGCCCTGCTGCAGGACTATAACGATCCCCATTCGCGCTGGCTTTTCGGTATCCTGTTCACTCGATAGCCGGCGGCCCGGGCTGCCGGCGTAACCTGGAAGGAAGACCCACCATGAGCGCGATCGAACCTCCCCCCCCCCTTCGCCTGCCCGTGCGTCTCGTGACGGCCACCAGCCTCTTCGACGGGCACGACGCGGCCATCAATGTGATGCGGCGCATCATGCAGCGCGAGGGCGCCGAGGTGGTGCACCTGGGCCATAACCGCTCCGTGCAGGAGATCGTGGACGCGGCGATTCAGGAGGACGTGCAGGGCATCGCCGTCAGTTCCTACCAGGGCGGGCACATGGAATTCTTCCGCTACATGGTGGACCTGCTGCGGGAAAACGGCGCCGCTCACGTGCGGGTCTTTGGCGGCGGCGGAGGCACCATCGTGCCAGAGGAGATCGCGGAGCTGGAGGCCTACGGCGTGACCAAGGTCTACTCGCCGGCGGACGGGCAGCGCATGGGGCTGGTGGGCATGATCCAGCACCTGCTGCGGGCCTGCGACTTCGAGCTGGCGCTGCAGCCCGAGCGCGAGCTGGAGCGCCTCGCCGCCGCCCGCGCAGGCGCCGGCCATGGGGACGGCGGCCCTGCACAGCGCGGCGCGGCCGGCCCGGAGCGCGGCATTGCCCAGGCGCTGGCGCGCCTGATCACCTTCGCCGAGTGGCGCGAGATGGGGCGCGTTAACGACGAGGCCGCGCAGTTCTTCGGCCACCGCCTGGCCGAGCTGGCCGCCGCCCGCACGGCCCGGCGGCGCATCCCCGTGCTGGGCATCACGGGCACGGGCGGCGCGGGCAAGTCCAGCCTCACCGACGAGCTGGTGCGGCGCTTCCTGGCCGACTTCACCGACAAGCGCGTGGCGATCCTCTCCGTGGACCCCACGCAGCGGCGAACGGGCGGGGCGCTGCTGGGCGACCGGATCCGCATGAACGCCATCAACACCCCGCGCGCCTTCATGCGCTCCATTGCCACGCGCCAGGAGAATGCCGCCCTCTCGCGCAGCATCCGCCAGGCCGTCGCGCTGTGCCAGGCGGCCGACTACGACCTGGTGATCGTGGAGACCGCCGGCATCGGCCAGAGCGATACGGAGATCGTGGATCTGGCGGACTTCACCGTGTACGTCATGACGGCCGAGTTCGGCGCGGCCAGCCAGCTCGAGAAGATCGGCATGCTGGACTATGCCGACCTGATCGCCATCAACAAGTTCGACAAGAAGGGCTCGCTCGATGCCCTGCGCGACGTGCGCAAGCAGGTGCGGCGCAACCGCAAGCTGTTCGATGCGCCCGAAAGCGATCTTCCGGTCTACGGCACGGTCGCCAGCCGCTTCCACGATCCGGCCACGGACGTCTTCTATGCCGCCCTCCTGGCGCAGATGGAGGAAAAGCTGGGGCTGGGCTGGCACAGCACATTCGAGCCCTCCACCACTCCGGACGACCCCGCTGCGGTGATCATCCCGCCGCGCCGCGTGCGCTACCTGTCCGAGATCGCCGATACGGTGCGTGCGCACAAGACGCTCGCGGCGCAGCAAGCCGCGCTGGCGGGCCGCGCCTGGGCCCTGCGGGGCGCGCTGGCCGCGCTGGGGGTGGCCGTGCCGGAGGGGCCGCAGCCCCTCGCCTCCGAGGTGCTGGCCGAGGCCACGGACGAAACCACCCGGCGCCTGATGCGCGAATACGACGCGGCGCTGGCCGGGCTGGATGCCCACTGGCGCGGGGAGCTGACCGGCTTCGACGCGCGCCAGGCGGCGCTCGCCGAGGACGTCACCACCTTCCGTGTGCGCGGGCGGGAGATCCGCGTGGAGAACACGGTGGAGACGCTCTCGCACACCCATGTGCCCAAGCTGCTCATGCCGCGCTACCGGGACTGGGGCGACCGGCTGCGCTGGCTCATGCTGGAGAACACGCCCGGGCGCTATCCCTTCACGGCCGGGGCGTTCCCCTTCAAGCGCAAGGAGGAAGAGCCGACGCGCATGTTCGCCGGGGAGGGCCCGCCGGAGCGCACCAACCGGCGCTTCCACTTCATCTCCGCGGGCATGCCGGCCAAGCGCCTCAGCACCGCCTTCGATTCGGTCACCCTGTACGGGGAGGACCCGCACCCGCGGCCGGACATCTACGGCAAGGTGGGCAACTCCGGCGTGTCCATCTGCACGGTGGACGACATGAAGCGGCTCTACTCGGGCTTCGACCTGGTGGATCCCGCCACCTCCGTCTCCATGACCATCAACGGCCCGGCGCCGGTGATCCTGGCGTTCTTCCTCAACACCGCGATCGACCAGCAGGTGGAACGCCACTTGAAGGCGACCAGCCAGTGGGAGCAGGCCCGCGAGCGCATGGCGGCGTACTTCCGCGAGCGCGGCGCGCCGGCGCCGGTCTACCGCGGCGAACGGCCGGAGAGCAACGACGGCCTGGGCCTGGCCCTGCTGGGCATGCCGGGTGACCGCCTCGTGCCGCCGGAGGTCTACCGCCGCATCGCCGCCGAGACGCTGCACGTCGTGCGCGGCACCGTGCAGGCGGACATTCTCAAGGAGGATCAGGCCCAGAACACCTGCATCTTCTCTACCGAGTTCGCGCTGAAGATGATGGGCGATATCCAGGCCTACTTCTGCGAATACGACCTGGAGAACTTCTACTCGGTCAGCGTGAGCGGCTATCACATGGCGGAGGCGGGTGCGAACCCCATCACCCAGGTCGCCTTCACCCTCGCCAACGGCTTCACGTTCCTGGAATACTACCTGGCCCGCGGGCTGCCCATCGACCAGTTCGCGCGCAACCTGTCCTTCTTTTTCTCCAACGGGATGGACCCGGAGTATGCCGTGATCGGCCGCGTGGCGCGGCGCATCTGGGCCGTGGCCCTGCGGGAGAAGTACCGCGCAGGCGAGCGCGCGCAGAAGCTCAAGTACCACATCCAGACCTCCGGGCGCTCCCTGCACGCGCAGGAGATCGGCTTCAACGACATCCGCACGACCCTGCAGGCGCTCTACGCGGTGTACGACAACTGCAACTCGCTGCACACGAATGCCTACGACGAGGCCATCACCACACCCACGGAGGAATCCGTCCGGCGCGCCATCGCCATCCAGCTCATCATCAACCGCGAGCTGGGGCTGACCAAGAATGACAACCCGCAGCAGGGCAGCTTCATCATCGAGGAGCTGACGGAATTGCTGGAGGAGGCGATCCTGGCCGAGTTCGACCGCCTGACCGAGCGCGGCGGCGTGCTGGGCGCCATGGAGACGATGTACCAGCGCACGAAGATCCAGGAGGAGTCGCTTTACTACGAGGAGCGCAAGCACTCGGGCGACTATCCCATCGTGGGCATCAACACCTTCCTCGACCCCAACAAGCATGGCGCCGTGGACAGGACGCCCGAGCTGATCCGCTCCAGCGATGCGGAAAAGCAGCAGCAGATCGAGGGGCTGGCCCACTTCCGCGCCCTCCACGCGCCGGAGCGGGACGCGGCCCTGGCCGCGCTGCAGGCGACCTGCCGCGAGCGCGGCAACGTCTTTGCCGCGCTGATGGAGGCCGTCAAGTCCTGCTCGCTGGGCGACATCACCGGGGCGCTCTACGACGTCGGCGGCCAGTATCGCCGCAACATGTAGGCGGCCATTGCAGAGAGCGCACTGCGAGCCGCCTCGCCGGCGGCCCTGCCGCGTTCCTCACCGTCGCCGCCCGTTCCGCGCACCGTCTCTGCGGCAGCCTGACGGAATACGCTCCGCCCGGCTCGTGTTGTAAGGGCTGAATCCGCGACCGGCGCCGGCGCGGCCGCCTCGGCCGCCACGCCGGCGCATCCATCCGGCCAACCGAGCGGCGGTGCACCACTCTGAGCCCCAGTGCAGCGCGGCCGCCGCCCCGCGCCGCGCAGTCGCGCCGCACCCGCGGCCCATGGCCCGCCCCCTGGCGCGCGGTCTGGCCGTGCTGCTGGTCGCGACGCTGCTGCTGATCGCTGCCCCGCGCCCCAGCCAGGCGGTCACCTTCCTGGAGCAGATCGAACGGCTGCGCCTGCTCGCGGCGCTGTTGCTGGACCTGCGGCCCGGCCAGGCGCCCCTGGTGCCCAAGACCGGTCAGTTCGATGCCACCCTGGAGGTGATCCCGACCCCCGGCTTCAACACCCAGGTCGGCGGCAAGCAGGAGCCGATCGATCCCCCGCCGGCCTTCCCGCGCCTGCGGCTGCGCTACCTGTCGGCCGACGGCCTCATGCTGGGCGTGACGGCCAGTCCGGCCATCGAGGTGCTGCACTACAGCGCCGCCTATGCCGGCGGGGAGCTGGGCCTGCGGCACGCCTTCGGGCCGCTCCATGCGGAGCTGCGTGGCTTCGCCATCGCGGGCCAGTTGCGCGGGCCGTTCGCCCAGGCCGGTGCGCGCGACACGCTGCGCTTCGCCAACCGCGGCGCGGACCTGCGCGCCGGCGTGCCGCTGGGCGCGCTGGCCCTCTATGGCGGGGCCGGCCGGGGCAGCACGACGACGGAGCTGGACGTGCAGGCGGACGGCGCTCGCATCAAGGGCGACAACGCCTATTCCTACTGGCTGGCCGGCGCGGGCTGGGCGAGCGGCGACTGGCAGTTCACCCTGGAGCAGAACGTGAGCGAGAACTTCCTGCGCCATGTGATCCTGGCGGCCTCGCTGCGCTGGTAGCCGGGCGGGAGCGGACGATGCGACGAGGATACCCGACGCTGCTGGTGCTGTTGGCGCTGCTGCTGCCGCCCGCGCTGGCCGGCTGCCTGGATGCCGAGTCCCTCGGCGACCAGCCGCCGACGGTCGTGCCGGTGGGCAGTCCGCCCCAATGGAACAATGGCGTGATGGAGCTGATGCAGCTCAAGTGCGGCGTGTGCCACCGCGTGCCGCGCAGCGAGGTCAGTCCGGTCTATGTGCCGCAGACCTTCGATCTGAACTACCAGGTAAGCAGCCCTTCCGGCGTGCCCGGCGCCCAGGACCCGCTGGTGCTGGCGCGCATCGGCGCCGGCATCCTGCGCGGGCCCGTCGCCGGCAAGCCGCGTATGCCGCTGGACTATGCCACCCCCCTGGTGCCGGCGGAAATCACGGCACTGGAGACCTGGGCCGCCGCGGGCGGTCCGTAGCCGCGCCGTCACCGCGCCGCCGCCGTGCCGCAGCCGGCGCACTACCAGTGGGCGTGCGCGAGGATGGCCAGCGGAATCGGGGAGATCGCCACGCAGACGGTCAGCAGGTAGAGATCGAAGCGGAACAGGCCGCTCATCCCGGCCATCATGGCGATGCCGCCCCCTCCGCCGACCAGGGCGTTGCCGGGCAGGTTGAACGCCACGGCGATGGCCAGGTAGCGGTGGCGCAGCAGGAAGGGCACGATGCGGGCCGGCGCCACCTCCACCAGCGCGTGCAGGCGCTTCTCCCGCCCCAGCGGCTCGAGCCGCTCCATCAGCGCCTGGCCCTGCTGCAGGTGCAGCCAGGCGAAGAGGCGCGCGAACCAGCGCAGCGGTACCAGCCGCCCCGCCCCGAAGCTGAGGCTGAGCGCCAGCAGCGTCGCGCCATAGACGATGGCGACGCCCTCGGCACCCAGCACCATCAGCAGGCCCAGGCTGATCTCGATGCCCGGCACATAGGGCAGGGCTAGCGCCACCACGTACACGCCGACCACGGTGTAGAGCGCTGGCGCGCCGTAGGCCTTGTACGCGGTCTCGAAGCGCGTGCCGAAGGGACCCAGCAGCCAGCTCGCCCCGAAGTGCAGCGCCGTCAGCAGCGCCGCCAGCACGGCCAGCCGCAGCGCGATGCGCAGGCGGCGCGACGAGCGGGCGGTGGCGATGGCCATGGTTCCCCGGCGGGGGTGCGGATTCACGGCGACGTCCCTGGCGCCACGGTGCGCGCCATGCTACGGACCGGGCGTCTCAGCCCTGCCGGCCGCCCGGCCGGACGCATCCACCACCCGCGCCGATGGCCTCCGCCGTGTCTCTGCCACGCGCCGCCGAGCCCGAGATCCTCTTCGTGGGGGATATCCAGGGCTGTGCGCGCGAACTGGAGCGGCTGCTGGAGCGGGCGGGCTTCCGGCCGGGGGAGCAGCGGCTGGTTCCCATCGGAGATACCATCAACCGGGGTCCGGACGCCACGGCGACGCTGGAGCTGCTGGCCGCCCGCGGCGCGGAGCCGATCCTGGGCAATCACGAACTCGGGCTGCTGGAGATCTGGCGCAGCGGCGTCGTGCCCGACTGGGCCCGCGGCGCCCATTCCGCCTATGAGCAGCTCTCCCGCGCCGGGCGCTGGGAGGCCGCGATGGCGGAGATCGAGTCATGGCCGCTGGTGCGCGAGGGGCGCGACTGGATCGCCGTGCACGCCGGCCTGCACCCGCGGCTGGCTCCGGCGCAGACCACGGCAGACTTTCTCACCACGGTGCGCTGGTGCGATGCGGAGGGGAACCTGCCGGCCCAGGTGCCCAAGGCCCAGCTCGACCCCCCCGCAGGCTACCGCCCCTGGTTCGAGTTCTATCGCGGCTCGCGCACGGTGATCTTCGGCCATTGGGCGCAGCGGGGTCTGATCGTGGAGGGGCGCGTGCGCGGACTGGACACGGGCTGCGTGTACGGCGGGCGCCTTACCGGCCTGTGGTGGCCCCGGGAGCGGTTGGTGCAAGTGGAGGCGCTCGCCGTGTACCGGCCGGTACGCGGCCCTGTGCTGCGTCGGTTGCAATAGCGCGTGTGCGTCGATGGGGGGTGCTGCGGGCGGGGGTGCCGAGCGTCGCTTGCGCGGCGCTCGGCTGCAGGAACGACGACCAGCCCACCAGCCGCGAAAGGGGGGAGACGCGGCCGGCGGACCTGTCGTCACTGCTCCTTAAGATGCCACGGCCGAACCGCGTGCCGTACGTTGTTCAGGCCATCGCCAGTGGTGCGGAGTGCAGCGGCGCGGTGGCTGCCAGCAAACTACTGACCACCAGCGCGGTCACAAGCAGTCGATGCATTAGAAGAAGTCCCCCGACTTCCGGCAGCCGACCAAGGTTTGCAGAAGGCGCAACGGAACGTCCGCCCGAACACAGCGTCCTCAACGGCCGTCGTTGCAGCGATTATATCATCTTCTGCGGAATGCAATAGGGGAGTCTCCGGATCGCTGCTCCTGAAGGGGGTTTGCGGGATGCCCTGTCCGCAAAGCATGGCTTTCCGCACATTTTCGGAAGCGGCCACCGGCAAACCTCCGGTGGCACGTACTCTGCGCAAGGTGCTTCTATGGCTGACGGCAGAATCGGGGAGGCTGTAAAAGCACCTGCGGGCGGATTGCGCAAGGGGCCTGCGTTGCGTCGGGCTGTGTGGGCCGCTCCGCGCAGCGCCCAGTGTGGAAGGGCCCGCGGGGCGGACGGCGGCCAGAGGCGCCCGGGCAGAGCCTGTTCGAAGCGAACCTTGCGCCAGGCGAGCATTGGGGCGGCTTTGCACGGCGCTGCCGCATCGCAGGGGGGCGGCCTCTGCACGGCGCTACCGCCGTGGGGCGCTGGGTGCAAAACGCGGAAACACGGAGTCGCGTTAGAGAGTTGAAGGTTTATAGCACCAGGGCCAGGGGCGCGACCAGGTCGATGCGCTGCGGGCTCACCTCCGCCTGCCACACCAGCGCCAGCACGCCGGCAGCGACGGCTGCGCGCAGGGCTTTCCCATAGGCGGGGTCGATATCGTCCGCCGGCTGGAAGCTGCGGCAGTCCATCCGTTGCACGACGAAGAGCACGGCGGCGCGCTGGCCCGCGCGCACCTGGGCGGTCAGCTCGGCCATGTGCTTGGCCGCGCGCGTGCTCACCGCATCGGGAAAGGCCGCCACGCCCTCGCGGCCCATGGAGACGTTCTTCACCTCCACCCAGCACGGCGGCTGCGGCCCGTCCTCCAGCAGCAGATCGACGCGGCTGTTGGCGCCGTAGCGCACCTCGCGGCGGAGCACGCGATAGCCCTCCAGCGCGGGGATCCGCCCGGCCTGGATCGCCTCGGCCGCCAGGCCGTTGGCCAGCGCCGTGTTCACGCCCACCAGGCCGGCCCCGGAGCGCACCAGCTCCCACGTGTACGCCAGCTTGCGCTTGGGATTGTCGCTGCGCGAGACGTAGGACTCCGCGCCCGGCTCCAGGCAGGTGCGCAGGCTGCCCGTGTTGGGCGTGTGCGCGGTGATGGTCTCGCCGCTGTCCAGCGCGATGTCCACGAAGAAGCGCTTGTAGCGCTGCAGCAGGCGGCCGCGCAGGAGCGGGGCGGGGAACTCCATGTCGGTGCGGATGCGGGTGTGGGGGCCGGGGCGCGCCGGCCGGCGACACATGGCGCCTGACGGCCCGTGGCAGCAATCGGCGGCTGCGCCCATCTATGCCCGCACCCTAGCAGATGCGGCCACGACGGCCAAAGCGATGCGACGGATTTCCGGGAAGCGGGGGGAACGGCGGGGCCATCCGAGGGGGAGATGGCCCCACCGCCCGCCGGGGGAACGTCCGCGCCAAGTGGCACGCCTGCCGCCGAGGAGCCTCGGGCGGCCCGGCACTGCGGCGGCGCACTGGCGCGGACGGGCGCACGGGCCCGAAGGCCCGGTTCCTGCGCTCGGGGACTACTCCGTCACCGAGCCGGTGTAGCTCAACGTCAGCCAGGCGATGGCTTTGGGGTAGTTCTTCTGCACGCCGTTCAGGAAATAATGGCCGTCCGTGTCATAAGGACCCACGATCTGCGGTGTGGGCCGGTACGTCACGTTGAACGTCGCGCTGAAGCTGCCGAAGCCCTTGCCGATGGCGGCCGTGATGTCCTGCAGGTAATCCGAATGGCCGATGCTCAGCTTCCAGTTGATCGCCTCGCCGCCGTTGAAGGCCAGGGAGGTGTACTGGCTGCCGGGAATGATCGTGCTACCCGCCGGCGAGGCCACCACCACGTAGTGCGTGATCGTGGGGGATACCGCCGCCATGAACGGCGCCGCCCAGCGCAGGTACATCTCGTCATAGGCGAACTGCGCGCTGGAGTTGGGATTCTGGTAGGCAATCAGGCCGGAGGAAAAGCCGCCCAGCTTGTTCTTCCAGTCCCAGGACAGCGTATAGTCGATCTCATCGAGCCTGCGCAGACCGGAGAAGCCCGTCTGGGGGTCGTCCTGGCGATCCACCAGCGCAAAGCTGCCCCACAGGCCGAAGCCCAGCCCCGCAGGTCCGTGCAGCGTCAGGTAGGGCTGGATGGCCGGCGCGGAGTTGAAGACGCCGTGCTCCTTCTGGTCCTTGCCGTACTTGGACACGAACAG
>JBGOUY010000342.1:0-4148 GCA_041477795.1 bacterium
CCTGAATGTCGTGACTGACCTGGTAGCTGCCAGGTAGGGTGCTGCCGCTCCAGGTGGCCAGGGTCTCGGCCATGATGAAGTCGCGGTATTGCTGGAGCGCCGCCTCCACGCCGGCGCTGCCGGCGATGCGCAGGCGGATGCGATCCTCCACGCGCAGGTCGGCCTGCTTGCGGGCGTCCTGCACCGTGCGCACCAGTTCGCGCGCCAGGCCCTCGCGCAGCAGCGCGTCGTCCAGGCGCGTGTCTAGCGCCACCAGGAAGCCTTCTTCCTCGGCGGACGCGTAGCCCTCGGCGCTGGCGGTCTCGATGAGCACGTCGTCCGGCTCGAGTGCCAGCGCTTCGCCCGCCACGTCCAGTGAGAAGCCCTGGCCCTGGGCCACGCAGGCGGCGATGTGGGCGCCGTCGGCGGCGGCGCAGGCCGCGCGGATGGCCGGGATGCGCTTGCCGTAGCGCTTGCCCAGGCGAGGCAGGTTGGGCTTGATGCGGTAGCTGACGAGCTGCGCGTCGCGGGCGATGAACTCCAGCGCCTTCACGTTGAGCTCGTCCAGGATCATCTCCGTGTGCTCGCGCACGGCGGCGGCAGCCGCGTCGTCCGGCACGCGCACGAGCAGCTTGGCGAGCGGCTGGCGCACGCGGATGCCGGATTGCGCGCGGGCGGCGCGGCCCAGCGCGACGACCCGCTGCACCACGGCGAGCTGCGCCAGCAGCGCGGGCTCCGCGCGCGCCGGATCGCCGGCGGGCCAGGGCTCCATGTGCACGCTGAGCGGGGCCGCGGGCTGCCGGCGCCGCACCAGGTTCTGGTGCACGGCGTCGCCCAGCATGGGCATGAACGGTGCCAGCAGCCGGTTCGCCGTCAGGAGGCACTCGTAGAGCGTCAGGTAGGCCGCGAGCTTGTCCTCGCCCAGCTCGGACTTCCAGAAGCGGCGCCGGTTGCGGCGGATGTACCAGTTGCTGAGCTGATCCACGAAGCGCTCGATGGCCTCGCCGGCGGTCTTGCTGTCGTAGCGGTCCAGGGCGGCGGTGACCGCCTGCACGGTCTCCTCCAGCAGGGCCAGGATCCAGCGGTCGATCTCCGGGCGGCGCGCCAGCGGCACGTCCTGGCCCAGCTCCGGCGCGTCCAGGTTGGCGTAGGTGACGAAGAACGAGTAGGCGTTCCAGTACGTGTTGATGAAGCCGGCGGCGACGTCCTTCACGATGTCCAGCGAGACGCGTTTTTGCACCTCGGGCGCCGTGCGCACGAGGAAGAACCAGCGCAGCGGATCGGCCCCGACCGTGTTGAACACGTCGTCCGGGTTGACGATGTTGCCGAGGGACTTGGACATCTTCTTGCCGTCCGAATCCACCACGTGGGACAGGCAGATCACGTTGCGGAACGCCACCGAGTCGGAGACGAGCGTGGCGATGGCGTGCAGCGTGTAGAACCAGCCGCGCGTCTGGTCGATCGCCTCCACGATGTAGTCCGCCGGGAAGCGCTGCTCGAAGTCGTCCCGGTGCTCGAAGGGGTAGTGCCACTGGGCGTAGGACATGGCGCCGGAATCGAACCAGCAGTCGATCACCTCGGGCACGCGGCGCATCAGCCGCCCGGTCTCCGGGTGGATGAACGCGATCTCGTCCACGGCGGGGCGGTGCAGGTCCAGCTCCTTGAGCGGGCGCCCGGCGAGCGCCTCCAGCTCCGCCAGGGAGCCCACGCAGAGGTACTCGCCCTCGCCGTCCGTCCAGACCGGCAGGGGCGTGCCCCAGAAGCGCTCGCGCGAGAGCGCCCAGTCCACGTTGTTCTCCAGCCAGTTGCCGAAGCGCCCCTCGCGAATGGTTTCGGGCACCCAATTGATGGTGCGGTTGAGCGCGACCATGCGCTCCTTGTAGGCCGAGGTGCGGATGTACCAGGCCTCCTTCGCGTAATAGATGAGCGGGTCGCCCGTGCGCCAGCCGAAGGGATAGTTGTGCAGGATCGTGCCCTCGTGGAAGAGCAGGCCGCGCTGGCGCAGCAGGCCGGTCAGCACGGGGTCGGCTTCCTTGAAGAACTTGCCGGCGACGGGCGTCACCTCGGCCTTGAAGCAGCCGTCCAGCCCCACGCCGTGCAGCACGGGCAGGCCGTGGGCGCGGCCCAGCTCCAGGTCGTCCGCGCCGTAGGCCGGGGCGATGTGCACGATGCCCGTGCCGTCCGCGGTGCTGACGAAGGCGGCGGGCAGCACGCGGCAGATGTCCTCCGCGCTGGGCAGGTAGTCGAACAGGCGCTCGTAGCGCAGCCCCACCAGCGCGGCGCCCTTGCGGCGCTGGAGCACGCGGTAGGGCGCGTCGCCCAGCGCGGGCCCCAGGCGCGCTTCGGCCATGATCAGCCGCTCGCCGCCCGTCTCCACGGTGACGTAGTCTACCTCCGGGTGCACGGCCAGGGCGCAGTTGGAGGGGAGCGTCCAGGGCGTGGTGGTCCACACCAGGAACGCCGCGCCCGCGTCGGCTCCCTCGCCGCCCGCGAGGCGGAAGCGCACCGTGATCGAGGGGTCGCGCGTCTCCTGGTAGCCCAGCGCCACCTCGTGGGAGGAGAGCGTGGCGCCGATGCGCGGGTCGTAGGGCACCACCTTGTAGTCGCGGAACAGCAGCCCCTTGTCCCAGATCACCTTGAGCAGGTACCAGACCGACTCGATGTAGGCGTTGTCCAGCGTGTAATAGGCGTGCTTCAGGTCCAGCCAGAAGCCCATGCGCTCGGTGTTCTGCTCCCAGGCCCCGATGTAGCGCATGACGGATTCGCGGCAGCGCCGGTTGAACTCGACGATGCCCACCTCCTCCTCGATGCGCTTCTTGTCGAAGATGCCCAGCTCCTTTTCGATCTCGTGCTCGACGGGCAGGCCGTGGGTGTCCCAGCCGGCTTTACGGGGCACGTGGAAGCCGCGCATGGTCTTGTAGCGCAGGTAGATGTCCTTGAAGGAGCGCACGAGCACGTGGTGAATGCCGGGCCGGCCGTTGGCCGTGGGCGGCCCGTCGTTCCAGACGAAGAGCGGCCGGCCCGCGCTGGCCTGCAGGGTGCGCGCGAAGACATCCTGCTCGCGCCAGAAGGCCTGGATCTGCTGCTCCAGGCCGGGCCCATCGTAGCGATTGGGGACTTCCAGGAACGTCGGGGACGTCATGACGGATCGCGCTCCGCGACTCTGCGTGAGCCGGGGCGCCAACACAAACGCCCCGGGCCGGATGGACGCGAGGCCAGCTCGCATCGTCTGCGCCGGGGCGATCGCGCGTCCCCGCGGGACGCGGCGCGGTACCACCCGGATTCGCCGCGCCCTTGCGGGCGGCGGCCTCGCTGGGGGAGCCGCAGGGCTCTCCCGGGCCCGCTTGCGGGGGCCAGGCGGCTGAGTCTACTGCGGGGCGGCGGCTCTGCACTTGCTGGCGCCGGCTCCGGTTCGATCAGCGGCTCCGGGGTGATCTTCGCCGGGGGCAGGCTCGGGACTCGCACCGTCTCCCGATCGCTGGGGCCCGCGGGGCCCGGCTACTCTTCCCCATCCTCGCCTTGCGCGGCGCTCTGGGCCCCCTGGGGGGCCTTGCCGCCGCCGCAATCTTCAACACTTACGTGGACACCGCACAAAACTCAACTGTCTCACCACTGTCTCACACCCTCACTCATTTCGAATCAATATGAGACAATCTACAGTCGTTTTCCGTATCATATTGATACAGTCACAGGAATTGTCGAAAGCTTCAATAGTCAAGCAATTGATTCCCGGTCGTATTTTTTGCTGGCACGGGAGTTGAAGAAAGGAAAAGCACTTCTACTTTCGGCGAAAGGAGACTGCAATGAGCCTGGACACCATCCTGCGGGGGGATCGGTCGGAGTCGCTGCAGCCGCGCGAAAGGAACGGACTGATTGCCAGCTATTTCGATCGGGCATACTTCATCTTCAATTTCTTCATCGACGACACGCGCACCTGCCTCGATCTGGCCGACCGCATCTTCCGCGGCTTGGACCCGGAGGGTGGCGCTTCCGAGCGGGAATTCTACAGCGCGCTGGTGTGCAGCGTGCGCGAGCTGCCGGCCAAGAACGAGTCCATCCCGGGCATGGGCGCGGACAGCGTGCTGTGCTGGATCCTCAAGGATACGGTGGATCTCAGCTATGCGGAGATCGCCAGCGTGATGAATTTCTCGCGCGAGCAGGTGCGCGAC
>JBGOUY010000369.1:0-3664 GCA_041477795.1 bacterium
CCTGATCCTGGGCACCCTGGCCGGCGCCGTGGGCGTGCTGGCCGCCGCCGCGCTCTCCTGGGGCCTCGTCACCTTCGTGTTCGAGGGCCGCTGGGACGTCACGCTGGCGCCCTATCTGGCCGCGTGGCTGGCCACCGCTGCGGCGATCGGCGTGACGGGGCTCGCCAGCAGCCTGGACGTGCTGCTGAAGAAACCGCTGGAAGTGTTGCGGGAGGAATGAGGGGGCGCGGGGGGAGTCGCTCCCCCGGCAGCGGGTACGATCCGGCCGGGCTCAGCCGTTGCGGGTGTTGAACCAGACCAGCGCCCACACCGCAATCACGCCGCAGACCACTGCCACCGCGTAGTACGTAAAGACCGTCGTCATGGGGTCCCGTCCGGGAGGGGAAGTGCCGTGTTCGCTCGGTGCCGCGCGGTGCATGCCGCCGCGCGGTGCCGCACGGTGCATGCCGCCGCGCGGTGCCGCACGGTGCATGCCGCCGCGGCGCCGGCTCGCATCAACCTAGCAAGATCGCCCCGCCGGGGCAATCGTCGCCCCGCCTGCCGCGCCGCCTGGCGCCGGGCCGCTCCCGCCCGTCCCGCTCCCGCTCGTCCCGCTCCCGGCGCCCGGAATAATTGCCCGGCTGCGGTGTTGTGCAGGCGGTTCGACATCAATGCAACGCGGCTGGCCGGGCCGGATCGGTCACGCCGGGCCAGCCGCCGGCCTCCGCCGCTCCAGCGACGCGCGGCGGAGCTTTGCCAACGGCCCAGGCATTGGGCGGGGAGACTCCATGCAGCACCTTCGCAGCCGGCTGCGCTGGGCCCTGCCGCTGCTCGGGCTGGCCGCGGCGGGCACCCTCACCCTTCTGCTGGCGGGCTGCGGCGGCGATGGCGGCACAGGCTACGCGCCGCCCGGCTCGCCGCCGGGACCGCCCCCGCCGCCCGCGCCGACCTACAGCTACGTGCAGACGTACGTCTTCAGCGCCATCTGCGTCGCCTGCCACAGCGGCAGCCTGCCGCCGCAAGGGCTGAACCTCAGCGCCGCCAACGCCCCCAGCATCATCGGCCGGGCCAGCACCGAGGTGCCGTCCCTGGCCCTGATCGCTCCGGGCGACCCGGCCACCAGCTACCTGATCCTGAAGGTGCAGGGTGCGCCCGGCATCCTGGGCGTGCGCATGCCCTACGGCGGGCCCTACCTGAACGCCGCCGTCATTCAGGCCATGAGCGACTGGGTCAGCGCCGGCGCGCCGCTGCAGTAACGGCGCCGGCGGGCGCGGGGGCGGTGCGCCCCTACACGCCGGAGCTACACGCCGGAAAACGGCGCGCGAATCAGCGCGATCAGGTCCACCTTCCACTGCCCGTCTTCCTGCAGCAGGAGCAGCGTCTGCTCGGAGGTGAAGATCTTGTCGGGATTGAACTTGTCCTTGTAGGGGATGCGCGCGGTGATGTAGACGGCCGTGCGGAAGCGGAAGGTGGCCTTGAGGTGGGTCGGGTTGAGCTCGCCCTCGGGCAGCCAGGTCAGCTCCACCATGCGTTGGGCGAACTGCTCGCGGCTGATGCGCGCCTTGCTGGCCGCCATGCCCACGTCGTAAAGCTCGAAGTACACCTCCTCCTGCCACAGCGAGATGACGCGCTTGAAGGCCTCCAGCGCCTGGGCCTCGATCTTGCGCTGCTCGAAGAAGTTGGGCTCGGCCCGCAGGGGCGCCGCCGGCCCGGCCAGCAACACCGGCAGCAACACCGTGGCCAGCGTCACGGCCAGGGTCCGCCGCGGCGGCATCGCCCGCGGCGCGCGGGCCGGCCTGCGCATCGTCGTTCCCATCGTGTGCACCTCCCTCCTGGGCCGGGCGCCTGCCCGGCATGCACGGCTGCCTTCAGCCCTCCGGCTGCCCGGCGCCTGGCATCCGCCGGCTGCGGCGGATCAGCCCTTGAATCCCAGCCAAAGCGCTTCCAGCGCCAGGGCCTTGTTCGCATTGAGCGCCAGCGCGTCGCGCGTGTCCAGCACGGCGCGGTAGGCGCGCTGCGCCCGCGCGGGCGTGAACCACTGGGCGCACTGCGCCAGCTCGGCGGGGCGGTCCCCGTTCAGCAGCCGCTCGGGGGGCACGCCCTCGGCCTGCAGCGCCAGGTCGCGGAACCAGCTCTCCAGCCACTCCAGCACGAAGCGCCAGTCCTCCGCGGCCGCCCAGCGCGCGATCGTCTCGGAGAGCTGGCTGAACATGGGCCGGTGCAGGCCGGTGAGGCTATGGATGGCGTCCTCGCGCAGCTTCATCCAATGGCCGGCCTTGTCCTTCAGCTCGGGCCGCAGACGCCCCTGGGCAAAGCGCAGGGCGAAGTCCAGCGCCTCGGGCGGCAGCGCGCCGCCGGCCGCCAGCAGCTCGCGCACGGTGGCCGCGTCCAGCAGGCGGAAGCGCACCGGCAGGCAGCGCGAGACGATGGTCTCGGGCAGGCGCCGCGCGTCCTCCGCGCAGAGCACGATCAGCGTGTCCTGGGGCGGCTCCTCCAGGGTCTTGAGGAAGGCATTGGCCGCCTGCGGGTTCATGCGCTCGGCCTGGGCCACGATCACCACGCGCTTGCGCGCCTCGAAGGGCAGCAGCACCAGCCGCTCGGAGACTTCGCGCACCTGGTCGATCTTGATGAACTGGCCGTCGGGGCGCACGGTGTCCACGTCCGGATGCACCTCCGCCTCGATCTTGCGGCAGGCGGGGCAGTGCCCGCAGGCGTCGGCCGCCGCGCGCGCGGCCGCGTCGCCGCAGTTGAGGGCCTGGGCCAGCGCCAGGGCCGCCGTGCGCTTGCCCACGTGGTGCGGCCCCAGGAACAGGTAGGCCGAGGGGATGCGCCCGCGCCGCAGCGCCCCCTGCAGGAAGGCCAGCGCCGGCTCCTGGCCGCGGATCTGGCTAAACGGCATCGTAGCGCTCCGTCAAGGCCTGCCAGATGCGCTCGTGCAGCGCCTCGGGCGACCCCGCCGCATCGATGCGCAGCACGCGCCCCGGCTCGGCGGCGGCGATGGCGGCATAGCCCGCGCGCACGCGCTCGTGGAAGGCGACGGCCGAGGCATCCAGGCGCGACTCGTCCCCGCCGGCGGGCGCTCCCGCGGCGGCCCCGCCATCCGCAGAGCGGCGGGCCGCGATGCGCTGCAGCGCCGCGGACACCGGCAGGTCCAGCCAGAAGGTGGCGTCTGGCGGCGTGCTCAGCACCTCCGCCGCGATGAAGGCGCCCAGCGGCGCCAGGTCCAGGCCCCGCGCGTGACCCTGGTAGGCCACCGTGGCGTCGTGGAAGCGGTCGCACAGCACCACCTCGCCGCGCGCCAGGGCGGGGCGGATCTGCTCGCGCAGGTGCTGCACGCGGTCGGCCAGGAACAGCAGCAGCTCGGTGAGGGGCGCCAGCGCGGCATTGTCCGCGTTCAGCAGCACGGCGCGCAACTGGCGCCCGATCGCCGTGCCGCCCGGCTCGCGCGTTTCCAGCACGGGCAGGCCCGCCGCGCGGAGCCGCTCGGCGAGCCGGCGCGCCTGGGTGGTCTTGCCGCAGCCGTCGATGCCCTCGAAGGTGAGGAAGCGCCCGCGCAGGGAGGGCGCGGCGCCGCGGCGTGCGGCGCGGGGGGCGGGGGTGGGCACGGCGCGGTTCCCGGGCGGCATCAGCGCACGTCGAAGCGAAGCTGCACGCGGTCGCCCACGTGCAGGCCCAGCGCGCGCGC
>JBGOUY010000256.1:0-6318 GCA_041477795.1 bacterium
AACCTCACCCCCGCGGACGTGCTGATGGGCGAGATGTCGCTGCTGCTGGAGGAGACCCGCAGCGCCACCGTCATTGCCAACACTGCGGGGCGGCTGATCCGCATCTCCAAGGAAGACTTCATCAACATCATCAAGCATCAGCCCTACTATGGGCTGTTCCTTGCCAAGCTCATCGCCAAGCGGCTGCACCGGCTGAGCCGCGGCATCCTCTCCTGACGCCACGCCCGGGACGAGCCCCTGGGCCACTTCCCGCAGGCCTTCACGCACCTGGCGCCGATCCCGGCCGCCGACGACCTGGTATCTGCGTTTGGTGAACAGCGAAACTTCTGTTGCGGGGGAGCCGGCTCCCCCGCGACTATCCTGACGCGCTTTTTGAAATGTAGGTACTAGAGCGCCGGCTGAACAGCGCCGGGCGGCGGCCGCACCCCATGGGGCCTCTTCGCCGGCATGGACAACAAGCAGGCGCCGGCCGTCCTGCCCCGAGCGATTCCGCACACCGGCCCCTCGTCCGCTCCACGCGGACGCCCTTGTCTCCGCCCCCTGCCGTCCCTGCCCTCAGAATCTCCGCCCCGCCCAGACCACGCGCCCGATGATGGAGAACTCCTCGCCCGCCTCGCGCAGGGAGACGCGGAAGGGCTGGTAGGCCGCGTTGTCGCTGGTCACCATCAGCTCGCTGTCGGGCAGGAACTGCAGGCGCTTGACCAGGATCGCCTCGCCCATGCGGATCACGTAGATGCCGTCGCTCACCGGCGCGCCGCGGCTGCGCTCGATCAGGATCACGTCGCCGGGGTTGAGCGTGGGCACCATGGATTCCCCGCGCACGTAGATCAGCGAGAGATCGTCCGGGCTGGAGCGCAGCTCGCGCGTGATCCACTCGCGCTTGAAGGCGAGCAGGTCCTCCACCTCCTCCGTGTTGACCACGGCGCCCTCGCCCGCGCCGCCCTGCACGCTGTAGAGCGGCAGCAGCACGTAGGCCTCCTCCAGCGCGCCGCCCACCGTGCCGACGGGCCCCACGCGCGCTCCCGCGGCGGCCCCCGCCGCCTCGGCGTCGCCCTCGCCACGCCGGTAGGGCCGGCCCTGGCCGCTCAACAGCCAGTCCGGGTTGACGTTCGTGTGCGTCGCCACGGCCGTCAGCAGGTCGGCGCTGGGCTTGGAGCGCCGCTCGCCGGTGATGTGGTGATAGCGCGGGTAGGGAAAGCCGATGTGCTTGCAGAAGGCCAGCCGCGACAGCCGCAGCTCCTCCCGCACCTGCTCGATGCGCTCGGTCAGCGGGCTGAACATATCTACTTTTGTACGTATTTGTCTTGACATTTGTCTACAGACTTGCTACATCTGGAACCGTCCTTCCACATGGGAGCGGAGCCGCTGATCCCCGCTCCAATAGCCATGTAGCGCCTTGGCGGGGTCCGTGGCCACCGCCTGGCGCCGCCTTCCTTGGCGGCATCCACAGGTGGCTTCGGTTCCATCTTTAGCCGATCGTGGAAACAAATGCAACACTTTTTCCGTAACTTATCAACTTCTGTGCGAAATGATTCCGACATTCTGCAATAGCGGCAGCGCCTTGCTGGGCTATCTGCGCGCCGCCGCTGCGCGGGGCGGGGTGCCTGGCCCCTTGTCGCGCCCGGCCCAGCCCCTGCCCCTGGCCGCGGAAACGCGCGCCTATTTCCGCTGTGCGCCGCTGGAGGCCACCCTCTCCGTGCAGCAGTGCCGCGCCAACCGGGCGCGGCTCTCGCCGCACGAGGCCCTCGCGCTGCCCTTCGACCTGCCGCCGTGGTGGGTGCAGCCGCTGCCCTGCTGGAGCTGCACGCTGGCCGTGCAGGTGGAGGCCAGCCAGGTGCGCTTCTTCAGCTCCGAGGAGGTGCTGAGCGGCGCCGCCCGGCGTGCGAGCGAGCTGCCCGCTGCCGCTCGCGGCGCGACCCGCCCGGACAGCGCCGCCCGCGTCGCCTACGTCCCGGTGCGCCTGCAGTGACGCCCGCCGGGCCCCCCCCTTCCCCCAACCCTCCGCCGAGGAGCCGATATGGATTACGTGCTGTATGTGCCGGGCATGTCCTTCACGGGCGACACCATCCCGGGCGGCCGCAGCCTGGGCGGCTCGGAAAGCGCGGGCTACTACCTGGCGCGCGAGCTGGCGCAGCGCGGGCACCGCGTCACCGTCTTCAGCGCCATCAGCCTCGCCCAGGCGGGCCGCTGGGAGGGCGTGGACTACCGCCCCATCGGCCCCCAGAGCGAGGCGGCGCCCTTCGGCGAGGCCTTCGAGGCCAGCGTGGCCACCACGCCCTGCGACGTGCTGATCGGCCAGCGCGCGCCGGGGCTGTTCCACCGCCCCACGGCGGCCAAGGTGCACCTGTGGTGGAGCCACGACCTGGCGCTGCGGCGCTACCTGCCCGCCTTCAGCCGCCAGGTCTGGAACCTCAACGCGGTGCTCTGCGTCTCCGAGTTCCACAAGGCGCAGCTCGCCGACGTGTATGGCGTGCCGCCCGAGCGCATCGCCGTCGTGCGCAATGGCGTGGACCCGGGGCTCTTTCCCCCACCGCTGCCGCCCGATGCCCGCCGGCGCGGCAAGCGCCTGCTCTACTCCTCGCGCCCCGAGCGCGGCCTGCTGCACCTGCTGGGCGGGGACGGCTGGGAAGGCGGCGCAGCGGGCGGCGCAGCGGGCGGTGCGGCGGGCGGCGCCGACGGCGGCCCGGGCATCCTGGAGCGCCTCGCCGCCGAAGACCCGGAGCTGCGCCTGCTCGTGTGCGGCTACGACAACACGGCGCCGGAGCTGGCCGGCTTCTACGCCCGCCTGCGCGAGCGCTGCCGCAGGCTGCCCAACGCGGAGTGGCTGGGGCCGCTCTCCAAGTCCGCCCTGGCCGCCCTGATGAGCCAGGCCTGGCTGCACGTCTACCCCACCACCTTCGAGGAGGTGAGCTGCATCACGGCCATGGAGGCGCAGACCGCCGGGCTGCCGCTGGTCACCACGCCCGTCGCCGCGCTGCCGGAGACCCTGCGCGACGGCGGCGTGCGCTGGGTGCCGCTCACGGCCGGCGGCGCGGTGGATCGCGAGGCGTTCGTGCGCGCCATCCTGGGCCTGCGGGACGACCCGGAGCGCTACGCCCGCCTGCACGCCCAGGCCCTCGCCAAGGCCCCCGTCTACTCCTGGGGCGCCGCGGCGGACGCCGTGGAACAGGTCGTCGACGAATGCCTGGCGCGGCAGGTCGGCGAGCCGGGGCGGCTGGCGCGCCACCTGCTGCGCCACAGCGACATCCCGGCGCTGCAGGCGCTCCTGCGCGCGCAGCCGGTCGATCCCGAGGCGGCCGGGCCGCTGCTGGAACGCGCCCGCGCGGAGCTGGCGATAGGCTATGGCTTCGCCTTCGGCGCGCCCGCGGACGTCACCGCTGAGCCCGCCACGGAGCCCACCACGGAGTCCACGGCGGAGCCCGCCACGGAGTCCACGGCGGAGCCCGTCACGGAGCCCGCCAGCGCGACCGCGCGGCTGGCCCGGCACTACGCGGACTATTACGAATACGAGGCGCGCCGGGGCGTCGTCTACGGCCCCGAGCGGCTGGAGGGCCAGCCGCGCTTCGAGGCGGTGGCGCGCCTGCTGGCCGCCCTGCCGCCCGGCGCCCGCGTGCTGGACTACGGCTGCGCCCACGGCCACTACACGCTCAACCTGGCGCGGCGCTTCCCGCACCTGCACTTGCTGGGCATCGACCTGGTGGAGCGCAACATCGCCGCCGCGCGCGCCTGGGCCGCGCAGGAGGGCCTGCGCGAGAACGTGGACGACCGCGCCTTGAACGCACCGCCGCGGGCAGGCAACGACGACCCCATCCCCCTACCCCCTTCCCCGCCAGGCAGGGAAGGAGCATCGCAGTTCGCGGGTTGGGGCCCCTCCCTGCTTAAAGGCGCCGCAGCCGCCCCCGGCGCCAGCGCCGAACACGCCGCCGACACCGGCGCGGCCGCGGACGCCGAGGAGCCGCGCGGCGGCTGGGGCGGGGTCGTCTTCCGCGTCGGCACGGAGCGCGCGCTGGCGCCCGACGAGCGCTTCGCGCTGATCCTCGCCGCCGAGGTGCTGGAGCACGTGCCGCGCCCGGCCGCCCTGGCCGATGCGCTGGCGGCGCACCTGGAGCCCGGCGGGCGCATGGTCATCACGACGCCCTACGGCCCCTGGGAGGCGCTGGGTTTCGCCGAGCACCATCCCTGGCGCGCGCACTTGCACCACCTGGAGCGCGCCGACCTGGAGGCGCTCTTCGGGCACCATCCGGAGTTCCGCCTGCAAGCCATCCCGGCCGGGAGCAGTCCCTGGGGCGAGCCGCTGGGGAGCTGGCTCAGCACCTTCCGCCGGCCGGAACGCGCGAGCGGCGCCGTGCCCCTCGCGCGCAAGCTGCGCTGCCAGCGTCCGCGCGAGACGCTTTCGGTGTGCATGGTGGTGGCGCCGCACGGCGACACGCTGGCGCGCTGCCTGGCCTCCGTGGCCCCCATCGCGGACGAGATCGTGCTGGGCATCGACGCCGGGCCGGGCAGCCGGCGCCGCGACCCCGCCTCCGGCGGCCGCGCCTGGGAGCTGGCCGAGGCCCACGGCGCCACCGCCTTCGCCCTGCCCTCCCCGCTGGAGACCGGCTTTGCCGCCGCGCGCAACGCCACCCTGGCCCGCGCCCATGGGGACTGGGTGCTCTGGATCGACGACGACGAGGAGCTGCTCTGGCCCGAGCGCGTGGCCAAGTACCTGCGCGACAACGCCTACGACGCCTACGCCGTGGCGCAACACCACTTCGCCGTGGAACCGGGCGGCGTCATCAAGACCGACTACCCCTGCCGCCTCTTCCGCAACCGGCGCGGCTTCGCCTTCTACGGCATCGTGCACGAGCACCCCGAGCGCGGACTGAACGCCGGCGCGGGACGCGTGCTGTTGCTGCCCGACGTGGCGATCTGCCACAACGGCTACGTCACCGAGGCCGTGCGGCGCGAGCGCTTCGCGCGCAACCTGCCCCTCATGCTGCGCGACCGCGCGCAGCACCCGCAGCGCCTGCTGGGGCGCTTCCTGTGGATCCGCGACCTGATGCACCTCAACCGCTTCGAGCAGGAGCGCGGAGGCCCCCTCACGCCCGCCATGCGCGCCCGCGCCGAGGAGGCGCTCGCGCTCTGGCGCGGCCTGCTCGCCGAGGGCCACACGCGCCTGGCCCTGGACGCGCTGCCCTACTACTCGGAGGCGGCGCGCCTGCTGACCGGCGGCGGCATCGACTTTGCGGCCTCCCTCGGCCTGCACTTCCACGGCCTGGGCGACGCCGCCGGACGGCCCCTCACGGTCGAGGGCCAGTTCGCCACCCCCGCGGACATCGAGGCGCTCACGCAAGCGCTCCTGAAGGAGAAGATCGAGGCGGTGAAGGGGAAGTATGTGTAGGGGTGCGACCCGCGAGGTTCAGAAACAACAGTGGCACAGACTCCTCTAGGAGAGCCCAGATGACACACGGCACGCAATCAAGTATTGTGCGGCATGTCCCCAAGAATCCGCTCAGCCATTGCTGCGTATTTTAGCGCTGCAACATTCGCGCTAGATGAGGGACTTTCTATGCTCGGTTATCACAATGAACTTGTTGGAATCGGGCTGGTTACAATTGCAGTCATGTGTTTGGTCTTCGCTCCGTGTATAATTGCCTATCCTTT
Organism: bacterium; assembly: GCA_041477795.1. GTDB lineage: Bacteria > SAR324 > SAR324 > SAR324 > JACQKK01 > DATFMP01. The sequence continues at coordinate 5,644 of JBGOUY010000256.1, forward strand.
CTTAAGATACAGAACCAATTGGGCCAATTTCCCGCGAGTATCAATCAAGCCACCTGTCGAATTTGGAGAGCCAATTCGCGGGGCGAGGGAGCTAACACGAGAAATATGGAGGGTCCCTGTATCGCTCAATACCCCAGGAGATATTTTGCTTCGTGCGCGGATAGTACTCTATTCGGATTCTTACGAAAGCTCCCGGGGAAAGATTCGGCGCGATGGTCCAATGATTTGGCTTCGCTGGGAGGACCGCGAGAACATGGGGAAAGGATCATCGGAGTTGACCTTGATCCATGGAGTCGTGGAGAAGGTTCCAGTAGTGCTGTGGGACCGTCTGGTTGGAGCATTTATCTTGAGTGAAGATGTCCTTCTATATCAGATGGGGAAATGGCCTGTTCAGCCCAATGCGACCATTGACATTCAACTAATCGTCAAAGCGCACGGAAAGGAATATGCTTCTTCAAAATACTATTTGAAAACACCAGCAATAGATGGGGATAAATCTCAAGTCATTCTTTCGCGAGTCCCTTTCGAATAAAGTGTTCGGTGTAAGCTTGCTCATGTCAGCTTTCTTGAACCGTATCAGTTTTTGGTGCAGTCTCGCCATTGATGGCAATTCGAGCGATTGTTGAAACGCCATTCCAGATCATCCATTTAGGCATCCACGTGCCTAACACTGAT
>JBGOUY010000186.1:0-8821 GCA_041477795.1 bacterium
CGGGCTGGATTTCGGCGGACTGAAACAGCTCGTGCCGCTCGCGTCCCACGTTGGTCACGGTGCCCACCAGCAGACCTTTGGGGAAGATGCCGGCCAGCCCGCTGGTGATGACGCGGTCGCCCTTTTCCACGTCGGCCAGCATGCGGATGCGGTGCATGCGGATGCCGTCGCCGGTGCCGTAGGCGATGCCGCGGTCCTGCGGCATCAGGCGCAGGCTGCCGCCCTCGCCTTTGAGCTCCATGCGCTCGCGCGAGCGCTGGATCAGCACGGGGAAGCGGTGGCGGCGGTCCACGATCAGCTCCACGATGGACTGCATGGCCGTGACGGATTGGATGCGCCCGACCACGCCCTCGCGCAGCACCACCGCGAAGTTCCGCCGGATGCCCGCCTGCCGGCCCTTGTTGATCAGCAGCACGTGGTGGAAGTTGTCCGCCGACTCGCCAATCACCTCCGCGAACACCTTGCGTTCCGGGTTCTCCTCCAGGAAGCCCAGTTGCTCGCGCAACAGGTTGAACTGGATCGCGCTGTTCACGTAATGGTTCAGCTCTTCCTGCAGCGCCTCCACCTGCAACTGCAGCCGGTCGTTCTCCTGCTTCAGGTTGACCAGGAAGATGTAGCCGCGGAACAGGTCGACAATGGCCGTCTGGCTGCGGTGGAACACGGTCTGAAAGGGATAGGCGACCGATTGCAACGATTCGTCCAGCCAGCGCGCGGTGGTGGGCTGGCTCCAGCGCAGGGAGAGCAGCACCACCAGGACGATCAGCACGCCCGTGGCGGAGAGGACGTACGCATTGCGCTTGATGAGGTTGAGCATCGTTTGCGATCCTTCTCGTCGCCGCGCGGGCGCGAGGCCCGCGCTTGCATCCATGCACGGCGGCTGTGCCGTGGCCGCACCCGCGGCGCCGGCGCTCAGGCGCCGGCGAGGGCACCGCGGATGGCCGCATTGATGGGATCGTCCGCCACCCGGTACCGCAGCCCCGTGCGCTCGGCCAGGAACGCGGGCAAGCCGGCCAGCAGGGATCCGCCGCCGACCAGCGTGATCTCTCCCTGCGCGATGTCCGCGGCCAGCTCGGGCGGCACGCCCTCGAAGCTTTGTTGAATGGCCATCACCAGCGGTTCGCAGGCGTCGATCAGCACGTCGCGGAGTTCATTATCGTCCAGGGTCACCTTTTTCTCAACGCCCGTGGCCGTATCGAAACCGGAAATATCGAGGGATTCCGGCCGGGCGCGGGGATACACCGAGCCCAGCGCGAGCTTGATCGCCTCGGCGCGGGCCGGGTGCAGCCGCAGCCGGTAGCGCTGCTGCACGTGGGCCGCCACGGCCTCGTCCAGGTCGCGCCCGCCGACGGGGGCCCAGTGCCAGGCCGCGATGGCGCCCAGGGTGAAGACGACCACCGTGGTTTGCCCGCCGCCGATGTCGATCAGCATCTGGCCCAGCGAGCGCTGCGTGTCCAGCCCGGCGCCCCGCGCCGCGGCCACGGGCGCATCGAGCTGGCGGATGCGGTTGAAGCCGAAGTCCCGCAACAGGTCCTCGTAGCGCATGCGCTCGCGCTCTTCCAGGTGCAAGGCCGTGAGCCAGGTCATGCGCAGCCCGAACAGGGCCTTGCGCAGCGGATTGAAGCGCGCCGCCGCGACGACCTTGCGCAGCACCAGCTCCAGCGCCTCCAGATCGGCGATGCGGCCGTGGTCGATGGGGTGCACCCAGCGCACGCCGTTCTCCTCGCCGGGGGCGGGCGCGGCGACCTCGCTGCCGATGGCCTGCAGGCGGAACTGCGGCGGGGGCGGTGGCGCGCCTGCGGGCGCCTTCCTCGGGGCGGCCACCTTGCGGGGAGCCAGGGAGATCAGGCAGGGTTCGCGCAGGATCGTCGGCCCCGAACCGCTCGCCAGCACCACGTGCGACGATCCCGCATCGATCGAGTAGAGTTGGTTAAAAATGTCCCCAAACACCACTCGTTTCAGCGCATTGGAAGTTGTTCGGGCCCCTCTCTTCCCTCTCGTAGCAGAGCGATGCCGGGAACACAAGGAAGCCCCCAGGCGGGCGCGGCCGGGGGCCGCGCGCACGGAGTCGGGCGCCGTCCTGCGCGGCCGCAGCACCATGCCCAGCGGCCCTCCCAGGCGCGGCCGCGGCCGCCGCGCGCCTTGACAAGGCAGGGGTGTTGCGTTTATAAGCACCAATTGTTCTGCATGATTTATTGGCGAGATAGCTCAGCTGGTAGAGCAAGGGACTGAAAATCCCTGTGTCCACAGTTCGACTCTGTGTCTCGCCACCTATTTGCCTGTCCCAGGCCCTCCTCCAGGCTGCCAGCCGAGCCGCAGCCGTTGCCACGCGCAGGGTCAGCCGGAGCGGCGTGACGCGCCCATGAAGATTGGGATCATCGGGGGCAGCGGCCTCTACGAGATGGAGGGGCTGACGCGCCTCGCAGAGCACCACCTGACGACGCCGTTCGGCCCGCCCTCCGACGCGTACCTGAGCGGCGTGCTGCACGGGCGTGAGGTGGTGTTCCTGCCGCGCCATGGCAAGGGCCACCGCTATCTGCCCAGCGAGATCCCGTTCCGCGCCAACGTGTGGGGCATGAAGAAGCTGGGCGTGAGCCACTTGCTCTCCGTCTCCGCGGTGGGCAGCCTGAAGGAGGAGATTGCCCCGGGCCACATGGTCTTCCCCGACCAGTTCATTGACCGCACGTTCCTGCGCGCGTCCACGTTCTTCGGCCGGGGCGTGATTGCCCACGTGCAGTTCGGCGACCCGGTCTGCCCCAACCTGCTGAGCGACCTGGCGGAGACAGCCAAGCGCCTCAAGGTGGCCCACCACACGCGCGGCACCTACGTCTGCATCGAAGGGCCGGCCTTCTCCACCCGCGCCGAATCCAACCTTTACCGCAGCTGGGGCGGCGCCGTGATCGGCATGACCAACCTGCAGGAGGCCAAGCTGGCCCGGGAAGCCGAGCTGTGTTTCGCCACCATCGCGTTGGCCACCGACTACGACTGCTGGCACGAGACGGAATCGGAGGTCAGCGTGGATGCCGTGCTCAAGGTGATGGCGGAGAACATCGCCACCTCCAAGCGCCTGCTCTCCGGCGTGGTGGAACGGCTGGATCCGGCGCGGCCGTGCAGCTGTCACGATTCGCTGAAGTTCGCCCTGCTCACCCCGCCCGATCGCATCCCCGCACAGACCCGGGCGGACTTGCAACCGATCATCGACCGCTATCTGAAAAATCCGCGGTGAGCCCGCACGCACCATGGTAGACCACTCACAGCAGACCCTCGACCAGTTCGCCCAGATCGGCAGCCGACTGAAGTCGGCACGGGAGCAACGCGGCTTTACCTTGCGGGAGCTCTCCTCGCACACCCGCATCAATCTGAGCTTCCTCGAGAAGATCGAAGCGGGCGACCTCAACGGTCTGCCCGGCATTGCCTTCGTGAAGGGCTTCGTCCGCAACTACATCTCGGTGCTGGAGATCAAGGACGAGGAGCTGGAGGACGCCCTGCGCAAGCTCGCCCCCCCCGGTGGACGCGAGGCCCAGGCCCAGCTCACGCCCAGCAATCCGCAGGTGCTGGATACGGAGGCGCCGCACTTTTCCTACGTGAAGCTCGGCCTGCTGGCGGTGCTGGCGGTGCTGATCCTGTGGGTGGGGTACGCGCTGTTCCGCGGCGCCGGATCGCAGGAGCAGGTCGTGCCGCCGCTGCCGCCGATCACCGCGCCGGCCGGACCGACGGGCCCGATTGGCGCCACGACGCCCGCGCCGGCGCTGCCGGCGCCCCCCGCGGGCATCGCACCCGCCGGCACGCCCCCGGCCGCCCCGGCGGGACAGGTCAGTCCGCCGCCCGCGGCCGCGCCGCGCACCGCGCCGCGCACCACATCCGGCGCCGCGCCACCTCCGCAGGGCAGCAGCAAGTCGGCTCAAGGCGGCACCCGCCGCGCCGCGCCGCCCGCCCGCCCCGGTTCGCCCAGCGACGGGCGGCAGAAGCTGGAGCTGACCATCCGCGGCCTGGAACGCACCTGGGTGCGCCTCTCCGTGGACCGGGCGCCCCCCGTGGACGTGCTGATGCAGCCGGCCGAGACGGTGGCCTGGGAGGCGAGCCAGGAGATCCGCCTCACCATCGGCCGCTCCAACGGCGTCGCGGTCTACCTCAATGGCGAGGAAGTGCTGCTCCCGCAGGAGCCCAACCGGCTCATTCCCAATCTGGTGCTGAACAAGCTGACGTTGCTGCGGCTGGAAAACTAGCCGAAGCGGCGGTACCTGCCCCGGAAGTACAGCAGAGGCTCGCCGTCGCCGACGGTGACGCTCTCCACCTCCCCCACCATGATGATGTGATCGCCGCCAGGCAACTGGGCGTGCGTGCGGCATTCCAGCACGGTCAGGCAGCCGGGCAGGAGCGGCCCCCGCCGCCCCGCGCCGTACTCCAGGCCGGCAAACTTGTCCCCGCCCCGCGCGGCGAAGCGCGCGGAGAGCGTCTCCTGCCCTGCGGCGAGCAGGTGCACCGTGAAGCCCGGCGCCGCCACGAACGCCTCGCGCCCGGTGGAATCCAGGCCCAGGCAGAACAGCACCAGGGGCGGCTCCAGGGAGAGCGAGGCGAACGCACTGGCCGTCATGCCCACGGGCGCATGGGCCGCATCGCGCGTGGTGATCACGGTCACGCCGCTGCCCCAGTGGCTGAGCGCGGACTTGAACTGGGTGGCGTTGACCGGCACGGCGGCTCGTCGCTGAGGGGCGCGGGTGCGCGGCGGATGGGCCCGCCTGGGCCGGCACGGCCGCGCTGGCACCGGAGCCAGGCGGCGCCTGGGGTCCGGCGATTCGACCAGGGAATCACGAGGGGGAGCGCGATGGCAAGCGCACGGGCCGCCGCAGGGGCGTCCGGCGGGGTCCGGCGCAGCGCGCCGGCGGATCAGCCGCCCTGCACCTTCAGGCGGGGCTCGGCGGTCTTCTGCTTGTAGAGCGGATCCAGGTACCGCGTGAAGAACTCGTTGAGGGATTGCTTCTGGTTGTCGTCCATGTAGAAGAAGTCCACCCCGCGGTCCGTGACCTCCCAGAACTTGCGGTCGCGCACGGCCAGCATTTCCTTGTGGATGGCCTCCATGCGGGACTGCGGCTCCACCTTCATGTCCTCCACGATGCGCAGCACGAGCTGGTCATCGCCCTTGGAGAGCAGGTAGCTGCCGAAGTTGAGCTGGGCCTTGCGCACGCTGCGCAGGTCGAACTCGTTGGCCTGGGTGGCCGGATTGTCGTCCACCTCCAGGAACGTGTTCATCAGCGTCTGGATGTTCGGCACCTGCATCTCGTAGGCGCGCTTGAGCAGCTGCGCCAGATCGAAGCTGGCCGTGATCAGGATCAGCGGGATGTTGTACGATTGCGCGGTCTGGCCGTAGTACTTGAAATAGAACGCGATGCGCTCGGCCAGGGCCTGGTCCACCCCCAGCACCTCCTCGGCCAGCAGCCGGTACTGGTAGAACAGGTTGTAGATGGCCTTGGGGCTGCGGGCGTTCACCGCGTGGCGCAGGAAGGTGTTGAAGAACTGGATCACGTCCTGCAGCACCTGGTTGTCCTTGAGCTTGATGGCGTACAGGCCCACGATCTTGGTGCTGTTGGCAATGGCGCTGACGGCGTCCGGCATGTCCTGGATCGCCATTTTGAAGATCAGTTCCATGTCCAGGAAGCCCTTCATTTCCACCCAGTTCCTGCTGCGGTAGAGTTCCTGGATGAAGTCCGAGGAGATGGCGGGGAAGTGCTCCTTCACCGGCACGAACCAGCTCCGCGGCATCTTGCGCTTGATCAGCAGGTGGTCCACCATCACGTCCTTCAGCGAGCGCACGGCCAGCAGCGCCACGTTGCGGTCCATCTGCGAGACGGCGCTCAGCGAGATGTCGCTGATCTGCTCCATGGAGTTGGCCACCTCGGACTGCAGGCGGCGCACGTCCTCCTTCTTCAGGTCCTTGTTCTGCACCCGCTGCATGGCCGAGTTGGTATTGCGCCGGATGATGCGGATGATGTTGCCCGGCGTCAGGAAGCGGAACACATAGCTGAAGTAGGGGATCAGCAGCACGAACACCACGAAGGTCAGCACCAGCAACAGCATCGTGGTCCAGAGCGGCACGAAGCCCTCGTGCAGTCCGAACATCAGCACCGCGCAGTACAGGTTCGTCACCACCAGCAGCACAGTGTAGGCGATGTTGATGCGGTCTTCGATGAACAGATCGACCAGCTTGGGCGTGTAGCGCTGCGCGGCCAGTTGCACGACAATGGCGACCACCGTCATCACCACCCCCAAGACGGCAATCAGCACCTGGGAGTCGTTGACGATGGCATCGGTGGCGTTCTGGGGGGCGTTGAGGAACAGCGCATCCCAATAGCCCAATTTGCCGTCACTGCGGAGGAAGTCGGCGTAGCGAAACCCGAAATAGGAGAGCAGCGAGAGCCCGCCCACCAGGAGCAGGGGCACCACCCAGGTGTGGAATATCGTGACCCCGGCCGACCGGCTCGCCGGGCCGGTGCGCACGACGCCAGCGCGGGGGCGTTGCTTGGGTGTCGGATTCTGCGTGGCCATGTTCGGCTGTAGGCCGGGAGGTTCAGGCGCGGTGCGCGCCCGCGCTCAACGACGGTCTGACCGTTGGGTCATGCAATGTGCTGGCCTGCGGCACTCTCAAGGGGGGACTTTCCCGCGCGAGGCGCTCCGGAATCCGGGCGCCGTGCCTCAGTCGATGACCTCCCAGAACTTGATCGCGGACTTGTTGATGACCTTGCCGTCCTTCATGCCCAGGTGGTAGGGCGTGTGCCAGCGCAGCCCATCGATGAGGATGTCGCCATCGAGGAAGGTGATCCGGATCTGCTTCTTCTCGGTAATGATCTTGCTGAGCAGGACGGCCTCGTGCGGCGGCTGATGCCGATGGATATGCTCATGTTTGTTCTCTCCCATGGGATCTGCTCCAGGGGACAAGGTTCAAGAGAAGTTAAGCAAATGGCGGCGCAGGCCCGGATTTCCTCCGCCTACGTATACCGACAGTTCGGTCAAATATCAATTGAAGCGTCCTCACAAAATTGAATTTGTTAGAGATTTGGAGTGAACGGAAGCGACCTCGACCCCCCGGTTCTCACCTACGACCGGGGTAGCCTGCTGCTCGCCGGTCTGGCCCTGCCCGCGACCGAGGCCCCGGCCTACTTGGTTTGGGATGCCCGCGTCGCGGCGTGGCGCTGCCTGGCACTGCATTACCGTGCGCTGGTGCGCTGGCTCACGCGGCGCGGGGTGCCCTTGCGGGACGATGCCCGCGCCTACCCGGAGCTGGCCGTGGGCACGCCGTGCCTGCCCGCCGCCTATCCCCACCAGCGCGAGGCGCTGGAGGCCTGGTCGCGCGGCAAGCGGGGCGTGGTGGAACTGCCCACCGGCAGCGGCAAGACCCAGCTCGCGCTGCAGGCCATCGCCGCGGTGGCGCGCGGCGCCCTGATCCTCGTGCCCACCCTGGACCTGCTCACCCAGTGGTGCGGCGCCGTGGAGGCGGCGCTGGGCATCCCGGCGGGGGTGATCGGCGGCGGCAGCAACGACGTGCAGCCGGTCACCGTGTGCACCTACGCCTCGGCCTTCCGGCGCGGCGAGCAGTTCGGCGACCGCTTCGGCCTGGCGATCTTCGACGAGTGCCACCACCTGGCGGCGGCCGGCTACGCGCGCATCGGCGAGGTGCTGCTGGCGCCCTACCGGCTGGGGCTGAGCGCCACCGTGGAACGCCCGGATCATGGGCACCTCGTGCTGGAGCAGCTCATCGGGCCGCTGGTCTACCGCCGTTCCATCACCGAGCTGAGCGGGGAGTATCTGGCCGACTACCGCGTGGAGGTGATCGAGGCGGAGCTGAGCCCGGCCGAGCGTGAGGCCTACGATGCCGCCCGCGAGGCCTACCGCGCGTTCGCCCGTGAGCACGGCCTCACGCCCACCTCCGCCCAGGGCTGGCAGCGCTTCGTCTTCGCCGCCTCGCGCACGCCGGAGGGCCGCGCCGCACTGGAGGCTTACCGCCGCCAACGCCAGATCTCCTATGCCCCGGAAAGCAAGTTCGCCACCCTGGCCCGGCTGCTGTGGCGGCACCGCGGGGAGCGCGTGCTGATCTTCACCAACGACAACCGCACCGCCTACGCCGTCTCGCGGCGCTTCCTGCTGCCCATCATCACGCACCAGACGCGTCTGCCGGAGCGACGCGCCGTGCTGGAGCACTTCCGCAACGACGTCTGGCCGTTCGTCGTCACCTCGCGCGTGCTCAACGAGGGCGTGGACGTGCCGGCGGCCAACATCGCCGTGATCCTCTCGGGCACCTCCAGCGTGCGCGAGCACGTGCAGCGCCTGGGGCGCATCCTGCGCAAGGCGCCGGGCAAGGAGGCCGTGCTCTACGAGGTGCTGTCCCGCACCACCGGCGAAACCTACGTCAGCCAGCGCCGTCGGCAGCACGATGCTTACCGCTGAGTTGCTCGACTACCGCCGCCAGCGCGGGCGGGTCGTGCCGCGTCTGCTGGACCCCGCGGCAGCGGCCGTGCGCGAGGTGGCGCAGGCCCTGCTGGCGCTGCTGGAGGCGCACGTGGGCGGGCCGCGCGGGGAGCTGGAGGAGGCGCTGCGTGCGGTGCAGGTGCCCGCGCTGCCGTCCAAGGCTGTACCGGGCCTGGCGCGCCTGCTGCTGGAGCGCTGCACCTTCGAGGTGGCCGCCGCGGCGGAGCCCGCCGCGCTGCGCCGCGCCGTGTTCGATGCCGGCGCGGCCGCCTGGCGCGCCGATCCTGCGCCCGGTGGCCCCGCGGGCAGCGCCGCCTGGCGTGCCGAGGTGCTCGGGCGCGCGGCCGCGGCGCTCGGCCTCTCC
>JBGOUY010000008.1:0-31493 GCA_041477795.1 bacterium
ACCGAGCGGCGCGTGAAGATGACCGTGCCGGGGCCATTCACGATGTCCCAGCAGGCGCAGAACGACTTCTACGCCAGCGACGCGGAGGCGGCGCTGGCGTATGCGCAGGCGGTCAACGAGGAGATCCGCGACCTGTTTGCGGCGGGGGCGGACATCGTGCAGATCGACGAGCCGTACATGCAGGCGCGGCCCCAGAAGGCCGAGCAATTCGGCCTGGCCGCGCTGAATCGCGCCCTGCAGGGCATCCAGGGCACGACGGCGGTGCACATCTGCTTCGGCTACGCGGCGATCATCCACGAGCGGCCCAGCGGTTACTCCTTCCTGGCGCAGCTCGCGGGCTGCGCCTGTCGCCAGATCTCGATCGAGACGGCCCAGTCCAAGCTCGACTGCTCCGTGCTGCAGGGGCTGCCCGGCAAGCAGATCATCCTGGGGGTGCTGGACCTGTCCAGCATGGCGGTGGAGACGCCGCAGACCGTCGCGGAGCGCATCCGCCGGGCCCTGCCTTTCGTGCCGGCCGAAGACCTCATTGTGGGCCCGGATTGCGGCATGAAGTACCTCCCGCGCGACGTGGCCTTCGGCAAGATGCAGGCGATGGTGGAGGGCGCGCGCATCGTGCGGAGCGAGCTGGGCGGCTGAGTTCCCAGGCAGGGGCGCTTGATTGCGCGGAGATTCCCGTTACACTGGTGCGCTGGGGGCGGTGTGCACCGGCGTCCGCGCGCCGGTGCTTCAACAGTTCGCATCGGAACGGAGTCGGGGAGCCATGCTGACCTACGGCGCCGCATGTCCGTCCTGCTCGTCACGCCAGACCCTGGTGCCCGAAGAGACGCAGATCTACGTGGAGTCCCTCGGTGAGCTGAAGGCCTCGCCCTACCGCGTCCCGGACTACCCGGGCGCCGAGGATCATCAGCTCTTCGGCTACTGCCTCTCGCATTGCCCCAACTGCGGCACCTCGCTGATCGTGCACTTCAACGTGGTGCTGCACCGCTACCTGGCGCTGGTGGAATCGCACTTTCCGGAGCCGTTCGAGACCGGCGCGCCGATCGAAGCGCAGTCGCTGTTCGAGACGCTGGACGGCGACCTGAGCTTCATCGCCATTGACCCCGTGCTGGACGTCATCGAGCTGTAGCGGCAGGGGTCTGGCCGCCGCGTCGACGGGCGCGGCTCATACCCATTCGCATTCAAGAGGGGAACAACTCCCCGCGTCCCTGAGGAGCGCGAAGCGCGTCTCGGAGCCGCGGGGGCGCCGGCCGCAGCCTTCGAGACGCCCCGCTGCGCGGGACTCCTCAGGCACGCGGCCTAATGATGGCTACATAAGAAATGTCCGTTCCTGTGTCCGGGAACCCGCGCTGGGATTGGTTTTACGGCACGGAGAGTGGGACATTGATTGTGCAGCTCTCATTAGCGGTCCATTTTGAATGCAACTTCATATCAGGCGGGCTCCAGCACCGCATTGATGACGGCCGGGCGGCCCCGGGCCACGGCGGCGCGGGCCTCGTGCAGCGCGGCCTCCAACGCAGCGGGGGTGCGCGCCTCGGCCGTGTGGCAATCGAACGCGGCGGCCACCTGCTCCAGGCGCCCCACCGGGCTCAGCTCGTGGAAGTAGGTGTTGTGCCGGGCCGCCTGTCCTTCCTGGCCGTAGACGCGGTCCGTGGCCGCCTTGACCGCGTTCCAGCCCCCATTGTTGTAGATCACCGTGAGGAAGGGCGTGCCGTAGCGCTGCGCCGTCATGTACAGGCTGGTGGGGACGCTGAAGACGAACGAACCATCGCCGACCAGCCAGGCCACCTCCGCCTCGGGCCGCGCCAGCTTGTAGCCCAGCGCCGCACCCCCACCCCAGCCCAGGCTGCTGCCCGGCATGCCGAAGTAGGTGCCGGGGCGCGTGCGGCAGGTGCCGGCGCGAATCACATCCACGCTGGTGACGCCCTCGTCGAAGATCACCGCCTCGAGCCCCAGCACGCGCCCGATCACGGCGCTGGCGGAGGCCGGCGTGAGCCGCTTGGCCGCGCCGGCCGCGGGGGCCGCCGCGGGCTGCGGGCGGTGCCGCCGCACCCACTCCTGGCGCGCCGCCAGCCGCTGCGGCGGCAGCGCCGGCAGCGTGCGCAGCTGCGCCAGCACCCGCTCCAGGGCCGGGCCCGATTGCAGCCAGTGGCTCTCGGTGACCGGGAAGTCCCACAGCACGATGTTGGACTTGAGCGGGTCGATGTCGAGCTGGATCACCGGCGTGCCGCGCGGCGGGGCCCCGTACTTGGGAATCCACGGCACGTCCGTATCCACCAGCAGCACCAGGTCCGCCTCGTTGATGACCTTGCCCGCGCGATAGCCCCAGTGGTGGGCGTGGTCGCGCGGGAAGTTGAGGTAGCTCGCCGAGGGCTCCAGCACGGGCAGGTGCAGCGCTTCGCTGAGGGCCACCAGCGTGCCCACGGCCTCGGGCTGGCGCCCGGCGTAGGAGGTGATGAGGAGCGGGCGCTCGGCGCGCTGCAGGGCCTCGGCGATGCGCCGCGCAGCGGCCTCCGGCAGCTCGCCCAGCGCCGGGCGGGCCGAGGTGTCCGGGGCATCGGAGAGCATCTCGGCCACGGGCATGCTCAAGACCTCGCGCGCGGCCGTCACGTAGATCGCGCCCTTGGGCTCGCTCTGCATCAGCCGCGCACCGCGCTGGAGGGCGTAGGCGATCTGCTCGGGCAGCTCCAGGTTGAATTCCCACTTGCAGTACTGGCGCGCGATGCCGGCCTGGTCCCGCACGTCCTGGTAGAAGTGGATCGCGCTGTCGCGGCTGCCGAGCCGCTCTCCGCGCGTGCCGGCCGGCGGACGCCCGGCGAAGATGAGCATCGGCACGCGCCCCGCCCAGGCATTGTGCAGGGAGCCGCCCAGGTTCTGCGTGCCCACCCCCACGTGCACGAGCACGCCCTGCCCCTGTCCGGTGGCCAGGGCGTAGCCGTGCGCCGCGGTGATCGCCGTGTTTTCGTGGGGGCACAGCACCACCTCGGGCAACGGCTGGCCCAGGGCGCGGTACTTGGCGAGCGCCTCCACGATGGGCGGATAGTCCGTGCCGATGTTGGCGAACAGGTAGCGGATGCCGAGCGCATGTAGCGTCTCCAGCAGGACGTCGCTGACCGTCTCACGCGGATTCATGGCCGACCGAAGGCTGGGGAAGCTGGAAGTGATTGGACGGGCGGGGCGCGCCAAAAGGGCGGATTCCCGCATGGTTTCAGACCCATCGTGGCAATGCGGGCAAGCGCAGCGCCGCGCGGGCCTGCCATTCCGGGTGCCGGGGACGGGGTGCGCCGCCCATCGCCTGTGCGCGGGTGCCGCTACGCGAACTTGCGGTTCATCAGCCGCTCGGCATTGCCGCGGTAGATCTTTTCCTTGTCCGCCGCGGACAGGCCCAGGTTGTCGATGATCTTGATCGTCTCCCGGATGTACATGGGGCCCTTCTCCGGGTCGAAGGGGGAATCCGAGGCGAACACCACCTTGTCCACGCCGAAGAAATCCAGGCCGCACTGGGTGCCGGACACGGAGCCGAACAGCGCCGTATCGGCATAGAACATCCGGAAGTAGTCGATGGGGCGGCGCCCCTTGGCGTTCATGGCCTTCACGATCTTCGTGTAGTCCTCGTCGGACGTGCGGGCGCCGAGCTGGTCCCAGCCCGGCCCCACGCGGCCCTCGAAGTAGGGGATCATGGCGCCCATGTGGTGCGTGATGACCTTGAGCTTGGGCAGCTTGTCCAGGATGCCCGAAAACACCATGCGCGCCATGCAGGTGCTGGTCTCGTAGGGCCAGCCGAAGGTCCACCAGATCTCGTACTTGGACTTCTTCTCGGTGGGATAGTCCGGAAAGTTCGCCCCGCGGCCCGGATGCAGCCAGATCGGCAGGTCGTGCTTGGCCATAGCCTCGAAGAGCGGAAAGAACTCCGGCTCGTCCAGCGGCCGCCCGTTCACGTTGGTGAAGATCTGCACGCCGCAGGCATTGAGGTCCTTCACCACGCGCTGGGTCTCCGCCAGGGTCGCATCGATGTTGTTCATGGGCAGGGAGGCCGTGAAGCCGGCGAAGCGATCCGGGTGCTTGGCCACCAGCTCCGCCATGCCGTCATTGCCCAGCCGCGCCAACTCTGGCGTGACCGCGGGCGAGGCGATCACCTCCAGCGGCGGGGAGGCCAGCGAGAGGATCTGCTTGTAGGCGCCGAACTCGTCCATCTGCCGCATGCGCAGATCCAGGTCGACCAGCACCGGGATGTTGCGCACGCGCTTGCCCATGTCGCCGTGCTGGGGCGCCACCGCGAGCATCTTGTCGAAGAACTTGCGGGGGAAGATGTGGTTGAAGAGGTCGATCTTCATGGTTCTGGCTCCAGTCGCTGGGGGAGGGTGCCGCGCCGCAGGGCCTGCTCGCGCGGTTGGCGCGGAGCTCAGCTTCGCTGCGGCCGGACCCGCTATGCACGTGTTGCCATTGCGTGTAGGAGAAGAGGACGCAGCCGGTTGCGGCCAGGCGAATAGTGTGGTTATAGCCTCGCTGAAGATCGGTCGCCACTGCAATCGGCCGCGCGGGAGGCCGGCCTCGGCCGGTGGCTGTGCCCGTGCGGCGCGCGCTCCATGCGGGTGCGGGGGCTCATTCTGCCAGGGGGTACCATGAATGGGGGGCTGCGCACTATCTCTTTAACGTGGGTCGGTTTGATGCCGGTGTGCCTCGCGCTGGCGCAGCCGGCGGCGGCGCAGGACTTCCCGCCCCAGCTCAGCATCGGCACCAACCCGGTCGGCTCGCTCTTCTACGCGGCCGGGGGCTCGCTGGTCAAGGTGCTCTATAACGCCGACGAGTCGATGCCCCGGGCTTTCCGGCCTTTCGCCCCTTCCAGCGGGTGCGCATGGCCAAGGACAACGTGACGATCCCATTCCATCCGGGTGCCGTGCAGGCTTATAAGGAACTCGGGCTGTGGAACGAGCGCCTGGATCAGGTGCAGGCAGACCTGCTCAAGCAGGCCGCTCATCGCTAAACCGGGAGGAACGCGAGCATGAACCATCGAACGGCAAGGGGGATCCGCTCCGCGCTGCTGGCGCTGATCTGCACGGTGGGCCTGCAGGCGGGCCTGCAGGGGGGCCTGCTGGCCGGCTCGGCCGGGCAGGCCTGGGGCCAGCTGCCCTCGAACCTGGGCGTCGGCACCAATCAACAGGGGTCGCTCTTCTATTCGCTGGGCAGCGCCGTGGCCAAGGTGCTGAGCACGCACCTGCCCGTGCAGGCGCGGGTGCAGCCCTACGCGGGCACCAGCGTGATCCTGCCGCTGATCGACTCGGGCGAGCTGGCGCTGGGCGTCAACAACACGAACGACTCGCGCATGGCCTACCGCGGCCTGAAGCCGTTCCTGCCCTCGCCCAAGCTGCGGCTGGTGTCCGTCCTGCTGCCCATCGGGGTGGGGATCATGGTACCCAACAACTCCGCCATCCACACCCTCAAGGAACTGAAAGGCAAGCGTGTCTCGGGCGAATTCAAGGCCCAGCTCGCCGTCTGGTACAACACGACCTCCATCCTCGCCAGCGACGGGTTGACCTGGGACGACGTGCAGATGGTGCCCACGGCCAACGTGGTCACCGGCGCCAAGCTGCTGATGGAAGGCCGCGTGGATGCGACCCTGTTCGCCCTGGGTGCCGCGCAGGTGCGCGAGGCGGACGCCAGCATCTCGGGCGGCGTGCGCTACCTGCCCATCAACGACACCCCCGAGGGCGTGCGCCGTATGCAGGAGGCGATGCCGGGCACCTATCCGCTGTTGATGAAGAAGGGCTCCAGCGTGGGCATCCAGGCGGATACGCCCGTGGAGGCCTATGACGTGTTCGTGATCACCGGCGCGGGCATGAACGACGAGGCGGTGGCCACCATCGTGAAAGCCCTCTATGGCGCGGAGCAGGAGCTCAAGGAGTCCTTCCGGCCCCTGGAGGCGTTCTCGCGCGAGAAGATGGTGAAGGACAACGCGACCATCCCGTACCACCCCGGCGCCATCAAGGCCTACAAGGAGCTGGGCCTGTGGAGCCCGGCGATGGACGAGCTGCAGCAGCGCCTGCTCAGCCAGGCGGCGCACTAGCCGCCACGCCCCTACCCACGCGCCGCGTCCCGGCACCGGCGCCCCGGCCGCAGCCGCCGTGCTCTCGGGCGCGGCGGCCGCCGGGTCTCTTCCCGCAACGCAGCGCCAGCAGGACAGCCCATGGCGGAGCAGGTCGGCATCGAGGTCAAGCACCGGGAATTGCGGGGCTTCTCACGCTGGTTGGAGCGCACGCTGCTCTCAGCCCTGACCCTGGCCGGCGCCGTGTGGGCGCTGGACGCGCTGGGGTACCTGGGCATCTCGGTGTTCCAGGAGCAGTTCCTGGGGCTGGTCTGGGCGCTGGTGCTCTGCTGCGTGTTCATCACGGTGCCGGCCTGGCGGAGCGCCAGGGGGCCCGGGGTGCCCTGGTACGACTGGCTGGCGGTGCTGCTGAGCGCCGTCGTGGGCGGCTACGTGATGCTGGAATACCCGCGCCTGCTCTTCGAGTCCGCGCTGATCACACCGGACAAGGTGGTGCTGGGGGCCGCCTCCCTGCTCCTGTTGATCGAGGCCACGCGGCGGCTGGTCGGCAAGACGCTGCTGGTGATCCTGCTCTGCTTCCTGGCCTACGCGGTCACGGCCGGGCACTGGCCGGGCGTGCTGCAGGGCAACCAGCCCCGCCTGGCGCGCCTGCTGATCTATCTGTACGTGGACACCAACGGCCTGCTGGGCATTCCGCTGGCGGTGGCCAGCACCATCGTGTTGGCCTACGTGCTGCTGGGGCAGATGCTGTTCAGCTCCGGCGGCGGCTCGTTCTTCACGGATCTGGCCTCGGCGGCCATGGGGCGCTACCGCGGCGGCCCGGCCAAGATCGCCGTGCTGGGCAGCAGCCTCTTCGGCATGATCTCCGGCTCGGCCGTCTCCAACGTGATGACCGTGGGCATCATCACGATCCCCATGATGAAGAAGAACGGCTATCCCAAGGAGATCGCCGCGGCCATCGAGGCGGTGGGCTCCACGGGGGGCCAGCTGATGCCCCCGGTGATGGGCGCCTCGGCCTTCATCATGGCCGAGCTGCTGGAGATCAGCTATGGCCAGGTGGCCCTGGCGGCCGCCATCCCGGCGATCCTGTACTACTTCCTGCTTTTTGTGCAGGTGGACTTGGAGGCGGCCAAGCTTGGCATCGCGGGCCTGCCGCGTGCGGAGCTGCCGCGCGCGGGGCGCGTGCTGCGCGACGGCTGGCTCTTCCTGTTGCCCCTCGCCGTGCTGGTCATCACCCTGTTCTGGCTCAATTATTCGGCCGGCAAAGCCGGCATGGCGGCCGTGGCGGTGGTGGTGTTGATCATGCTGCTGCGGCGGCGCAGCCGGCCCGGCCCCGGCGGCATCGTGAACATCCTCGTGGGCGCGGGGCGGGGCATGCTGGACGTGACGCTGCTCTGCGGGCTGGCCGGCGTCATCATCGGCGTGCTCAACATCAGCGGCCTCGGCTTTGGCATCTCCCTGCTGCTGGTCAAGGTGGGCGGGAGCAGCCTGTTCGGCCTGCTGCTGCTGACGGCGGGGGTCGCCATCATCCTGGGCATGGGCATGCCCACCGTCTCGGTCTACCTGCTGCTCGCCGTGCTGATCGGGCCGGCGCTGATCAAGCTCGGCCTGGACCCCATCTCGGCGCACCTGTTCCTGCAGTACTACGGCATGATGTCCATGATCACGCCCCCGGTGGCCCTGGCGGCCTACGCCGCGGCCTCGCTGGCGGGGGCGGATGCCATGCGCACGGGTTGGACGGCGGTGCGGCTGGGGCTGATGGCCTTCGTGGGCCCGTTCATATTCGTCTACAGCCCGGAGCTGCTGCTGCAGGGGCGCTGGTTCAACATCCTCATCATCGTCGGGACGACGACCGTGGGCGCGTACTGGATGGGCATCGGCACGGTGGGCTACTACCTGCGTCCGGTGTCCTGGCCCAGGCGCGTGCTGTTCGTATTGGCGGCCTTCGCGCTGTTCTTCGATCACCGCTACCACGGCGGCGCGGGCTACTGGCTCAACGTCGCGGGCGGGGTGCTGGGCATCGGGCTGATCGCCAGCGAGCACGCCCAGCGGCGCGCCCTTGCCACGGCAGCCCTCGCGGCCCCGGCAGCCCCGCCCGGCTCCTCGCGCGGCGCGTCCTGACCGCTCCGGCGCAGCGGTGCCAGCGCGGCGCCACCGGCGACGATCCCCGCTCCAGGGTGCTCCGGCAGGGGTGTCGCGCCGTCCGGCGGGTCGACCCTGCTGGATCAACGGACCGTGCGCGGTTTGGTCTCAGACTGGGCGGGGAATCCTGCGGAAACGTCGGGAAACTTCGTGCGGTGACAGGCTGGGCCGGGGCGACGCCAGCCGGGGCTGTGGCCGGGAAATCGGGAGGCGGTCTGCCCCACAGGTGCGTGGGGATGGGCTGGGGCGGCGCCGGTGCCGTTGGCGGCGGACTCCGGGCCAGCACCCGCCGGGCCGCCGGCAGCGGCTCCCGTGCCGGGACCCGCTGGGCCGCGCCGGGCCGCATCCACCTCAACGGGGTGGGCCTGGCCGACCGGCCTGCCGGGGGCTAGTGGACGTGCGCGCCGTGGATCTCGGCCCGCCGCCGCTCGATGATGTGCCGGCGCTCCTGCATGCGCTGCTCCTCGCGCTGGCGCTCGGCATTCGTCAGCTCGCGGCCGAATTGGCGGCGCTCGTCGAAGCGCCGATCCTGCAAGCGCCGCTCTTCCTGCTTGGAGGGCGAGTGGATCTGGATGGCCATGGCGTCCGTTCCTTGGTTTGCGCAACTTGCACGTCCCCGCTGGAAGCGGGAGCCAAATCCGTGCCAAGTGGGCGTTCCACGCCTTCCGGGCCGGCCCAGTGCGGCATAAGCGTGCAAGGAGTGGCTTGGCGGTCTATCATCGGAAGCGACCGGGCGGCCCGGAGCCAGCCGCCCTCCCGCAGTGCCGACGCGAGGTGCCATGCCCATCAAGGAAGAAGACCCCTGGCGAATGCAGTACTTCGCAGGCGTCGCCTGCCCTGCGGAGGTGATCATCCCCACCGAGGACGGCGATGCCTACATGCTCTTCCCGCGCTTCCGCTGGCTCTACAACAAGATGCTGGTGGCCGAGTCCCAGGGGATCGAACATGCGCCGCACGGTTACCCGCCCTCGCACTATCCCGTATTCAGCAAGCCCATCTACAACATGCGCGGGATGGGGGCCGGCAGCCGGCTGCTGCGCAGCGAGCGCGAGTACCTGCGCCTGCAGGAGCCGGGACACTTCTGGATGGAGCTGCTGCACGGGGAGCACGTCAGTACGGACTGCGCGGTGCTGAATGGCGACCCCCGCTGGTGGCGGCACTCCACCGGGCGCGAGATCGGCGCGGGCATGTTCGACTTCTGGACGATCCACGCCGAACCGCGCCCGCCGCTGGAAGCGTACTGCGGAGCCTGGGTGCGCCAGCACCTGGCGGGCTACACGGGCATGCTCAACCTGGAAACCATCGGCGGGCGCATCATCGAGGTGCACATGCGCTTCGCCGACCAGTGGCCAGACGTCTACGGCCCGGGCTGGGTGCAGGCGCTGGTGGGGCTGTACGCGCGGGGCGAGTGGACCTTCGCCGACGAGGCACGCCGCGCGGGCTACAGCGTGGTGCTCTTCGGCAGCCACGGCCTGCGCTACCGGCATCCGCCGCCGGAGCAGGTGGCCGAGGTGCGCGCGCTGCCGCACATCACCAGCGTGCAGATCACCTTCCACGACGGCCGGCCGCCGCGCGCCCATGCCATGCCGCCCGGGGGCTTCCGTCTGTGCATCGTCAACGGCTGGGATCTGGAGGCGGGCATCGCGGCGCGCCAGCGCCTAGCGCTCTCGTTCTGGTCCACGCAGACGCTGTATGGCCGGCGCCGCCGGCCGCCGCGGGACAGCGCCGTCCACGCGCCAAAGTAGGCTCGCCGCGTCAGGCGGCGCGGCGCCCCAAGTGGGCGAGCCGGGTCAGCGCCGCCGAGAGGATCGCCTCCAGCAGCCAGGGATAGTCGCGCCCGGCCAGCCTGGCCATCAGCGTCAGCTTGCTGTCGTAGGCCCAGGCCGGGTTGGGGTTCACCTCCAGCAGCCTGATCTGGCCCGCCGCGTCCGCGCGAAAGTCGATGCGGGCATAGTCCCGCACGCCCAGCCGCGCGACCAGTCGCCGGCTGTGCTCCAGCAGCGCATCCCGCAGGGCGGGCGCCAGGCGCGCCTCGCGGTAGGCGATGCCGCTCCAGTAGGGCGAGGCGGGCTCGGCCTTGGACTCGTAGCAGCAGATGGGGGCGCAGTCCGGCGGCAGCGCGCTGAAGTCCGCCTCCAGCACCGGCAGCGCCTGCAGGGCCGTCTCCGGATTGCCGATCAGGCCCACGGTGTACTCGCTGCCGGGCAGGTACTCCTGCACCAGCACGGAGCGGCCGGGCAGCGTCGCGGCCAGCCAGCCCAGGTAGGCGCGCGCCTCGGCGGCGCTCTGCACCAGGGCGTGGCGCGTGATGCCCAGCGAGCCGTCGGCGTGGTTGGGCTTGATCAGCGCGGGCAGTGCCAGGCGCACCCGGCGCCCCAGGGCCGCGCGGGCGCTGGGGAAGTAACGCTCGGCCGGCACCGGGATGCCCATGCTGCGCGCCAGGGCCGTCACCAAGCCCTTGTCATAGCAGGCGGCCAGGGCCGCCGGGGGCGAGCCGCTATAGGGGATGCCCAGCAGCTCCAGCAATGCCGGCACGTGCGCCTCGCAGGCGGCCTCGTTGCGGAAGCCCGTGTCGCACAGGTTGAGCACGAAGGCGGGCGGCTGCGCGGTCAGCTCGGCCAGCAGCGTGTCGTGCCGTTCCAGGTAGCGCGGTTCGTAGCGGGCCAGGCGCGTCAGGGCCGCGCGGAGCTGGGCCACGGTTTCGAGGTCCTCGGCGGCAAAGCCCCCGCTGGGCTTGGTCGGATCGGCCAGGGTGGGGTCGCCCAGCAGCACCGTGATCGGCCGGCGGGCGGCGGACGGCAGGACGGGGGCATGCACCTGCGACATCTTTCGGTATCCTTCGCCGCGCCGCGGGCAGATCTGGGGTCGAGACAGAGCGGAGGGTTGGGCCTGAGCGGCGCGATCAGGCCAGCCACCGGCTTCCGCGGTTCAAACAACGTGAAACCTGCTTCCACGATACCCGCTCCGTGCAATTTCCGCGCACGGAGTCCACCGCACCCGGGCCCACTTCTGCTAGCATGGGCGCGGACGCGAGGCCTCGCCTTGCGCCGGCCGCACTCCACCCCTGCCCCGAGGAACCCATGCGCACCCAGTGCCTCCAGATCGCCCGCGCAGGCCGCGTCGCCGTCATCACGCTGCACCGGCCCGAGGCCCGCAACGCGCTCAACTCGTTGCTGATCGGGGAGCTGGCGGCGGCCGTGGCCGCGCTGGAGGCCGAGCCGGACGTGGGCGCGCTGGTGCTGACGGGGGGCGAGCGCTTCTTCGCCGCCGGGGCGGACATCCGTGAGATGGCGGCGCTGGAGTGGTGCGACGTCTTCGCCAGCGAGTTTTCCGGCTGCTGCGACCGGCTGGCGGCCTGCCGCCTGCCCGTGGTGGCGGCCGTGGCCGGCTTCGCGCTGGGCGGGGGCTGCGAGCTGGTGGAAATGTGCGACATCGTCGTGGCCGCGGACAACGCCGTGTTCGGCCACCCGGAGATCACGCTGGGCAGCCTGCCCGGCGCGGGCAGCACCCAGCGCCTGACCCGGGCCATCGGCAAGCACAAGGCGTTGGACCTCTACCTGACCGGCCGCCACATGGGCGCGGAGGAGGCCGAGCGCGCAGGTCTCGTCTCGCGTGTGGTGCCGCCGGAGCGCCTGCTGCCCACGGCCCTGGAGATCGCGGCGCGCGTGGCGGCGTTCTCGCGGCCGGTGGGGATGATGATCAAGGAGGCGGTCAACCACGCCGCTTCGGCGCCCCTGGCCGAAGGCGTGCGCTTCGAACGCCGGCTATTTCACACCAGCTTCACCCTCGCCGACCGCACGGAGGGCATGCGCGCCTTTCTGGAAAAGCGCGAGCCGCACTTCACGCACCGCTGAACGGGCCGGCCTGCTCTGGGAGCGAGCTCCGGTCCGCGCGCTGCAGCCTCCGCTGCGGGCCGGCGGCCGCCCGTCGGCGGGCGGCGGGAGGCACCCCGCCGCGCCGGGCCGCCCGGGCCTTGGCCCGCTCCAGGTGTCGCGATAATATCCCCTCCGGTTGAGCTTTCCGGGCATTGCTTTCCGACAGAATGTGCGCCTTGGCGGCAGTGGTTTGTCGCCCAATCTACCATCGTCGAATAAGGAACCCGCGGAGAATAATCATCGGTTGGCAATGGATGCTGCATCATATTGATCATTTCATTCTTATATGTCGGAACGGGAGGGCTTGCGTTTGCGAGGGAAAGCGATCATGGTGGGCGCGCAAATCCCGGCTGGAACAGTGCCTTCCACGGTTCCGCGCCGGATACGTTAGGCGTAGGGACGCGCGTGTACTCCGAGGGATCGGAATTCCTTTCCTGCACAGTTCCGCATTCAGGGGGACACCATGGTCGCCAATCTCTTGTCCGTCGTCACCGGCCCAGCGTCGAACCCATCCGAGCCGACCTTCCTCATCGAACGGGTGGGCGCGTACTACCGCGAGCGCGTGCAGCAAACCTGGGGCGGCGGGCACATCATGAAGGGGTGCGTGCCCGATGCGCACGCGCTGATCCTGTCCTCCAACGACTACCTGGCGCTGGCGGACCATCCCGCGGTCGTCGGCGCGCAGGTGGACGCGCTGCGCACCACGGGGCGCGGCGGCCTGCGCTCGGACGTGTTCCGCAACGGGGCCGATGGCCTGCGCCGCTTCGAGCAGGAAATGGCCGCGCTGCTGGGCGTGGAGGACGTGGTGACGTGCCAGTCCGGCTGGAATGCCAACGTGGGCCTGATCCAGTCCATCGCTGGCCCCGGCACGCCGGTCTACCTCGACATGTTCGCCCATACCTCGCTGTGGGAAGGCGTCACCAGCGCCGGCGCCACGCCGCATCCCTTCAAGCACAATGACGGCGGCTCGCTGGATAAGCTGGCGGCACGGCACGGCCCGGGCGTGGTCTGTGTGGACGCGGTCTACAGCACGAGCGGCAGCCGCTGCCCACTGGAGGAGATCGTGGCGGTGGCGGAGCGGCACGGCTGCGTGCTGGTGGTGGACGAATCGCACTCGCTGGGCGTGTTCGGGGAGCAGGGCGAGGGCCTGACCCGCGCGCGGGGGCTGGCCGGGCGCGTGCACTTCCGCACCGCCAGCCTCTCCAAGGCCTTCGCGGCGCGGGGCGGCATCGTGGCGGGCAGCGCGCGCAACATCGAATACTTCCGCTACGAATCGCGCCCGGCCATCTTCAGCTCGGGCATCCTGCCCCAGGAGGCCGCGGCCTTCCAGGCCACGCTGGACGTGGTGCGCAGCGAAGGCTGGCGCCGCGAGCAGTTGCGCAGCAACGCGGACTTCCTGCGCACGCGCCTGGACGCGCTGGGCTACAACGTGGACGACAGCCAGAGCCAGATCCTCTCCCTGGTGGCCGGGCCGGAGGAGAACACGATCGTGCTGCGGGACGCCCTGGAGGCGCACGGCATCTTCGGCGCCATCTTCTGCGCGCCGGCCACGGCCAAGAACCGCTCGCTGATCCGCTTCTCCGTCACGTCCGCCCTGACGCGGGAGCAACTGGAACGCGTGGTGGGCGTGTGCGGCCACATCCGCCACGAGGTGGGCATGGCCGACTGGGCCTCCACCCAGCGCAAGCGCGCCGCGACGCCGCGGGCGCTGGAGCGCTCGGCCTGAGCGCGGCCAGGGCCGCAGGAGCCTGCCTCGTATCCTGCCGGACTGTGCAGGGGCATTGCATGCAATGCCCCTGCTGCGCGCTCGGAGCCGTTCTCCTCCTTCTCCACGCAAGTGGAGAAGCCTGTCCTGAGCGGAGTCGAAGGAGAGGCCGGGAGGATGAGGCTCGCGGCGAGGGACAATGGCGACCTCACCCCGGCGGAGCCTCACTCCGTCACGCCCCTGCCGGGGCGTGCCACCTCTCTCCATTCCACGGAGAGAGGAACGGCAACGGCGTGGTTTCCCCCTCTCCGCAGGGTGGAGAGGGGGAAGCTGCCGTGAGGCAGCGCGGGTGAGGTCGCCGCAGGCGGAGCGCACGGGAGAGCGGCCCCGTGCTCTTCCTGGCATTCCTCCGGTTCGCTGCGATCTGGTTCTTACTCGCCATTTCGTCTTCCCTCCAACAGCGTGAACGGCCAAAAGCGTGCGGGGGAGCAGGTTCCCCCGCGCCCCCTTTATGGAAACAGCGAACTACCCCCCGCTGCCGTCAGGCAGCGGGGGCTTGGCTGTCCTTTGCGCCTTTGCGCGAGCCCTGCTGTCGACGCAACTGGCTTTGTATGGAAATTTTCCATGGATCGCCCCAGGCCGCCTCCAGAGCGGATTGGCGAGCTACCACTCTACCACAGTCGGCCCCCGATTGCAGCAGGAATGATCGGACAGATCCGGGAAATAAGCGGACAAATCGATGGGTGCCGCAGTTACCCTCTCCTTGAGAGCTTGTCCTGAGCCTGTCGAAGGGAGGGCCGGCCCGCAGGAGGCGGGCCGGGGTGAGGCCCCGCGTCGCCGGCCCCTTGGAGGCGCGCCGGTGTGAGGCCCCCCGGCGCTGCCGCTCCATCAGTGCGGCGGCGGGGATGGCTGGGCCAGGGAAAGCTGCAAGCCATCGATGATGTGGAAGATGCGCGCCTCCAGATCGGTCTCGTCGTACTCGCCCGGCGCGTTGCGGGTGGAAACGATGAGCCACTGGCCTTCCGCGTGGTTGATCTCGCACTCCAGGTCGGCGAGGTCGTGGCTGACGAGGTGCGTCACGGTGCGAATGGGTACGGACGACACGTCGATGAGCGCCAGCCAGGTGAGATTGGGCCCCATGCCCTGCATCTCGTAGAAGTAGGGCACGCCGTGGTAGGTGCTCGACTGCATGTGGGCGACGCCCATGGACAGGCGCGCGCGCTGCACGCGGATGTGCTCCATGGCCTGCTGGATGTACGTCACCGCCACCTCGGCGCGCAGGGCGTGCACGCGCTCCACGGCGGGGAAGTCCCGCAGGGTCAGTCCCAGCGCTTTCAGGTCGAGGGTCACCAGGTGCTGCGGGCGGATGAAGTTGCTTCCGTAGAAGGCGATCTCATCGGAGAAGATGATGGCGTTGGGCCCCACGACCTCGCGCACCGCGGGCGCCTTGGTCAGCTCTTCCAGCCGCGCGGTCTTGTTCACGTGGATGCCGATGATGGTGGGGTCGATCAGGGTGTCGCTGGCCAGGTTGCCGTAGACGACCTCCCCCGCGTTCACGCCGATGCCGAAGTTGAGCGCCTGAGGGTGCGTGCCGGCCATCAGGCGGTTGATGCGCTCCACGGAGTCCACGAACAGGATGGCCAGCGAGACGATGTTGAACACGGCGTTCTGGCGCCCGTTCTCGTCATCCGTGTAGACGAAGATGCTGTCCCCCACCGGCTTGATGACGGCCAGATCCTGGCCGACCTCGGTGATTTCCGTGAAGCAGCGCCGGATGAGCTGGGCCACTTCGATTTCCGGCTCATGGCCGAACATCTTGGTGAAGTTCCGCACGTCCGCCTGCAGGATGCCGCAGAAGCGCTTGTCCTGCCGGGTGATCATGGCGATGGCCTCGTCCAGGCCATAGCGGGTCTGGAAGCGCCGCAGGCGGGAGACGATCACGTTGCTGAGGAAGCGGCTCAGCAGGGCGTTCTGCTCCTGCACGACCTTGGAGTGCTGCGTGGTCATGGTGCGCAGGCGCCGCTCGAAGGCCCGCTGCAGGGTGCGGTAGCGCTGGAGCTGGTAGTTGATGATGCCCCCGAACACCAGCGCGAAGAGCACGATCACCAGGTTCTGCAGGTAATCCGAGCTGAGCAGCGCCGCGGAGACGTGGCTCGGGCCGCCCAGCAGCCCGTGGCCCGCATACGCCAGCGCCGCGCCCAGCACGAACAGCACGATGGCGGTGGCCACTTCCACCAGGAAGGTGAGCACGAACACGCCGCTGATCATCGACAGCAGCCACACCTGCGAGAGGTCGTTGGAAAGCAGGAAGAACGAGAACAGCAGCGGCAGGTTGTAGAAGACCGTCAGCACCCAGTACAGGGGCCGCAGCGGGAGCAGGCGCTCGGGCCAGCGATCCTTGAACACGAGCGGCAGGCAGAGCGCGCCGCCAATCAGGCGCACGGTCAGGTTCTCGTAGGGCTGGGGGAAGACGTAGCGCCAGATCAGGTAGAAGAGCGGCTGGCCGATCATGCCCAGCAGGCCGGCCGTTACCATGAGCGGCTCGGCCGTCTCCGCGCTGCGGGCGAGGGCGCGCCGCAGGGCCAGCGCCAGCCGGCCGGCCAGGCGCGCGGCGCGGGCATCCAGCCCGGCAGACGCGGCCGCATCGCCGGCGCTAGCCGCCGGGGCGTCCGCCGCGGGGGCGGCGGGATCGCCCGCCCGGGACGGTGCCGCTCCGGGCGCGCTCGCGCCAGGCGCTGCGGCGCTGGGTGGTGGCTTGCGGCGGAAAGGCTCCACGGGTCCCCTGGTGGCGGGCCCCAACGGGCGGAATGGCCCGTCCGGGGGCTATCCCAGGGAATGCAAGGGGCATACACAGGCGCTCCGGCGGCGTTGCCGCGCGCTGCGGCCCGCGCCGGAGCCGGCTGCGCCCGCCTCTAGAAGCAGTCTCAACAATGCGGAATGCGCTGGAAGCCCGACCCTTCGAGACGGGCTCCTCTGGAGCCCTCCTCAGGAAATCGGGCTTCCTGCCGCGTTCCTGAGGAGCGAGCGAAGCGAGCGTCTCGGAGCCGCGGCAGAAACCCATTATTGAGACCGCCTCCAGGGAGGGCCTGCGGGGCCCCCTTGCGGCGCAGCGGGCCGGGTCAGATCTGCACGTTGCGCATCTGCTTGTCGGGATAGCGCAGGCCCGCCGCCGCGCCGGTGGGGACGGCCGAGTCGATCGCCCGCAGCTCCTCCGCGCTGAGGCGCACGCCGATGCCCGCGACGTTCTCCTCCAGGTAGGCCACGTGCTTGGTGCCGGGCAGGGCCACGATGCGATCGTCCTGCGCCAGCAGCCAGGCCAGCACGAGCTGCGCAGGCTTGATGCGCTTTTCCGCCGCGATCTCCCGGACGCGCTGCACCAGGCCGAGGTTGGTGCCGATGTTTTGCTCGGAGAAGCGCGGATGCTGCCGGCGCCGGTCGTCGGCGGGCAGGTCGTCCAGGGCCTTGATGGCCCCGGTGAGCAGGGAGCGCCCGAGGGGCGAATAGGCCACGAAGGCGATGTTCAGATCGCGGCACACAGGCAGCGACTCGTCTCCCACCTCCCGGTACATCAGCGAGTATTCGCTCTGCAGCGCCGCGATGGGGTGCACGGACGCCGCGCGGCGCACCGTCTCCGGTGCCGCTTCCGAGAGCCCCAGGTGGCGCACCTTGCCCTGCTTGACGAGCAGGGCCATGGCGCCCACGGTGTCCTCGATGGGCACCTTGGGGTCGACCCGGTGCTGGTAATACAGGTCGATGCTGTCCACGCCCAGGCGCTTGAGACTGGCGTCGCAGGCCTGCTTGACGTAGTCGGGGTGCCCCTTCACGCCGTCGGGCGTGTTGCCGAACTTGGTCGCCAGCACCACCGTGTCGCGATGGCCCTTGATGGCCTTGCCGACGAGCTCCTCGTTGTGGCCCTGCCCATAGGCATCGGCGGTGTCGATGAAGTTGATGCCCAGTTCCAGGGCCCGGTGGATGACCTTGATCGACTCGGCGTCATCGGCCTGGCCGTAGATGCCCGACATGGACATGCAGCCCAGCCCGATCGACGACACGTTCAGGCCGCTGGGTCCCAGCTTGCGGTAGCTCATCATCGCTTGCGACTCCTTGAATGCCGAGGACGCGCGCGTCCGACAGGCGCGCTCCCATCGCGGAGGGGGAAACGGAATTGTGTTTGAACAGAACATGGTAGCCGCCCTTACGTGCGGGAGCAACCGCCCCGTGAACGCGTTGCGCGGCGGGGTCGTCCAGGCAGGTGAGGCAGGCGCCGCGCGCAGGCCGCCCGCAGCCCGGCCCGCACTCCGGCACGACTAGCCCGTGCGGCCGGGCCGTGGAATCTGCTATAGGTGGAGCGGGTGGCGTGACCTGCCGGCCGGGCCGTGCCTAGTTCGATCACGGGAGGTGGAACCATCAACGGGACCGTGCTGCTGCTGAACCTGCTCGGCGGGGTGGCCCTGCTGCTGTGGGGGATGCACATGGTGGAGGTCGGCACCAGCCAGGCATTCGGAGCCGATCTGCGCCGGATGGTGGGGCAAGGCATGCGCAATCCCCTGCGCGCCATGCTGGTGGGCCTGGGCGTGACGAGCCTGCTGCAAAGCAGCACCGCCACCGCCATGATTACCGCGTCCTTCGCGCGCCAGGGGCTGGTGGAAACCGCCCCCGCGCTGGCCGTGATGCTGGGCGCGGACGTGGGCACGGCGCTGGTGGTGCAAGTGCTCTCCTTCGACCTGGCCTGGCTCTCGCCGCTCCTGATCCTGCTGGGCGTGATCGGCTTCAAGACCAGTCGCGTGACGGTACGCCAGCACGTCTCGCGGGTGGTGATCGGCCTGGGCCTGATCCTGCTGTCGCTGCGGCTGATCGTCTCGATCTCCGAGCCGGTGCGCCATGCCGCCGCGCTAGAGGCGCTGCTGGGGGTGGTGGCGGGCGCGCCGGTCTTCGCAGTGCTGCTGGCGGCGCTGGGCACCTGGCTGGCGCACTCCTCCCTGGCGGTGGTGCTGCTGGTGGGCTCGCTGGTGAGCTCCGGGGCGGTTTCGCTGCCCATGGGCTTTGCGCTGGTGGTGGGCGCGAACCTGGGCGGCGTCTTGCCGCAGGTCACCGCGACGCTGGGCTCCTCGCCGGAGGTGCGGCGGATTCCGCTGGGGAACCTGCTCTTCAAGGTCTGCGGGGTCGCGGTGGCGCTGCCCCTGCTGCCCTACCTGCCCGGCTGGCTGGAGGCGCTGGGTGGCGCGCCGGGGCGGCAGATCGCTCACTTCCACCTGGTTTTCAACCTGGCCCTGGTGGTGGTGTTCCTGGGGCTCACCAAGCCGGTGGCGCGCCTGCTGAGCGCTGGGCTGCCCGATGTGGCGGACCAGAACAACCCGGTGGGGCCGCGCTACCTGGACCGTTCCGCCATCGAGCATCCCACGCTGGCCCTGGCCAATGCGGAGCGGGAAACCCTGCGCATGGCGGACGGGGTGGAGCGCATGGTGGCGGGCACCATCGACGTGCTGCGCACCAACGACGAGGCGCTGCAACGCGAGATCGTGAGCCAGGACGACACCGTAGACGCGCTGCACCAAGCCATCAAGTTCTACCTGACCGAGGTCAGCCGCGAGCCCATGAGCGAGAAGGACAGCCTGCGCTCGCAGGAGATCATCTCCTTCACGATCAACCTGGAGCACATCGGGGACATCGTGGACAACAACCTGATGGAGCTGGCGGCCAAGAAGATCCGCTATAAGCTGCGTTTTTCCGACGAGGGCTACCAGGAGATCGCGGGCCTGCACCGGCGGCTGCTGGACAACTTCAAGCTGGCGATCGCCGTGTTCATCTCCGACGACGTGGAGATAGCGCGGCGGCTGCTGACGGAAAAGGCGCAGTTCCGGCAGATGGAGCGGGACGCTGCGGAAAGCCACTTGGCGCGCCTGCGTGTCAACCGCATGGAAAGCATCGATACCAGCTCGATCCACCTGGATGTCCTCAACGAGCTGCGCCGCATCAACTCCCACCTGACCTCGGTGGCCTATCCGATCCTGGAGCGGGCCGGCGAGCTGTTCAGCAGCCGCCTCAAACCCACGGCTTAGGCGCAGGCGCCGGGGCCCGGCGCTGGCGCGACGCCAGCAGCCGTGCGGCCGGCCTGCGGCGTGATTGCATGCCGCTCGGCTTTGGCGTAGATAGAAGGCGTCGCGGGGAAGGGCTGCGTGTCGCGCAAGCCGGCCCAACCGAGGGAGTCCGTCCCGATTCCGGCCACCGGAACGCCGGGCATGCCTGTGGGGCGTCCCGGGGAGCGCTTTCCGGTGCGGCCCGTCATCCCCTGCGCGGTGCTACGCGAGGCAGAGTGGCCAAAGGGCTGGAATTCATCATCGAGAAGTGCACCGGCTGCCACCAGTGCGAGTTGGCCTGTTCGGCGGTGCACACGGGTCTGTTCAACCAGGACCTGTCGCGCATCCGGATCTTCCTGTTGCCCGACGTGTCGAAGAACGTCCCCTACGCCTGCATCCAGTGCGAAGAGGCGTGGTGTCTCCATGCCTGTCCGGTGGAGGCGATCTACGAGAACCGGGAGACCGGCGCCAAGGTGCTGGTGGATTCGATCTGCGTCGGCTGCAAGGTCTGCACAATTGCCTGTCCGTACGGAACGGTCGTGTATCACCCGTCGTCCGGCAAGGTCGTCAAGTGCGACCTGTGCGAGGGGCACGAAGAGGGGCCTTACTGCGTGTCTGCTTGCCCGACCTCGGCCATTCTGCTGGTCGAGACGGCCGCGAATTGACGGCACACGAGAGCCAGGGGCCGCAAGAAAGGGCTGAAATCCGATGCAGTCGGACTCAACAATCATAGTCAACGGGAGGGCGCGATGAGCTGGTCCAAACGATCGCTGCGGGTGAACCTGACGGCGGGCACCATCAAGGTAGAGCCGACCAACATGGAATGGGCGGCCAAGTACCTGGGCCAGCGCGGCTTGGGCACCAAGTACCTGACGGCCGAGGTCAATCCCAAGGTGGACGCGCTGTCCCCCGAGAACAAGCTGATCATCGCCACCGGGCCGCTGACGGGCACGAATGCGTCCACGGCCGGCCGCTGGTCGGTGATCACCAAGAGTCCGCTCACCGGCTGCGTGGCCTGTTCCAACTCCGGCGGGTTCTTCGGCGGAGAGCTGAAGAACGCGGGCTGGGACCTGATCATCTTCGAGGGCAAGTCCCCCAAGCCGGTGATGCTGTACATCAACAACGACGACGTCAAGCTGCTGCCGGCGGACCAGTACTGGGGCAAGTCGGTGTGGCACACCGAGCCGGCCATCAAGAAGCAGCTCGGCGACCCGAACATCAAGGTGGCCAGCATCGGTGAGGCCGGCGAGCGGGGCGTGCTCTACGCCGCCATCGTCAACGACCTGGACCGCGCTGCCGGGCGCTCGGGCGTGGGTGCCGTGATGGGCTCCAAGAACCTCAAGGCCATGGCAGTGCGCGGCACCAAGGGCGTCAAGGTCAAGGACGCGATGGCCTTCATGAAGGCCACCGCGGCGGGCAAGAAGATTCTCGCCGAACACCCGGTGACGGGCCAGGGCCTGCCCACGTACGGCACGAACGTGCTCATGAACGTCATCAACGAGTCCGGCGCGCTGCCCACCCGCAACCACCAGGGAGTGCAGTTCGACGAGGCGAAGAAGATTTCCGGCGAGGCCATGCACGAGGTCACGCCCGACGGACACAAGAACCTCGTCCGCAACGCGGCCTGCTTCGCCTGCACGATCCAGTGCCAGCGGGTGGCCAAGGTCAATCCGAAGCACTGGACGGTGCAGGGCAAGCCCGAGTACCAGAAGGAGTCGGGTGGCGTGGAATACGAGAATGCCTGGAGCCTGGGCGCCGACACGGGCGTGGGCGACCTGGACGCGATCACCTTCGCCAACTTCCTCTGCAATGAGCACGGCATGGACCCCATCTCCCACGGCGCTACGGTGGCCGCGGCGATGGAGCTGTTCGAGTCCGGCGCGATCACGGAGAAGCAGGTGGGCTTCCCGCTCCGCTTCGGCGATGCGAAGGCGCTCGTCAAGATCACCGAGCTGACCGGCAAAGCCGAAGGCTTTGGCAAAGAGGTGGGCATGGGCTCCAAGCGCCTCTGCGCCAAGTACGGCAGGCCGGAGCTGTCCATGACGGTGAAGGGGCAGGAGTTCCCGGCCTACGATCCGCGGGGCATCCAGGGCATGGGCCTGGCCTATGCCACCAGCAACCGCGGGGCCTGCCACCTGCGCGGCTACACGGTATCCTCGGAGATCCTGGGGATTCCGGCGAAGACCGACCCGCTCTCCACGGAAGGCAAGGCTGGGCTGGTCAAGGCGTTCCAGGATGCCACGGCGGTGGTGGATTCCGTCGGGCTGTGCGTGTTCACGACCTTCGCCTGGGGCATGCCGGAGATTCAGGCGCAGATCCAGGCCGCTTGCGAGGGCGATTTCTCGCTGGAAAAGCTCGGCGAGATCGGCGAACGCATCTGGAACCTGGAGCGCAGCTTCAACTTGGCCGCCGGTGTGACGCCAGCCGAGGACACGCTGCCCAAGCGCCTGCTCAAGGACGCGGCCAAGACCGGCCCGGCCAAGGGCAAGGTGGCCGAGCTGGACAAGATGTTGCCGCAATACTACGAGCTGCGCGGCTGGGGCCGGGACGGCGTGCCGACCCAGGAAACGATGGCGCGGCTGGGCCTCTGAGCCCCGCGCGCCGCGGGCGCCGACGGCCGGCCGAGCCGGCGCTGCGCCTGGCGGCCCGTGGGCGTTGTGCGAGGACAGCGGGGGAGGTGCGCCAGCAAGGGCCCCTCCCTTTTTTGTGCCCGCACCGGGCACCTGCGGAGTGAGGAGGGCTGCCATGCGGTACGTTGTCGTCGGCGCGGGCCCCGCCGGCGTGGTGGGGGCGGAGACCCTGCGCGCGTCGGACCCGGACGCAACCATCACCCTGGTGGGTGCGGAAAACGAGCGGCCCTACTCGCGCATGGCTATTCCCTACCTGCTGGAGGGGAACATCGAAGAAGCGGGCACGCTCCTGCGCAAGGACGCGGAGCACTACCGCGCGCTGGGCATAGAGGTTCTGCAGGGCCGGCGCGTCACCCAGGTGGACCCCAAGGCACACCGGGTCACCCTGGAGGATGGGCGGGCGCTGGACTACGACAAGCTGCTGCTGGCGACCGGCTCGCGCCCGGTCGCGCCGCCCATCCCGGGCATCGGCCAGGAAGGCGTCTACCCTTGCTGGACGCTGGCCCACGCGCGGGAGATCAAGCGCCGCCTGACGGAGGGCAACCACGTCGTGCTGATCGGCGCGGGCTTCATCGGCAGCATCATCCTGGACGCGATCGGCACGCAGGCCCTCAAGCTGACCGTGGTGGAGGCCGACACACACATGACCCCGCGCATGATGAACCGCACGGGGGGCGATCTGATGCGGCGCTGGTGCGACTCCAAGGGCGTGCGCGTGCTCACCGAGACCCGCGTCGAGCGCATCGAGAGCGGCGGCGAGCGCAAGTTCACCCTGCGGCTGAGCAGTGGCGAGGCGCTGCCGGCCGATCTCGTGGTGACCGCCACGGGCGTCAAGCCGATCCTGGACTACCTGGCGGGGAGCGGCCTCAAGACCGGCGAAGGCATCCTGGTCAACGACCAGCTTCAGACGAGCGACCCGGCCATCTATGCTGCGGGGGACGCCGCGCAGGGCATCGACTTCTCCACCGGCGGCTTCAGCGTGCACGCGATCCAGCCCACCGCGGTCGAGCATGGCCAGATCGCCGCGCTCAACATGGCGGGCCAGCCCAGCCGCTATGCGGGCAGCCTCATCATGAACGTCGTGGCGCTGCTGGGGCTGACCACGTATTCCTTCGGCCAGTGGATGGGCGTGGAGGGTGGCCAGCACGGCGAATGGCTGGACGAGGAGCACCAGCGCTACGTGCGGCTGGAGTTCAAGGACGATCGGCTGGTGGGCGCTATTAACATCGGCACCTTCGAGCACGTGGGCGTGCTGCGCGGCCTGATCCAGAGCCGCATCCCCCTGGGAGAGTGGAAGGAGCGGCTCATCGCCGAGCCGGCCAAGGTGATGGAGGCGTACCTTGGGCTGACCGCCTTCGGAAAGAACATTCCCCGCATGAGGCTGGGCGCCGGCTAGTACTTCGCGACACACGTTCGCGGCAATTCGATTGCGTGTAATATCAAGGCCTTGGATATCCGCAATAGGTCGCGAAGTACGTTCACCAAGTATCTAGTCACCGGCTGGGCCTGCCCGGCAGGAGGAGGGGTTCGCGTGATCGTGACCGTGAAGCTGTTTGCCATGCTGCGGGACAAGCTGCCGGCGGGCTCCAATGGCGAGAGCGTGGAGCTGGACCTGCCCGCCGGGGCGACCCCCCAGGACGTCATCGAGCGCCTGAAGATTCCGCAGCGCATGGCGCACCTGGTGATGATCGAGGGCCGCCATTTGCTGCCCGACGAGGTGCGCCAGCACGTGCTGCAGCCTGGCGAGGTGCTGGCGATCTTCCCCCCCATCGCGGGAGGCTGAGCCGTGGCGGCAGCCGGCGTGCGCGTGGCCAAGGAGATGGGCGTCACGCACCGCGAGTTCTTCCGCATCCTGCCCCGCGTGTTCGGCGCGCAGCCGCATGCCATCGAGGGCCGCCGCATCGTCGTCGCAGGCGTAGGTCGGCGCCTCGAGATTCACCTCTCCGAGGAGGGCGAGCGGCGCCTCAGCCCGGTGGTGAGCATGCCCGTCACGCGCGTCGAGCTGGTGTTCTGCGGCTACTCCGCGGCCGAGCGGAGCGAGTTCCTGGCCCGGTTCGAGCGCGAGTTCTTCAAGGGCGGCGGTTGACGGCCCGCCAGACGTGACGCGGTGGGAACACACCCGTTCGCCATTGACAGGTCCCCCCGTCTGGTCAAAGTCTTAGAGGTCAAGTATACAGAGACAGCCCGGCCCGTCCGGGCAACAGGATCACGGGTCTCGGGGGGGAGTCGCGGCGTTACAGTGCGCCGATCCCTGCCAGTCTGTTGCATCGATCCAACTGCTGCATCGATCCAACCCAGCGCGCGCACCGTGCCGCCCCTTCGCGCGGCCGTGCCAGCGCGGTGAGGGGAGGCAAGCACCATGGCCACAAAATTCAATGTTGAAGTAAATGGAACACCGCACGAGTCCGAGGTGGACCCGCGCCTGCTGCTCGTCCACTACCTGCGCGAGACCCTGAGCCTGACGGGCACGCACGTGGGCTGCGAGACCAGCATGTGCGGGACCTGCACGGTGCTGCTGGATGGCAAGGCCGTCAAGTCCTGCACCCTCTTCGCCGTGCAGGCGGACGGGGCCAAAGTGCTGACGGTCGAGGGCCTCAAGCAGAACGGCAAGTACCATCCGATCCAGGAGGGGTTCTGGGAGGAGCACGGGCTGCAGTGCGGCTTCTGCACGCCCGGCATGATCATGAGCGCCTACGACCTGCTCTCCCGCAATCCCAACCCCAGCGACGACGAGATTCGCCACGGTCTGGAGGGCAACCTCTGCCGCTGCACGGGCTACCAGCACATCGTGAACGCGGTGCGTTCGGCCGCCAAGAAGATGAAGCGCTAGGCGCGCCGCGACACGCCGGCGTAGCGGCACACCGGCGCGGCAGCGCGGGCACCCGCACGGCATCGAACGAGGAGCGATCCCATGGCTATGGCAACGCCCAACAAGATGATCGGCCAGAAGATCAAGCGCAAGGAGGACCCGCGCTTCATCACGGGCAAGGGCAAGTACACCGACGACGTCAAGCTGCCCGGCATGCTGCACCTGGCGCTGCTGCGCAGCGACCGCGCCCACGCCCGCATCAAGCGCGTGGACGTCTCCAAGGCGCGCAAGCTGCCCGGCGTGGTGGCCGCCTACACGGGCAAGGATCTGGCGGGCAAGGTGGGCGGCGTGCCCTGCGGCGTGCAGAACGCAGAGGGCAACCACTATTCGGCCGGCGTGAAGCTCAACGTGCCGCCCTACCCGGTGGTGGCCATCGACAAGGTCAACTTCGTGGGGCAGATCTACGCGGCCGTGGTGGCCACGGACCCCTACATCGCCCACGACGCGCTGGACCTGATCGAGGCGGACTTCCAGGATCAGCCCGTGGTGCTGGACGTGGAAAAGGCCATCCAGCCCGGCAGCCCGCTGATCCACGAGCAGTTCGGCAGCAATATCGCCTTCCACATTCCCGGCGGGCCCACGCCGGAGGCCAAGGCGGCAGTGGACAAGCTGTTCGCCGAGGCGCAGCTGAAGGCGTCCTTCCGCTTCGATAACCAGCGCCTGATCCCCATGGCGATGGAGCCGCGCGCCACCGTGGCGGAATATGACCCGGGCCGCGACCAGCTCACTGTGTGGAGCTCCACCCAGATTCCGCACCTGGCGCGCACGGTGCTCTCCATGGTGCTGCCGCATCCGGAAGGGCAGATCCGCTTCATCGCGCCGGACGTGGGCGGCGGCTTCGGCTCCAAGCTGAACCTGTACGCCGAGGAGATCCTGGTGCCCTACCTGGCCAAGACCCTCGAGCGCCCGGTCAAGTACACGGGCAAGCGGCGCGAGGACTTCGCGGCGACCATCCACGGGCGCGGGCAGGTGCAGCACGTGGACATCGCCTTCAACAAGGACGGCACCTGGCTCGCCTTGAAGCTGCGCTTCTTCAGCGACCTGGGCGCCCAGATGCAGCTCCTCACGCCGTCCATCGGGGGCTTCACGGCCGTCATGGCGACGGGCTGCTACGCGCCCAAGGCGTTCTGGTTCGAGCAATACGGCGTGTTCACCAACAAGATGGCGACGGACGCGTATCGCGGCGCCGGCCGGCCCGAGGCGACCATGATCGCCGAGAAGGCGATGGACGTGATCGCCCGCGAGACGGGGCTGGACCCGGCCGACGTGCGGCGCAAGAACTTCCTGCGCAGCTTCCCCGCCACGCCCCCGACCGGGCTGGTCTACGACAGCGGGGACTATAGCAAGGCCCTGGACCTGGCCCTGGAAACGGTCAACTACAAGCAGTTGCGCTTGCAGCAGAAGCAGGCGCGCAGCGAAGGCCGCCTGATGGGCATCGGCCTCTGTTCCTACGTGGAGCTGTGCGGGGTGGGGCCGTCCTGGCTGGCGCCTCCGGGCGTGGGCTTCTGGGACGTGAGCACGGTGAAGGTGGAGCCGACCGGCATGGTGACGGTGCTGACCGGCATCTCGCCGCACGGGCAGGGCGAGGAGACCACCTTCGCGCAGATCACCGCCGACGAGCTGGGCGTGCCGATGGACAACGTGCGCGTGCTGCACTCGGATACGATGGCCGTGCCCTATGGCAACGGCACCTACGGCAGCCGCGGCATGGCGGTGGGCGGCGGCGCGCTCAGCATGTCCCTGGGCAAGGTGAAGGAGAAGGCCAAGAAGATCGCCGCGCACATGCTGGATACCCAGCCGGAGAACGTGGACTACGTCAACGGCGAGGTGCTCGCGAAAGCCGATCCGTCGCGCAAGGTGACCTTGGGCCAGATCGCCATGATGGCCTACGACTTCTCCTGGAAGGGCCCGGGCACCACGCCCACGGACATCGAGCCGGGCCTGGAGGAGACCAGCCGCTTCGAGCCGTCGAACCTGACCTTCCCCTTCGGCACGCACATCTGCGTGCTGGAGATCGACAAGGAGACGGGCCAGATCCACATCCAGCGCTTCGTGGCGGTGGATGACTGCGGCACCATCATCAATCCGCTCATCGTGGACGGGCAGGTGCACGGGGGCATCGCCCAGGGCATGGCCCAGACGCTCTTCGAGGGTGTCGTGTACGACGAGAACGGGCAACTCCTCACGGGCGAGCTGACCGAGTACGCCGTGCCCAAGGCCAGCATGCTCGGCCACTTCGAGACGCTCCACACCACCACGCCCACGCCGGTCAACCCGCTGGGTGCCAAGGGCATCGGCGAAGCGGGCACCATCGGAGCCACCGCGGCGGTGTTCAACGCCGTGATGGACGCCCTGGCGCCGCTGGGCATCAAGCACCTGGACATGCCTTTCAAGCCGGACAAGATCTGGAACGCCATCCACCCACGCGGTGCCTAAGGAGAGGAGGACGCCATGTTCCCGGAGAAGTTCGAATACCACGTCCCCGGCTCCCTGCAGGAGGCCACCCAGTTGCTGGGTCGCTACGGCGACGAGGCGAAGGTCATCACCGGTGGGATGAGCCTGATTCCACTGATGAAATTCCGGCTTGCGGCGCCGCAGCACCTGGTCGATCTGCGCAAGCTGAGCGACCTGGTGGGCGTCAAGGAGGCGGGCGGCAAGCTGGTCATCGGCGCGCGCACGACCTACGACGAGCTGAGCCGCAACAAGACCGTGGCCGACAAGTGCCGCCTGCTCGCGCAGGCGGCGGCGGCCGTGGGCGACGTGCAGGTGCGCAACCGCGGCACGCTTGGCGGGGCCCTGGTGCACGCCGATCCCGCGGCGGACCTGCCGGCCGCCGCGCTGGCCCTGGATGCGGAGCTGACGCTGCAGGGCAAGAAGTCCCGCACCGTGAAGGTGGCCGACTTCATCGTGGACTCGCTCTCGACGTCCATCGCGCCGGACGAGGTGCTGGTCAGCATCAGCGTGCCCCTGAGCGGGAAGCACACGGCCTATGCCAAGCTCGCGCAGCAAGCCTCCGGCTTCGCCCTGGTGGGCGTGGCCGTGGCGCTGGAGATGGACGGCAAGACCTGCAAGAGCGCCCGCATCGGCGTGACGGGAGTGGCCGCCAAAGCCTTCCGCGCCACGTCGGTGGAAAAGGCGCTGGCCGGCAAGGCGCTGGATGCTGCCAACATCAAGGCCGCCGCGGAGAAGATCGGCGCGGATATCAAGCACCCGATGGAAGACCCGCTCAACGGCTCGGTCGCCTACCGCACGCAGATGGCCAAGGTGTACACCGCCCGGGCCATCCAGCAGGCCCTGGCCGGCTAGCGTCCCGCTGCGCACGGGCCGGCCGCGCTGGCGCGGCCGGCCCCGCCTTGCCTCCAAGCGGGCCCAAGCGGCCCATTCCACCGCTTTTTCCACGGCCCCCACCCGCAGGGGGCTTGGGAGCGCCGCTGCCGGCGCGCTATACTGACCGGCAGGCGACGCTTCGTATTCACCCATGAGCGAGCTTCCGCTTGAATCTGGCAGGCGAGGTGAACATCGCGGCCCCGCTGCAACGCGTGTGGGCCGTCCTCAATGACCCGGAGATCCTGGCGCGGCACATGCCCGGCTGCGAATCGCTGCAGGCGATCGGGCCCGACGAGTACGCGGCTGTCCTCAAGATCGGCGTGGCGGCCATCAAGGGCACCTACAAGGCCACGCTGCGCATCAGCGACCGCGTCGAGCCGACCAGCTACCGTCTGCACGTGGAGGGTTCCGGCAAGCCGGGATTCGTGAAAGGCGCCGGCAGCGTGGAGCTGCAGGAGCAGGACGGCGGCACGCGCCTGATCTACCACGGCGACCTGCAGGTGGGCGGCCTGATCGCCCGCGTGGGCATGCGGCTGCTGGGGGGCATTACCGAGCGCATGACGCGTGAGTTTTTCGAGGGCCTGGCGGGCGAAGCGACCGCCGGCTGAGGCCATCGGCCCGGCGGGCGGCGTGCTTCAGCAGTGGGAGCGGTCAAGCGGAGCGGGCAGCGCGGCAAGGCGCTTTCCATAATTTCATTTCCAATTGATATGACAGATGTATCCGGAAAGAACGTCCTGCTCTTGATGGGCACCGAGACCTATCGCGCGACGGACTTCCTGGAGGCGGCGCGGCGGCTGGGGGTGCAGGTGGTGGTGGGGCTGGACCGCCCCGATCCGCTGGCCGGCCTGCACCCGGGCGGCGTGGTCTCCCTGGATTTCGGCGACACCGAGGCGGCCAGCGACCAGATCGGCCGGCTGCACCGCCAGCGCCCGCTGCAAGCGGTGGTGTCCGTGGACGATTCGGCCACCGTACTGGCGGCCCGGGCCAGCGCCCGGCTGGGCCTGCCCACCAACCCGGAGGAGGCGGCGGTGGCCAGCCGCAACAAGCGGGTGTTCCGAGAGATTCTGCAGGCCGCCGGGCTCAAGTCGCCCTGGTTCCGCGCCTTCCCGCTGGGAGGCGATGCCCGGGCCATCGCGCGCACGGTGCCCTACCCCTGCGTGCTCAAGCCGCTCTTCCTCAACGCCAGCCGGGGCGTGATCCGGGCGGACGATCCGGAGGAATTCGTGGCGGCCTTCGAGCGCATCGGGCGCATCCTGGCCGACCCGGAGCTGCAGCAGGCGGGCGGCGCGCTGGCCGGGCAGGTGCTGGTGGAAACCTTCCTGCCCGGCCAGGAGGTGGCGCTGGAGGGCATGATCCGCGCTGGGGAGTTCCAGCTGCTGGCCTGCTTCGACAAGCCCGATCCGCTGGACGGGCCCTTCTTCGAGGAGACGCTCTTCATCACGCCCTCGCGCCATCCCGCGGCGCTGCAGGCGCGCGCCGTGGCCGTGGCCGCGCAGGGGGTGCGCGCGCTGGGCCTGCGCACCGGGCCGGTGCACGCGGAGCTGCGGCTGCACGAGGGCGAGGCGTGGGTGGTGGAGATCGCCACGCGCTCCATCGGCGGGCACTGCTCGCGCACCCTGCGCTTCGGCGCGGGCATGTCCCTGGAAGAGCTGATCCTGCGCCAGGCCCTGGGCGAGGCGCCCGCCGCCATCGAGCGCGAGCGCCAGGCGGCGGGCGTCCTGATGATTCCCGTGCCGGGCAGCGGCACCCTGCACGCGGTGCACGGCCTGGAGGCCGCGCGGGCCGTGCCGGCCATTGTGGACGTGGAGATCGCGATCCCCCTCACACAGCCCGTCGTGGCCTGGCCCGAAGGGCACCGCTACCTGGGCTTCATCTTCGCCCGCGCCGAGCGCCCGGAGCAGGCGGAGACGGCCCTGCGCCGCGCCCACGCGGCCCTGCGCTTCGACATCCGCGCCGAGCCCAGCGTGGCCGCCTCAGTAGGGGCATAGCATGCTATGCCCCTACTCCGCCCCCTCCTCCGGCCCGGTCAGGTCGGGTCAGCGACCGACGATGGCGCGGTATCGGGGGGCGACGCTCGGCCGTCGCACCCAGGCGTTCGATTCGATCTACAGGAAGGAGGCCAACTGGTCTCCGCTGGGCTCTGCTCAGCAGAACCAGGGTTCGCTGAGGCGGGGTGCCGCGGGAGAGATGCCGGGGGGCAGCAGGGCGGCGTCCGGCAGCGGCGGCCGGCCGGCCGTCGCCAGGGCCTCCGCGCGGATCGCGCGGAAGATGGCCTCGGCGTCCTGGCCGGCGCCCGCGGCGGCCTCCACGAGGGCGGCCACGCGCAGTTGCAGGGCATCCATGCGCGGGTCCGGGTGGCGCCAGGGATGGGTCAGCGCCGCGGCATCGAGCGGCCCGCGGAAGGGCGCATACTCCGGCGTTTCCAGGAGCAGCGAGCCCGGCGGCACCAGCAGGCGGATGGCGAACTGCACCGGGTCCACGTGGTGCACCAGGCGCTCTTCCGCGATGAAGTCCAGCAGTTCCAGGGTGTCCTCCAACGTGCTCCAGGGCGTGAACGGCACCCAGGTCGGGCGCAGGGCAATGCCCGCCGCCCGCGTGAGCCGCAGCGCCTCGTGCAGGCCGGCGCGCGTGTGGCCCTTGTTCAGCACGGCCAGCACGCGCTCGCTGAGGGATTCCGCCGCCGTGACGATGAACAGGCAGCCCGTGCGCGCTAGCTCGGGCAGCAGCTCGCGGCGGCGCAGCAGGTGTTCGACCTTGATCGTGGCGTCGTAGCTGAGCGCGGGGAAGCGCTCGTGCAGCGTCCGCACCAGCGCCAGGGCGTGTCCGGG